>JBPOHC010000036.1:0-41418 GCA_052035985.1 Myxococcota bacterium | reverse complement strand
CACCGCGTCGCCCGACGCGGGTGATACCTTCGCGGCATGAGCTCCGATCGCGTCCTCGTCACCGTCGACAAGCACGTCGCCCACGTGCGACTCAACCGCCCCGACAAGCGCAACGCGCTCGACCTCGCGATGTTCGAAGCGCTCTCGTCCGCGGGCGAGCGACTCCGCGACGCGCGCGGCGTCCGCGTCGCCGTGCTCTCGGGCGAAGGAAAGGCCTTCTGCGCGGGCCTCGACTGGCCCGCCTTCATGGCCTCGGGCGCGGAGTCAGCGATGAAGCTCCTCGGCGAGCGCGACGAGGGCGGCGCCAACCTCGCGCAGCGCGTCTGCCGCGTGTGGACCGCGCTGCCATTCCCCGTGCTCGCGGCGGTGCACGGCGCGGCGCTCGGCGGCGGGCTCCAGATCGCCCTCGGCGCGGACCTCCGCTACGTGCACCCCTTCGCGCAGCTCTCGATCATGGAGGTGCGCTACGGGCTCGTCCCCGACATGGGCCTCTCGACCATGCTCCACCGCCTCGTGCGCGACGACGTCGCCCGCGAGCTCGCCTTCACGGGCCGCGTGATCTCGGGCGAAGAAGCAGCGCGCGTGGGCCTCGCGACGCGCACCTGCGACGACCCCCTCGCCGAGGCGATGGAGGTCGCGCGCTCCATCGCCGCACGCTCTCCGAAGGCCGTCCGCGCGATCAAGCAGCTCATCGAGCGCGCGCCCCGGCTCGACGCGCCCGCGGCCCTGCGCCTCGAGACCGAGCTCCAGCAGCAGCTCATCGGCAGCCCCGAGCAGATGGAGGCCGCCCTCGCCGTCTTCGAGAAGCGCGAAGCCGTCTTCGACGATCCCTGAACGGACACCTCGCGCGAAGCTTTACACGCGAGGCGCTCACGTCTCCGTTGCAACGCGTGCGCGACCGGCTGACACTCGCGGCCGGTGGTTGCATGGACGCAACGATGATGCTCGATGAGATCGCGGTGTTCGTTCAGGTCGTGGAGGCCGGATCGTTCACCGCAGCGGCGCGCAAGCGCGCGGTCCCGAAGTCGACGCTGAGCCGCGGGGTGGCGCGGCTCGAGGACGCGCTTCGAACGCCCCTCTTGCAGCGCACGGCGCGCAAGGTGGCGCTCACCGACGCGGGGCGGGTGTTCTACGAGCGCGTGGCGCCCCACGTGGCGGGCCTCCGCGACGCGGCGGTGGTGGCTGGCGAGCGCGAGGAGCAGCCGCGCGGGACGCTCCGCGTGACGGCGCCCGTGGACATCGGCGAGGCCCTGCTGGCCGACGTGTTCGTGCGCTTCGCCGCGAAGAACCCGCAGGTGAAGCTCGACGTCGACCTCTCGGCGCGCACGGTCAACCTCGTCGAAGAGGGCTTCGACGTGGCGATCCGCGCGTCGCAGCGGCTCAAGGACTCGACCCTCGTGGCGCGCAAGCTCTGCGAGCCCGAGACGCACCTCTACGCGTCGCCGCTCTACCTCGCGCGCAAGCCCGCGCCGCAGAAGCCCGACGAGCTTTCGAAGCACGACTGCGTGCTCTTTCGGCCCGTCGACGGACAGGCCGAATGGCCCCTTACAAACAACGGCGTGGAGCGTCCCTTCACGGCCAGCGGGCGCCTCGGGGGCAACGAGTTCTCGTTCGTGCGGTCGATGCTGCGCGCGGGCGCGGGCGTCGGTCCGTTGCCGGGCTTCTTCGCCGCGATGGATGTCGCCGACGGGCGCCTCGTGCGGGTGCTCCCCGAGTGGTCGTGGGGGAGCGTGTCGATCTTCATCGTGTACCCGGGCGCGCGGCACATCCCGAAGAAGGTCACGGTGTTCAGGGATTTTCTGATCGAAGCGTTCCGCCCCGCGACGCCCGCGCGCTGACCGCGAGGGCGCCGCCGGAGCGTCGCGTCACTGCGGGATGAGCTGGCTGTTGGCCGACGGCACGACGATGTACACGGGCCGCTCGTCGACCACGGTGTCGCCGCGCCCGATCACCTGGATCGTCGCGCGGAAGAGCTTCGCCGTGACGCCGCCGGGCTGGAAGTCGTTGTAGAAGTCGACGTTGAAGGTCACGCGCGTCGCGGGTCGACGTTGAAGAACGTGCTCTCGTCGCGGCGATCGAAGCCCGTCGGCGCGTCGGGCTCGCCGCGCAGCGTGACCACCGAGCGGATGAAGTCCGACGTGGTGTGCCCCGCGGTGATGCCCTCGGCCATCGCGTCGGCCTGCACGCGCGTGGTGATGTTCTGCCGCGCGCGCCCCGCGATCTCCGAGATGGCGTTGACGACGTTCGTCGACACGCCGGCGCTGCCCGCGCCCGTGAACACGATGGGCTGCCCCATGCCGTTGAGGGTCATCGTGCGCGTCGCGACGACGCGGGCGTTGTTGGCCGTCTGCGAGCTGCCCACGTCGAGGCCGATGAAGAACGCGCCGCGGCGGTTGAACGCGTCGACGAGCTCGTCGCAGTTGTGCGAGGGGTTGGGCGTGCCCGGCGTGCGGGGCGAGCCCGCGGCGCAGCCGTCGTACCAGTCGGCGTCGGAGGTGAGCACCACGATGGGGATGCGCCCCTCGCGGAAGCAGCCCCAGCCGTAGATGCCGCCGGGCATGTCGGGGTCGGCGCCGCAGTCGCGCTCGGGGATCATGCGCGCCGCCCAGCCGTTGCCCATCGGGTCGAGCGCGTTGATGACCGTGCGCAGCGCCGCGGGGTCGTTCTCGTAGCCGCGGTTGCCCTGCCCCGCGATGATCTCGAACGCAGCCTCGGTGGAGTTCTCGGGGCCGTCGCCGCCCGCGAACCCGGGCGCGTCCTGGTCGATGGTGCGCATGCGGGTGAAGGCCATCTGCGCCGCGGTGACGTCGGTGGTGAGGCGCTGGCGGACCCAGAGGTTGTAGTCGCCGGGGTGCCCCGCCTGGCCGTCGACGCCGTTGGGGAGGCTCACGAAGGACCCGACGCCGAAGCGCACGTCGGGGATCGCCGCGCGGATCATCGGCACGATCATCCCGCTGAAGTTCGTGCGGATGTTGGTGATCGTGCCCGACATCGAGCCCGAGTTGTCGACGAGGAAGAACACGTCGGCCTGGCGGATGCGCGTCGAGAAGGTGAACTCGCGCATCTCGTGGGGGCCGGGCATATCCGGCGGGTGATACGGGAGCACGACGTAGAGGCTGCTGGCGCTCGGGCGTGAGACGGGGTCGCGGCCGTCGCTCATGGCCGCGGCCTCGATGAGGTCGGTCACGCCGTCGCTGTCGGTGTCGCCCGCGCAGGGGTTGGTGCGCGCGAGGAGCTCCTCGTGGTCGGTGAGCCCGTCGTTGTCGGAGTCGACGTCGCGGAAGTTGGGGACCGTGTCGCCCATGTCGAAGTCGCAGTTGTCGCCGGGGCTCCTGCACGCGGGCGCGGGCATGGCCATCGAGGCGAAGCCGGGGTAGCTCCTGCGGGCCTCGTTCTGGTCGAAGTAGCCGTCGTCGTCGGAGTCGGTGTCGAGGTAGTCGGGGGTGCCGTCGGAGTCGGTGTCGCGGTTCTCGGTGCGACCTTCGATGGCGTCGGAGATGCCGTCACGGTCCATGTCTCCGCAGCCGGGGGCGGCGTCGACGGGCGGCGCGTCGGTCGCGACGACGTCGGTGTGTGCTGCGTCCACGGGGAACGCGGCGTCGGGGGTTGCGAAGGGGCGCACGGGCTCCGAAGAGCAGCCCATGACGACCGCGGCGGTGAGCCACGAGAGTGGTCGGAGACTTGCGCGCATATCGACGATGAAACGTCGGGCAGGGCCCCTGAGTCAACAGGGGAACCCGATAGCGCGCGCGTGCCGTGACGTGATAGTGGCGACCGCCATGACGACCACGAGCGCAAGCGAGTTCCCGGATCGATACGATCCCCACGCGGCGGAGGCGAAGTGGTATCCGCGCTGGCTCGACGCGGGGGTGTTCAAGCCCGACATGGCCGCGGCGCGCGCGGGCGCGAAGCCCTACGTGATCATGATGCCGCCGCCCAACGTGACGGGCTCGCTGCACATGGGCCACGCGCTCTTCGTCACGCTCCAGGACGTGCTCGCGCGGACCCACCGCATGCGCGGAGACGCGACCCTGTGGCTGCCGGGCGTCGACCACGCGGGCATCGCCACGCAGGCCGTCGTCGAGCGGGAGCTCAAGCGCCACGAGGGCAAGAGCCGCCACGACCTGGGCCGCGCGGCCTTCCTCGACCGCGTGTGGGCGTGGAAGCGCAAGAACGGCGACCGCATCGTCGAGCAGCTCAAGGCCATGGGCGCCTCGGCCGACTGGTCGCGCGAGCGCTTCACCATGGACAGCGTGTGCAACCGCGCCGTGGTCGAGGCCTTCGTGCGCTTCTGGGATGACGGGCTCGTGTACCGCGGCGAGCGGCTGATCCACTGGGACCCGCAGCTCCTCACGTCGCTCTCCGACGAGGAGGTCGACTACGAGGAGAAGGACGGCGAGCTCTGGCGCTTCGCCTACCCCGTGAAGGGCATGGAGGGCGTCGAGATCGTCGTGGCCACCACGCGCCCCGAGACCATGCTCGGCGACGTGGCCGTGGCCGTTCACCCCGACGACGAGCGCTACAAGCACCTCGTCGGCAGGGAACTCTCGCACCCCTTCTTCGCGAGCCGCAGGGTGGTGGTGATCGCGGACTCGTACGTCGACAAGAGCTTCGGCACGGGCGCCGTGAAGGTCACGCCCGCGCACGACCCCAACGACTTCGAGATGGGGCGGCGGCACGGCCTCCCGATGATCAACATCTTCACGCTCGACGCGCGCATCAACGCCGAGGGCGGGGCCTTCGAGGGCATGGAGCGCTACGAGGCGCGCAAGGCCGTGAAGAAGGCCCTCGAGGAGCGCGGCCTCGAGCGCGGCACGGAGAAGATCCGGCACAACGTGTCGGTGAGCCAGCGCTCGGGCGCGGTCATCGAGCCGATGCTCTCGCGGCAGTTCTTCATGAAGACGAAGGGCTTCGCCGACGAGGCCCTCAAGATCGTCGAGGGAGACAACCCCCAGACGCGCATCCTGCCCGAGCACTGGAAGAAGACCTGGGACCACTTCATGAACAACAACCGCGACTGGTGCGTGTCGCGGCAGCTGTGGTGGGGCCATCGGATCCCGGTGTTCTACGACCTCAAGCGCCTCGACGAGGTCATCGACGCCGACGCTACGCGCAAGGGCCGCAGCACCGAGGCGACCGCCGCGAGGGAGCGCGGGCTCGAGGGCCGCGAGCTGCTCGCGGTGGTGCTGCGCACGGTCGACGACGACCTCGTGATGGCGAAGCTCGCGCTGGCGAGCCGCGACGACCTCGAGGCGCGCGACCCCTCGCGCTACGCGCAGGAAGAGGACGTGCTCGACACGTGGTTCAGCTCGGGCCTGTGGCCCTTCTCGACGCTCGGATGGCCCGACGCGACGGAGGACCTCGAGCTCTTCTATCCGGGCTCGGTGCTCGAGACCGGGAGCGACATTCTGTTCTTCTGGGTCGCGCGCATGGTGTGGTTCGGCAGGCACCTCATGGGCGAGACGCCCTTCCGCGATGTGTTCCTGCACGCGATCGTGAGGGACGCCGCGGGCAAGAAGATGTCGAAGAGCGAGGGCAACGCGATCGATCCCCTCGACGTGATCGCGGGCATCACGCTGCCAAACCTCCTCGACAAGACGCGCACGTACCCGATCCCCGAGAAGAAGCTCGCCTCGGTGCTCAAGAACATCGAGAAGGAGTTCCCCGAGGGCATTCCCGAGACGGGGGCTGACGGGCTGCGGTTCACGCTCGCTGCGCTCTCCTCGTGGGGCCGCGACGTGAAGCTCTCGATCCCGCGCGCCGCGGGCTACAGGGCCTTCCTCAACAAGATCTGGAACGCCACGCGCTTCGTGATGATGAAGGGCGGAGTCGGTCCCGTGCAGCCCGTCTCCGCGGTGCGCGCCGATCTCGACGTGGCCGATCGGTACATCCTCTCGAAGCTCCAGGGCGTCGTGGGCGAGGTCTCGCGCGCCATCGACGAGTACCGCTTCGACGCGATGGCCAACGCCATCTACCGCTTCTTCTGGACGGAGTTCTGCGACGTCTACGTCGAGCTCGCGAAGGCCGTGCTCGAAGGCGACGACCCCAAGGCCCGCGAGGCCACGCGCGCCACCCTCGTGCACGTGCTCGACACCTCGATGCGCCTGCTCCACCCGCTGTGCCCGTTCCTCACCGAAGAGCTGTGGCAGCTCCTCCCGGGGCGCGCCGAGCGGTGGTCCTCCGCGGAGTTCTGCGCGCTCGCCTCGTGGCCCACCGTGGATGACTCCCTCGTCGACACGGGCGCCGAGGCCGAGGTGGGCCTGCTCACCGACGTGGCCTCGATGGTGCGCAACGTCCGCCAGGAGTCGGGCCTGCCGCCGCGCAAGGCCGTGACCGTCGACGTCGTGTGCGCCGCCGACAGCGCGCGCGTGACGCTCGAACGCGTGCGCGGACAGCTCATCCGCTACGCCGTGATCGACGAGCTGCGCGCCGTGCTCCGCGAGGGCTACACCGCGCCGAAGCTCGCGGGCTCGCACGCCACGGGCGACTTCGAAGTGGTCGTGCACCTCGAAGGGCTCATCGACGTCGCGAAGGAGCGAGAGCGCCTCACGCGCGAGATCACCCGCGCCGAGAAGGACCTCGCGGGCCTCGAGAAGCGCTTCGCCGCGCCCGACTTCGCGAGCCGCGCGCCCGCCGAGGTCGTCGAGCAGGGACGCGCCGACATGGCCGCGCTCCGAGAGAAGATCCTCCGCCTCCGCGGCGCCCTCACGCGCCTCGCCTGAACCCCCGTCCCAGAACTGTCCGCACGCATGCGGAACAATCGCCACAGCCGAGGTTGCTGTAGTGTGATTGTGCGGTTATACCCGACTCAACCCACATGAACTCACAGAAGCGTAGTGTCGGCTTCGCGATGGTGCTCTGGGCTTCTCTCACGGGGTGTGCGCCCGATGGCGCCGTCCCTGGGGCTCCGATCTCGCCGGTCGGCGACGATGCGGGGAGCGCGCCGCAGGACGCGAGCTTGACGCCCTCGCGTCTGGCTCCGTCGGCGGCCTCGGTGGTCATCGAGCGCCTCCCGGTAGACTTCACGGGCGGGGGAGAGTCTGCGGCGCAGCGCGAGCAGCGCGAGGTCCGCGTCGAGGCGCAGCGTGTGGTCGAGTCGGTCGCGCGGAGGCAGATCGTTCCGCTCGCCGAGGGCGGCTACGCGCTCGACTCGTGGGAGGCCGTGAGGGCCAACGCCGCGCCGCGCGGCATCACGTGGAACTACCCCTGGGGCGTGACCCTGTACGGCATGCTCCGCGCGACCGCGGCCACGGGTGACCGCTCGTACGCGGACTTCGTCACGCGCCACAACGAGATCATCGGGCACACCTACGGCTACCTCCGCGACGTCGACGCGCGCTACGGCGCGGAGCACCGCCGCGACGTCGACGACATGCTCCGCAGGGCGCCGGTGCTCGGCGCCGTGATGCTCGGATCGCTCGACAACTGCGGCGCCATGAGCAGCCAGATCCTCGAGGGCGTGCAGCGCGACGGGGCTCCGCTCACGCGCGGACAGAGCACGCTCATGAGCGCCGTGGGTGACTACATCTCGTCGCGGCAGAGCCGCCTGCCCGACGGCGCGTTCTGGCGTCCCGAGTGGGCGCAGACCCTCTGGATCGACGACCTCTTCATGAGCTGCCCGTTCCTCGTGCGGTGGGCGAGGCAGACCGGCGAGCAGCGGTACCTCGACGACGCCGCGCGGCAGATCATCGCGTTCGCGCGCCGCCAGCAGGACCGCGACGGGCTGTGGTTCCACGCGAGCTTCGTGGGCGCCGACCGCGTCGCGCCCTTCAAGTGGGGACGCGCCAACGGGTGGGCGATGGTGGCGACCGTCGAGGTGCTCTCGGCGCTCCCCGAGAGCCACCCCGATCGACCGCGCGTGCTCGACATCCTCCGCAGGCACATCGAGGGCGTGAAGCGCCTCCAGGCTCCGTCGGGCCGCTGGCACCAGGTGCTCGACCACGCCGAGCTCTGGGAGGAGACCTCGTGCACGGCGATGTTCACGTACTCCATCGCGCGCGCCGTGAGCCGCGGATGGATCCCCCGCGAAGACCTCTCCGTCGCGATGCGCGGCATGCGCGGCCTCGGCGAGCGCGTCGCGCGCGACGGCGCGATCAGCGACGTGTGCGAGGGCACCGTCATCGGTCAAGACCTCAACTACTACGCGACGCGCGCGCACCCGATCAACGACGTGCACGGCCCCGGCCCCGTGCTCCTCGCGGCCTCCGAAGTGCTCCTCGCGCTGTAGCCCCGCGCGGTCTCAGCCCCTCTTCGCCACGCTCGCGGTCTCTCTCGCGGCGGGCTGCGACGACACCTCGAGCGCGCGCTGCATCGACGGGTCGGCCACCATCTCGACGGCCACGCGCACCCTCGTCGGCGCGTCTCCGCCGTCGAGCTCGCGCAGCGCCATCGCGGCGCCGAGCCGTTGCGCGGGCCGCACCATCGGAGCCGAGAGCACCCTGGCGACGTCGTCGAGGGCGAGCGCGACGTCGCGGTAGGTGCCGCCTCGCACCGCGTCGACGAAGACGCTGCGCCACGCCTCGGGGGTGTCCTCTGTCTGCGCCGAGAGCGCGCGTTGAAGCGCGTCGGGGAGCCCCGAGAGGTGCAGCGCCTGGACGTCACGGATGCGCTGCGCCACGGCGTTCGCGTCTCCCGCGGTTTCGAAGCGGTACGTCTTCACCTCGCCCGAGTGCAGGCGCAGCGCGAGGGTCTCGGCCTGCGAGCGGAGCACGTCGACGGAGTGAACCCCGTAGATCGGGATGAACGTGCGGAGCCAGCCGCGGCCCGCGTAGATCCCGTCGGCGCCGACGGTGACGTCGACGAGGCCGACCCAGCGCGCCGCGAACCAGTACGCGGGCAGCGTCGCCTGGTACGCGATCGCGATGCCCGCGCCGCCGTGCTCCTCGCCCGAGAGGAGCGTCGTCAGCAGGATCGTGAGGGCCATGATGGGCGACGCGAAGAAGCCCCCCAGAAAGTACGCGAAGACCCCCTGGATCAGCGGTCGGTTGGTGGTCACCCGCGCGGCGCGGACGCTCGCGTCGAGGCCGAGCGCCGCGAGCCATCGGCGGGCCGTGGCCTCGTCGGGCGTGTCGATGTCGTAGCGCCGACCGTCGCGCGCGGTGAGTCGCAACTGCCACGAGAACGCGCTCGAGCGCACGATCCCCTCGGCGAGCGCCTCGCGCGGCAGCTCGATGAGCCTCTCGTCGTCGCGAATGGTGACGCCATCGCGACGACAGAGAATGTCACATCGCGTCGTGGTGGTCTGCGCGCGGACGAGCCCCACGACCATCGCGCCGAGGGCCGTCAGCATCGCGGCGACGGACACGAGCGACGCGGCCGTAGACGAGATCGCGAGCAGCGCGATGGAGAGGAGCCAGCCCGCGAGCACGCTCACACCCGCGACGCGACGCGCGGTGGTGCGCGCCCCCATCGCGGCGACCGCCACGAGGGTGCGCAGTTGCTCCGAGGGCTCTTCCATCTGGCTCCGCGATGGCTACGCGAGGAGCTCGGGCGGAGGCAGCGGACCGGGGACGGCGGTGGCGCAGCTCCAGGTCTTCACGCCGCTCATCTCGAGGCACGTGCACGACGTGAAGCCGCCGCCCGCCATGTCATAGCGGCACGAGGTTCCCGCGGTGTCGCAGCGCGCGCCCGAGGTCGGCGCGGTCGCGGGGCACGGGCTCGCGTCGGCAACCACGTCTCCGCCGCCGTCCGCGGGAGGGGTGCCGCCGTCGTCGGCCACGGCGTCGCTCATCGGAGACACGTCGCGAGGGACATCGGCGCTCACGTCGCCCGGCGCATCGAGGGCCACGTCGCCCGGCGCGTCCGTGTTCACGTCGCGCTGCGCGTCGAGGGCCGCGTCGCTCTGGGCGTCGCGCGTGACGTCGGCGCTCACGTCGAGGCTCACGTCGGGTGTGGTCACCGTGTCGACGCTCACGTCGGCGGAGATCACCGTGTCGGCGCTCACGTCGGGCGCCGCGTCGGGCGTGCTGGTGGTGGTGTCTGAGCATCCAGCGCCCGCCACGAGGGTCAGCGCGCGCACGAAACGAAGGTAGTGAGGGGTCTCCATGCGCCGCGAGCATACGACGATCCGACGGCCGCCGTGGAGATTGACGGACGCGCTCCGACGCTGCTCCCATCGCCCGCAGATGGAACCGCTGCGCACCCTCTCGCTCGACGCCTCGTCGCCGCTCATCGCGAAGGAGTACGCGCTCCTCTCGCGGGCCCTCACGCGCACCGCCGAGGAGCCTCCGCCGTGGGACCCGCGCCCCTACAGCGACGGCGCCCTCTCGACGCTTCGAAGCGTCTGGATCGAGCGGATGAGCGCGGAGCACGGGTCGTTTCCGGTCTTCACCGCGCTCGCGCTCCAGCTCTCGGAGGCCGGCGCGACCTTCGACGCCGAGGCCGTGATGCTCCGCATGGCGCAGGACGAGATACGTCACGCCACGCTCTGCGGCGAGGTCGTGGCCGCGCTCGGTGAGACGCCGTCGTGCGTGGCCCGCCGCGAGCTCGCGCCCCTCGCGCGTCACCCGGGCTGCGGCCCCGAAGAGCGCGCGCTCCGCAACGTGATCTACACGACATGTCTCTCCGAAATGGTCGCCGTGGCGCGCTTCGTCGAGGCCCTCGACGCGATCGAGGCGCCGTACCTCCGCGCGGTCACGCGACAGCTCCTCGCCGACGAGGTGCTGCACGGACAGTTCGGCTTCCTCTACCTCGACGCGTGGAGCCCGTGGCTCGCGGAGCGTCCCGAGGTGTGCGCGTCGATCGAGCGGTATCTCCGCCACGCGCTCGCCGTGATCGAGTCGCGCCTCGCGGGGACCTCACCCCACCCGTGGACCGTCACCGACGAGGAGCGCGCGCTCGGCGTGCCCGACCCCGCGAGGGCGCGAGAGGTGTTCCACACGACGCTCGAAGGCGCCGTGCTCCCGGGCCTCGAACGCTACGGAATCCGCGCGGAGCGGGCGTGGCGAGCGCGGCGCGTCGAGACCTCATCAGAGGCCCTCGTCACGCTCGCGTGAAGTCGTGCTGTGGGAGGACTCAGCGGCAGGCGAGCACGGTGCGGTGCATGTAGACCGGCGACGCCGTCGTGCCCCAGTCGCGGCCCTGATAGTTGAAGCTCACGGAGTACCAGTCGCCGTCGACGCTGCGCACGGTCACCGCGGTGCTCTGCGGGATCATGGTCACCACCGTGCCGTTGGGCGCGCTGCGGACGTTCGCGCTCGTCGCGCTGACCGTGCAGCCCGTGGGGAGCGGCGTGGGCGTCGGGGTCGGCGTCGCGCCGGGCGTACGCCCCGCGGTGGGGAGGCTGCCGAAGGTGTATCCGAGGCCCTCCATGCGCGTGATGATCGTGTCGAGGTTGCGCGCGGTGACGCCCTGGATGTCGTGCATGAGCACCACGCCGCCGCCGATGCGGCGCGCCTCGGAGACCACCCACTCGACGTAGTTGCTGCGGTACGCGGCCGACGCGCGGTCGCAGCGTCCGGTGGTGCCGAAGCACCAGTCGAGGGTGTCGAGGTCCCACCCGATGCCGCCGTCGGAGTACCCGAAGGACCGGAGGACGGTCTCCTTCTCCGCGGTGCCTGATCCGTAGGGGTAGCGGAAGAGCCTCGGGAGCCGACGGCCCGTGATCGAGTCGAGCAGGTCGGCCTCGCGCGGCGCCCACGTGCGGAGCTGCGCGGGCGTCGCGATGACGTGGCTCCACTGGTGGTTGGCGATGTTGTGACCCTGCGCGAGCAGGTCGCGGATCACCGACTCGTTGCCCGCGATGTTGGCGCCGGTGATGAAGAACGTCGCGCTGATGCGGTGCGCGCGCAGCGTCGCGAGGACGCGCGGCGTGTACTGCGCCGAGGGGCCGTCGTCGAAGGTGAGGTAGAACTTCCCCCGGCGATCGAGGCCGAGCGACGCGGGGACGCGCACGCCGATAGCGCCCGCGTTCTCGACCGAGACGCTGTCTCCCGCGGCCTGGTCGTCGCCGTGCGCGATGTCGTCGACCGAGTCGGCGTCGGCCATGCAACCCATCAGCGCCAGCGTGGAAACCAGAGCGATCGTGCGAATACGAACCATCGGAGCGTCCTCTGTGGTGTCGCCGGGAGCGACAATGTAGGTGCGCGGAACACCTATCACGCTCCCGCGAGGACGAGAAGGGGGCTGACGCGCCCCACGCGGACGCTGTCTACCGGGCCTCGACGCCCGGCGGGAGGGGGATTCCCACGGACTGCATGGTCGCGCGCATCTCGCCCTTCTGCACCGCGCGGAACCACGCCTCGCGGCTGTCGATCTTGCCTGCCTTCACGAGGTCGCAGAGCGCGTCGTTGAGGGTCTGCATCCCGTACTGACGGCCCGTCTGCATGACGCCGTAGAGCTGGTGGGTCTTGCCCTCGCGGATCATGTTCGACACGGCGGGCGTGACGATGAGGACCTCCTGCGCGGCGGCGCGTCCTCCGCCGATCTTCTTGCAGAGCGTCTGCGAGATGACCCCTCGGAGCGAGTCCGAGAGCATCATGCGGATCTGCTCCTGCCGCTCCGCGGGGAACTGATCGATGATCCGGTCGACGGTGCTCGGGGCCGTGCGCGTGTGGAGCGTCCCGAACACGAGGTGCCCCGTCTCGGCCGTCTCGATGGCCATCGCGACGGTCTCGAGGTCGCGCATCTCGCCCACGAGCACCACGTCGGGATCTTCGCGCAGCGCGGCCCTGAGGGCGTCTTTGAACGTGTCGGTGTGCACGCGGACCTCGCGCTGATTCACCAGACACTTCTTGTTCTTGTGCACGAACTCGATGGGGTCTTCGACCGTGATGATGTGGTCGCGCCGCGTGTTGTTGATCTTGTCGATCATCGCGGCGAGCGTGGTGCTCTTGCCCGAGCCCGTGGGGCCCGTGACGAGCACGAGCCCCTTGGGCAGATCACAGAGCTCGAGCATCGACTTCGAGAGCCCGAGGGTCTCGGCCGAGATGATCTCCGACGGGATGCGACGGAAGACCCCGCAGGGCCCCTTGCGGTCGACGAAGGCGTTGACGCGGAAGCGCGCGAGGCCCGCGATCTCGTAGGCGAAGTCGGTGTCGTTGCGGTCGGCGTACTGCTGCTTGCAGTGCGGCGGCATGATCGACCCGAGCATCGCCCGCATCGCCTCGGCCGTGAGCACCGGGAGCTCGGGGGCGAGCACCTTCACCTCGCCGTGCAGGCGCATCATCGGGACGCGCGCCGTCGAGATGTGGAGGTCGCTCGCGCCCTTGTTGCTCATGAAGCGCAGGAGGCGATCGATCGCGGTGGTGTCTCCCTTCGGCTCGGGCGCGGAGACGATCGCGACGGGCTGTGTCGTAGCCGCGGGCGCCGGGCCCGGCAGGCTCACGCGCTGCCCCTCGTCGAAGCTCGATCCGTAGGAGGGCTGCGCGAAGGTGGGCTGCGCGAAGGTGGGCTGCGCGAACGAGGGCTGCGCGGGGACGTGCGTGACGGGCGGAGCGGGCGCCGCGGTGGCGCGCGATCCGATGTCGGTGGCGCGCTCGCCGGGGATGGAGCTCACGCGGCTGACCGCGGGCGGAGAGTCCGACGGGCGCGGCGGCTCCCACGGGGTGATGGTGACGCGCCACGCGCCGGGCGTAGGGACGACGTCGATGAAGACCGACGGAGACTCGACGGGCCAGGCGAAGCGCGTGGGCTTCGAAGACCGGATCTCGTTGAGGTTCTGCTGCGGCGCGGCCTCCTGCACGGCGGCCACGAGGAGCGCGTGCTCGACGGTCTGCGTCGAGGACTTCTCAGCGCCCGAGGCGAGGCGCGCGAGCACGGGGCCGTTCGACGTGAGCACGAGCGCCCGCGCGTCGATGCGGAGCATGTGCTGGATGTATCGGTCGATCTGCGCCATGGCGCTGCCTCACAGCTCCGGGAGGGGGACGCCCGCGTTGGTGAAGAGGGTCCTGATCTCGGTCTTGTTGATGGCTTTGTAATAAGCCTCGCGGGGCTCGACCTGGTTGCGCAGCACGAGGTCGAGGAGCGACTCGCCGAGGGTGATCATCCCCTCGCGCCCGCTCATCTGCATGGTGCCGTAGAGCTGGTAGGTCTTGCCCTCGCGGATGAGGTTCGACACGGCGGGCGTGCCGATGAGCACCTCGTAGGCCGCGACCCTGCCGCCGCCGATCTTCTTGCAGAGCGTCTGCGCGATGACTCCGCGGAGCGATTCCGAGATCATCGTGCGGATCTGTGACTGCCGGTCCGCCGGGAACTGGTCGATGAGCCGGTCGACGGTGCTCGGCGCGGTGTTCGTGTGGAGCGTCCCAAAAACGAGGTGCCCCGTCTCGGCCGTCTCGATGGCGATCTCGATGGTCTCGAGGTCGCGCATCTCGCCCACGAGCACCACGTCGGGGTCTTCTCGCAGGGCCGCTCTCAGCGCCGCGCGGAAGCTGTCGGTGTGCACCCGCACCTCGCGCTGGTTGATGAGGCAGCGCTTGTCGTTGTGCACGAACTCGATGGGGTCTTCGATGGTGATGATGTGGTCGTCGCGGGTGCTGTTCACGCGGTCGACCATCGAGGCCAGGGTGGTGCTCTTGCCCGAGCCCGTGGGGCCCGTGACGAGCACGAGGCCCTTCGAAAGGTTGCAGAGCTCCATCACCTCGTTCGAGAGGCCGAGCTTCTCCGCGGGGATGATCTCGAAGGGGATGCGTCGGAGCACGGCGCCGAGGCCGTTGCGGTCCATGAAGAGGTTCACGCGGAAGCGCGAGAGCCCCGCGATCTCGTAGGCGAAGTCGGTGTCGTTGCGGCGCGAGAACTCCTCGCGGTTCCGCGCCGGCGCGATGGGCATCACGATGGAGCGCAGCGCCGTGTCGGAGAGGGGCATGAGCTGCGCGTCGACGGGCTGCATCTCGCCGTGGAGGCGCATCATGGGCACGGTGCCCGTCGAGAGGTGCAGGTCGCTCGCGCCCTTCGCGGCCATCGCCCTGAGGAGCCGGTCGATGCCCGTGGTCTCTCCGCCCGTGATGGCCGGCATCTGCGCGGGCGCGATGGGCTGCGAGGGCACCGCCGACACCCTCGCCGAAGAGTCTTCACGGAACACCGGCGCGGGGATCGTCGCGGCGCCCGGCAACGGCGGCCCCGGCGGCGCGCTCCCGACCTTGGGGATTCCCCCCGACGAGACGCTGCGACCGAAGCGCGCGGTGGCCGTCTGCGACGCGGGCGAGAGCGTGAGCTTCCAGGTGTTCTGCGAGGGCGAGACGTCGACCGCCACGGACCCCTGCGGGCTCTCGTACATGAACCGCGTGGAGCGCCCGGCGCGCGCGTCGGTGAGGCTCTGCGCGGGGGCGACCTCCTGCACCATCGCGACGATGGCGGCGTGGTCGAGGGTCTGGTTCGAAGTGCGCTCGGAGCCCGACACCCGCACCACCACGGGCGCGTTCGAGACGGCCACCAGGCACTCGGCCTGAAAGCGCATCAGGTGCCCCACGAGCTTGTCGATCTGCTTCATGGCTGTGTGCGGGTCGGCCGCGCGTCAACGTCTCCCGGAGCACATCTCAGGGGATCTCAGTCGCGCAGAGGGACACCTGTATACCTCGATTCGGCGCGCAGACGCGCAAAAGAAGCGTCGCCCGACGCCTTCGGCGGTGTTGAAGCCGCGGTCGATTCGCGATACTTCGCTCGCCCTCGACCATGCAGCCAGACGCAGTCCTCAACGGACACGAACCCCACCGTTCTCAGCGCACCGTACCCCCCGTCCGCGATGACTCCGCGTGGAGGGCGACCTTCGACCGCGCCGCGCGAGAGAACCCGCGCTTCGGCTCGGGCGTGCGGCACCTCCGCGGCGACGTGACCTCGGCGCTCAAGCGGGTGATCCCCCACGACGCGCGCGTCCTCGAGGTCGGCTGCGGGCGGGGAGACACCCTCGCGGCGCTCTCCAACGCCGTGCGCCACGGGCTCGACAGCTCCCCCGTCGCGGTGGAGCGCGCCCGCTGCGAGCACCCCGCGCTCACGCTCTTCGAGGGCGACGCGCTGACCTTCCAGTCCGACGAGCGCTACGACGCGATCGTGTGCGACCGCATGGTGCACTCGACGCCCGACATCCAGATGCTGCTGGAGAACCTCGGCGCGCACCTCGCCCCCGGCGGGCGCGTGTACCTCACCTGTTACAACTACCTCTGGGAGCCCGCGCTGCGCGTGGCCGAGCGCCTGGGGCTGAAGTTCCCGACGCCCGAGAACAACTGGCTCTCGGAGTCAGACCTCGTGAACCTCTTCGACCTCGCCGACCTCGAGGTGGTGAAGTTCGAAGACCGCATGCTCATGCCCGCGCCGGTGCCCCTGGTGTCGGGCCTCGTGAACCGCTTCCTCGCGCCCCTGCCGCTGCTCCGGAGCTTCTCGGTCTACAGGCTCTACGTGCTGCGCCGCAGGGCGAGCGGGCGCGCGCCCGCGGTGATTCCGCCGAAGGTCTCGGTGGTGGTGCCCGCGCGCAACGAAGAGGGCAACGTGCCGAACATCATCGCGCGCACGCCGATGATGGGCCGCGAGACCGAGCTCATCTTCGTCGAGGGCGGCAGCAAAGACGGCACGCGCGCCGCCATCGAGCGCGAGATGGCCGACTACAAGGGCCCCCTCAAGCTCTCGTTCTACACGCAGCCGGGCAAAGGGAAGGGCGACGCCGTGCGCGTGGGCTTCGGGCACGCGACGGGCGACCTCCTGATGATCCTCGACGCGGACCTCACGGTGCCTCCCGAGGAACTCCCCAAGTTCTACGACGTGATGGTGCAGGGCAAGACCGACTACGTGCACGGCACGCGGCTCGTCTACCCGATGGAGCGCGAGGCGATGCGCTTCCTCAACAAGCTCGGCAACATCGGGTTCTCGAAGCTGTTCACCTTCCTGCTGAACCAGCCCCTCAAAGACACGCTCTGCGGCACCAAGGTGGTCTGGTCGCGCGACTGGAAGCGCATCTCCGACAACCGCGCCTACTTCGGCGACTTCGATCCCTTCGGCGACTTCGACCTCATCTTCGGCGCGGCGAAGCTCAACCTGAAGATCCTCGAGATCCCGATCCGCTACCGCGACCGCACCTACGGCGAGACCAACATCTCGCGCTTCCGCCACGGATGGATGCTCCTCCAGATGTCCGCCGTCGCCGCGACGAAGCTCAAGTTCGTCTGAGCGTCTCTGAAACTCCGCGCGGCACCGCGCGCAGCACCCTCATCGCATACTCGCTCGACAGCGCGCAGTTGCGCGGACGCGCGACGGGCTGATCCGCGCTCCTCGCGCCGGGCAGCCTCGACGGGTCTCCGCCGTGATACCGCACGAGCATCGCGCCGAACGCGTGGCGGCTCACGGCCTCGCGCCCCGCGAGGTGCAGAACGCCCGCGAACGAGCGCTCGCAGAGCTCGAGGAGCGACTCGGCCACATCCTCGACCATCGCAGGGTTTCGGATCTCGTCGGTGAAGAGGGCTCCCTTCGCGCGCCCCGCGGCGAGCCCGAGCGCGAGCCTCGCCTGGTGATCCTCGGGCGATCGCGTGTAGAGCAGCGACGTGCGAACCACCGCGGCGTCAGGGTGCGCGTCGAGCACGAGGCGCTCGGCGTCGGCCTTCGCGCGTCCGTAGTCGTGCGCGGGCGAGACGGGGTCGTCTTCGGTGTAGGGGCGGTCGGAGGTCCCGTCGAAGACCACGTCGGTCGAGAGGTGGACGAGCCTCGCGCCCGCGTCGCGCGCGGCCTCTGCGACGTAGCGCGCGCCGTCGGTCGTGAGCGCGCGCAGCGAGGGCCCCTGCTGCACGTAGGCCGTGTGGATCACCGCGTCGGGGCGCGCGCTTCGAACGCACGCGAAGACAGCTTCACGGCCGCGCGCGTCGAGCGATTGCCATGTCGCGGATGCTTCGCGCGGAGGCTGCGTGAGGTGCGTCGCGGTGACCGTCCACGCGCGAGAGAGCGATTGCGCGACGAGGGCGCGACCGAGGAGCCCGGTGCCGCCCGTGATGAGCACTCGCATCGCGCTCACCCGGGGATGGTCTGACAGCCGAACTGAACCTGCACCTCGGCGCTCCCCGAGCGCACCTCGGCCTGCGCTCGCTCGCACGACGCGGGGCAGAGGATCACGCGCGTGGGCGAGCTCGGGTTGTCGTAGTACCAGCCGCCCGTCGCGCCGCACGCGTCGGCCCCACGGATGTTGCCGAGGCGCAGCGACGTCGACGCGCCGACGATCGCCACGTTGATGCGCTGCGGATCGAGGATCTGCCCCGCGGGCGGCGTCGGGATCGAGAGGTCGCACGAGATGCGAGACGCGCGCTCGACCGCCGTGGCGACGCTGTTGAAGAAGGGCGTCCACGCTGCGGCGCCGTCGCAGATGCGCGCGCGCACGCCGCGGGTGCGGGTGACCAGCGTGGTGTACGCCGAGCCCGCGCTCGGAGGCTGCGAGCCGTCGGAGTAGGAGCAGCGGGCGCCCGCGTCGGTCTCTGATCCCCAGCCGTAGATGGCGCTGAAGGTGTAGCCCGTGAAGAGCCCCGCCCACGACGCGTCGAGGAGGCCCGGAGGGAGCGAGAGGCCGCTGTTGTTGGGGTTCGTCCCGCCGCGAAAATTGTCGAACTCATCGGGCGAGAGCCGCGACTGGTCGTCGGTCACCACGACGATGGTCTTCGTCGCGTCGGGCCTCAGAAACGACCGCCACGCCTCGCCGCCGCGCTGCTCCGCCGCGGTGTATCCGCGCGTCTGACCGAGCGTGCCGAGGAGCTGCTCGAGCGGCTGCGTGCTCCGCACATCAACGCTGGAGTGGAAGAAGCGCTCGCCGTTGCCGCACGCGTCGTCGCCCGCGAGGGGCCTCGGGATGCACACCGCGTAGCGCGCCGAGCCAGCGACGGTGACCCTGCGCGTCGCGTTGCGGAGCGAGAGCATCACGACGCGGTAGTCGAGTCCGCGCGTTCCGACGAGCGCGGCGAAGCTGTTGAGCCCTGCGATCACCTGGTCGATCGCGGGCGACATGCTCACCGAGTTGTCGACCTCCCAGATGATGTCGACGGGGAGCCGCGTGAGCGTCGCGCCGACGCTCGCCGCCGTGCACGCCGCGTCGGGCGCGAGAGCCATGTCCACAGGGACGTCGCGCTCGATGGGCGTGATGTCGGGGTACTGCGGCGCATCGGGAGACGCGTCGCCCGAGGTCTCACCGGCCACGTCGCGCGATGCGTCGACGGAGGCGTCGGCGGTGACATCGTCGGAGGCGTCGTCGACGAAGGCGAAGCGCGTCGCGCCCGTGGAGCACGCGCAGAGCGTCGCGAGCGCGAACGGCGTGATGGCGGGAGGGAGAGCGGTGGGGCGTCGCGACATCCGTGAGGCGACGGTAACACCGTCGGGGTGACGTTGACGTGAGGTCTCAGAGACGCGTCACGAACGCCGTGATTTCACTGCGCGGCGGGCGCGCCCGGGGCAGCAGGCGTGACGGGCGCTTCGGGGCCCTCGGGGCCTTCGGGGTGCTCCGCGCGGTGCCGCGCGATCGCGGCGGTGAGCTCTGCCTCGGTGATGACGCCGTTGTGGTCGGCGTCGGCGTCGCTCATGCGCGTCTGCATCGGCGCGGGCAGTTCGGTCAACTGGAGCGCGCCATCACCGTTCGCGTCGAAGCGCTGGATCATGCGCGCGGGGTTCGGCGCGTGGTGACCGCGGCCCATTCCGCCGGGGCCCATTCCGCCGGGACCCATTCCGCCGGGACCCATTCCGCCGGGACCCATCCAGCCGTGGCCCATGCCTCCGTGACCTTCGCGGCCTTCGGGGCCGCCCGGCCGCGGACGCAGCACGCCGGAGGTGAATGCGGTTTCGAACTCGGCCTGCGTCACGCGGCTGTCGTGGTCGGCGTCGGCGGCGCTGAGGTGCGTCCAGCGATCGGGCCCCACCTCGTCGACGGTCACGGCGCCGTCGTGGTTGGCGTCGATGCGCGCGAAGTGGTTGGCGCGGCGCGCGGCCCTGTGCGCGGTGATCTCGTCGACCGCGAGCACGCCGTCGTGGTTGGTGTCGGCCTCGCCGATGCGCGCCTGCATCGGCGCGGGCAGTTCGGTCAACTGGAGCGCGCCGTCGTGGTTCGCGTCGAAGCGCTGGATCATGCGCGCGGGGTCGGGGGCGTGACGGAAGCGTGCGCCGGCTTCGGCCTGCGGTGCGTTCGCGACGGTGAGCGACGAGCCCGCGGAGGCGCCGGTGTCTGCGCCGCCGCAGCCCACGACGAGCGCGAGCGAGGCCACGGTGCCGAGGAGGAGCGTGCGAGCGTTCGTGCGGAGGTTCATGGCAGCGGTTTCCTTTCGTGAAGGTCGCAGCGGCTCGTAGCGACGCGCGTGCCACCCGTGAGGGCGACGCATTCTCTCAGGATCTCGCGTCGCGCGCGTGAGGCGGCGACGTCACGGATCGCGACACGTGTCGCCGTCGACGACGACGCGCGGCGCGAGGCACCCGCGCGGGGGCCTTGAATCACAGGTGTTTTCGCGTGGCACACAGGTTGAGATGAGCGTCGTCAGCCGCTGCTTCTCCGCGGCCCAAGAAGGAGCCTCCACGATGAACACCCGCATCGCCGCCCTCTCGCTCGCGCTCGGCGCTCTCGTCTCGGTGCCTGCCTTCGCGGACCCCGTCCCGTGCGCTCAGGGAGGTCTCCCCGTCGCGCAGCCCGTGGTCGGTCAGGCGGTGTATCCGACGGCCTCGCCTGTGGCGCAGGCGGTCTACACGCGCCCCTCGTACGGCCGCCCCGGCTACGGTCGCCCCGTGTACGGCCAGCCCGGCTACACGCAGCCCGCGACGGTCGTCGTGCAGCCCGTCGCGCAGCCCGCGCCCGTCGTGGTCGCGCAGCCCGTGTACGGCCAGCCCGCGTACGGCCAGCCCGCGTACGGTCGGCCCGCGTACGGTCAGCCCGCGTACGGTCAGGGGCGCGGCGATCGTCGCGCTGCGATGGTCTTCGTCAACGCGCTCCGCATGCGGCTCGCGCAGGCCGATCAGCAGCTCCGCGTGAGCGTGGCGCGCGGCGCGGTGAACCCGCAGGCGCTCAACGCGTTCGCGACGGAGCGCGCGCAGCTCGAGGCGTCGCTCGCGCAGGCCGCGCAGGACGGCTTCATCGCGCCGATGGAGCAGATGCGCCTCGACCGGATGACCGCGCGCCTCGAGCGCATCGACGAGCAGTTCCGCGCCCCCGTGGTGGCGCAGGCGTGGGGGCAGGGACGCCGCCACGGATGGCGCTGAGCGCGTCCTTCGCGCGTCACATCTCCGAACAACCGCGGGCGCGGTGAGAGTATCTTCGTCCGCGGAATGGTCGCCCGTCACGCCCGATGCGTCTGCGCCCTGACCGCTGCGCTGCTCCTCTACGGCGCGAGCGTCGGCGCGCAGACACCTCCCTCCGCCAACGAGGCCCGCGCCGCGTACGAGCAGGGCGTCGCGTCGCTCGAAGCGCAGCGGTTTCAAGAGGCCGCCCTCTCGCTGGAGCGCTCGTACGCGCTGCGCCCCGTGCCCATCGCGCTCTACAACCTCGCGCTCGCCTACCGCGGCCTCGGGCGTTACCGCGACGCGATCGGGCTCTTCGACCGCTACCTGCAAGCGCCCGGTGAGGGCGTCGACGCCGAGCGCCTCGCCGCGATCCGCGTGGAGCGAGACGACCTCCTGCGCGCCATCGTGCACCTCTCGATCACGGTGCGTCCCGCAGGCGCCACCCTGAGCGTCGATGGGAGAGCGCCCGTCACGGCGCCCGACTCCCTCGAACTCGACCCCGGCGTGCATGTGCTCGAATGGAGCGCGCCGCTCCACCGCACGCGGCGTGACACGATCACGGCGACGCCCGGTTCGAGCCCGCCCATGGAGGTTGCGCTCGAACCCGTGCGAGAGGGGAGGCTCCAGGTCGACGCGTCGGGGGCCTCGGTGCTCATCGACGTCGACGGCGCGCGCGTGGGGATGGGCCGCGTCGAGCGAGAACTCCCGATCGGAGAGCACACCGTCGCGCTGCGCGCAGAGGGCTACGTGCCGGTGCAGCGGACCGTCACCGTGACGCCGGGCTCCACCGTGCGACTGATGATCACGATGGTGCGACGAGGACTGCCCGGGTGGGTGCTCCCGACGGTCATCGCGGGGAGTGTCGTCGTCGTGGGGGCCGTGATCGCGGGCGTGGTGATCGCGACGCGAGAGGACGTCCCCGCGCTTCGAGATGGCACCTGGGGGACGATCCGTGAGTAGCGCCCGACGCGCGATCTCGCTCGTCGGCGCGCTGTGCCTCTGCGCGTGCGCGTCGCCCGTCGCCGAGGTGATCGTGGTGGTGCGCGCCGACGCCGAGCTCAAGCGCGCGCTGCGCTCCGTTCGCATCGAGGCGCGTCGCGTCGGCGCGACGACCGTGCTCGCGCGCAACACCTACGAGCTCTCGCGCTACGCGCTGCCCGGTCAGCTCGCCATCATCGCAGCCGACCCCGACGACGCGCGCCCCCTCGAGGTGCAGGTCTTCGCCGACGTCGGAGACCCGGGGCGCGGAGACTTCACCCACCGCGTCGTCACGCGCTTTCAACGCAACGCGGTGCTCTACCTCGACGTCCCGCTGGCCGACGCGTGTCGCACCGAGTCCATTCGCGCAGACTGCGCCTCGCTCGGGCTCACATGCGGCGAGGGGGGGCGCTGCGTGTCCGTCGAGCGCCCCGCCCTCGCGACGCCTCCATCGACCGACGGTGGCGTCTCCGATGGGAGCGTCGCCGTGTGTCGTCCGCGCGCTTCGGGCGCTGCGCCGACGACCGTTCCGATGTGCCCGCGCGTGCTCGACGACGCGATGGAGCGCTGCGGCGACGGGCTCGACAACGACTGCGACGGCGTGACCGACGAGGGCTGCTGCGCGCAGAGCTGCGACGGCGCCACGGACGACGCGCTCACGCACTGCCGCGAGGAGCGCATCGCGGGCGGATCGATGACGCTCGGCGAGGACTCTCCCGAGCGCGACATGACCAGCTCGACGCCCGTGCACCCGGACATCACCGTGTCGGCCTATCGCATCGACGCGTACGAGGTCACCGTCGCGCGCTTCAGGCGCTTCGTGGCCGCGGGGATGCCCGCGCCGCCCGCGAGCGCGGTGATGTTCCCCCGGCGCGTGGCGCTGCGACCCGAGAGCGGCGCGTGGACGACGACCCTCCCGCTCACCGAGAGCGACGAGCGCGGCGGACTCTGCAACTGGACCGCGTCGCCGGGGATGTGGGAGTCGAACCCGATCAACTGCGTCGACTGGTACACCGCGATGGCCTTCTGCGTGTGGGACGGCGGCCGCCTCCCCACGGAGGCCGAGTGGGAGTTCGCCGCGCGCTACCGACCCCTCCGCGATGACTCGCGCAACGTGATCCGCGCGGGGCGGCGATACCCCTGGGGAGACCGCGCGCCCGACTGCAACGACGCGAACTTCAACGGCTGCGACGTGGGCTATCCCCGCGCCACGCGCCCCGTCGGGACGGGCATGAACGGCGTCGGCACGCAGCCCGGGTGGCTCGGGCTCTACGACATGGCGGGCAACGTCGACGAGCTCGTCGCCGACGCCGCGGGCTCCTACAGCGGCGACTGCTGGAACAACCCCGCGATGGGCGTCTTCTCGGACAGCGATCCGCTGTGCACGACGACGGGCGCGTTCCTCTACGTCAAGCGCGGGGGCAACAACGGCAGCCGCGAACCCGTCGTGCGGAGCGCCGCGCGCGCGGGCTTCGGCGCGGGGCGCACCTACGTCGAGAACACGATGGGCTTTCGCTGCGTGCGCCTTCGCTGATTCGCTTTCGCGTATGATCCGCGCGCCGTCATGACCACCCTCGAAGACCTGCCTCGCATGCCCGACGTCGACCTCATCGGGAGCTTCGGCCTCTCGACGCAGGAGCGCCTCGCGTTTCAGCGAAAGCTCTCCATGCAGAGCGCGCCGCTGGTGCGGGGGCGCATCCTGCACCTGCCGGTGTGCTTCCCGTGTACGCCCGAGGCCGCACACGACGTGCTCGTCACGAAGGCCAAGAGCTTCGAAAAGTCTCCGGGCATCCGCGTGCTCCTCAACGACCTCGCGGGGCAGGGGCTCTTCACGAGCGAGGGCGCCCTCTGGCGCAGCCAGCGCAAGCTCATGGCGCCGCTCTTTCACCCCGGTGCGCTGCACCAGTACGCCGAGACCATGCGCCTGGTGGCCGAGCGCGCCGCCGACGCGATGACCGATGGAAAGCCCATCGACGTCGCCCACGAGACCACGCGCATCGCCATGTCGGTCGTGGGCAAGGCCCTCTTCGACGTCGACACCTTCGACGAGGCCGACGCCCTCGGCTCCGCGCTCACCACGTGCCTCTCGTGGGTGAACGCCAACCTCGCGAGCCCCGCGCTCGTGGCGCACGTGCTCATGCTCGACGCCACGGCGACGCTCTCGGAGCACACGCGCGGCGCGGTTCAAGACTGGCTCCGGCGCGCGCACCAGCGGGTGTCGTCGCCCTTCCTCCTGCCGGGGATTCGCGACCCGAAGCTCCAGGCGGCGGTGAAGCTCCTCGACGAGCGCATCCAGCAGATGATCGACGACCGTCGGCGTCAGGGCCTCTCGCGCGACGACCTCCTCACGCGCCTGCTCACCGCGAAGGACCCCGAGAGCGGCGGCGCCACGATGAGCGACAAGCAGGTGCGCGACGAGGCCGTGACGCTCTTCGTCGCCGGACACGAGACCACCGCGACGGCCCTCGCGTGGTCGTTCTACCTCCTCGCGCGCGACCCCGAGGCGCTGGCCCGCGCGCGCGCCGAGGCCGACGCGTTCGGAGACCAGCCCATCACCGCGTGGGAGCCCGAGCGCCTCGCGTACTGCACCCGCGTGTTCCGCGAGTCGATGCGGCTCTATCCGCCGATCATGATGGTGCCGCGGCGCACGCTCGAAGAGGTCGAGATCGCGGGCACCACGCTCCCCCCGCGCTCGCTGGTCTTCGTGAGCATCTACGCGCAGCACTACCGCGCCGAGGCGTACGAGAGCCCCGACCGCTTCGATCCCGACCGCTGGCTCCCCGAGCGAGAGGCCCTGCGGCACAAGACCTCGTACATCCCCTTCAGCGCAGGCCCGCGCTTCTGCATCGGGATGCACTTCGCCATGATGGAGGGCCCCATCGTGCTCGCCACGCTGCTCCGTCGATGGAACTTCGAGATCGACGCGAGCCGCACCATCCGCGAAGACGACTTCGCCACGCTGCGCCCCAAGGGCGGCGTCCCCGCCGTGGTGCGAGCGCGCACGTAGCGCGACGCAGACGGAGCGCCTGCGCCTCAGAGACGAAGGCTGAGACGCAATCTGCGCGCAAATGCCTTGTTTCATGGCGTTCAATGATCCTCGCGGCGCGCGCTCCGCGGCGTCGATCGCGTCGAAACTCTGCGCCAGACGTCGTTTCCGCCGTGGGCCTCGCTTGTCTTCTTCGGCTTTCCCGCCGTTGAAGAGCTCAGAGCGAAGTCATGAAACGCAATGCTTCCTGCGCCGCGGCTCTCATCTCGGCGCTCGCGATCATGGGCGCGCGGCTCCCCACCGCGTACGGACAGGTCACCCGGCGGCTCGCGCTGCACGCGGAAATCGCCGCCGGGAGCATGATCGCCGACTACCAGCGCAACGACATGGGCTACGGGCTGGTGCTCAGCGGCAACGTCCGCGGCGCCGTGACCGTGATCGATCCGGTGGCCGTGCAGCTCGGCGTCGGGAGCTGGTGGTTCCCCGCGGCGCCGCTCGACGCAGGGCAGCTCTATATGTTCAGCGCCGGCGTGCGCGTGGAGCCTCGCGTCGGCGCCCGCACGCGCCTCTTCTTCGACGGCGACGTCGCGGTCGCGCGCACCGGCGAGCTCACCCGCTTCGCCGTCGACGTGGGCGTGGGCGCGACCTTTCCCATCGCGCCCTCCCTCGCGGTGGGACCCCACGCCCGCTACGTGCAGGTCTTCGCCGACTCGCAGAGCGATCACCCCAGCGACGCGACGCTCTTCTCCGTAGGGCTCATCGTGAGCTTCCGCGCGCCCGAGCCCGAGGCCGTGCTGCCCGGTGACCGCGACCACGACGGGGTCATCGATCCGAGCGACGTGTGCCCCGACGTTCCGCACGGACCGCGTCCCGATCCCCTCCGTCGCGGGTGCCCGATGGGCGACATCGACCGCGACGGCGTGCTCGACGCCGACGACTTCTGCCCCACGACCCCGCAGGGAACACACCCCGACCGCAGGCGCCCCGGCTGCCCCGACAGCGACAGCGACGGCGACACGGTCTACGACGTCGACGACGTCTGTCCCACTGTGCCGATGGGGCTCGTCCCCGACCCGTTGCGCATCGGGTGTCCCGCGCCCGACCGCGACAGCGACACGATCGCGGACACGAGCGACGCGTGCCCCGACGAGCCGGGAGGCCCCTCGACCGACCCGGCCCGCAACGGGTGTCCGGGGCTCGTCTCCGTCGACGAGCGAGAGATCCACCTCCTCGCGCCGGTGTACTTCGCGTTCCGTCGCGCGAACGTGCTGCCGCAGAGCATCCCGGTGCTCGAAGCGATCCGCGACGCGCTGATCCTCACGCCGCGCATCCGCCGCGTCCGCATCGAGGGACACACCGACCTCCTCGGCATCCCCGAGTACAACATCGACCTCTCGCGGTATCGCGCGGCCTTCGTGGAGCGCTGGCTCGTCGAGCACGGCGTCGCCGCGAGCCGCCTCGAGTCGTTCGGCTACGGCTCGACGCGCCCCATCGAGAACAGCCGCTCGCGCGCCGCGAGCGAGCAGAACCGCCGCGTCGAGCTCCACATCATCGACCCCATGCCGCCCGCGGAGGGACCTCCCTCGCTGCGTCGAGGCGGCGTGCCCGTGAGGCGTCACCGTCGCCCCGCACCTCCGAGGCCCCGATCATGAAGCCCTCCGTGCTCTCTGTCTGGCTCCTCTGCGCCGCCCTCTCGGGCTGCGGGACGCGCGCCATCCTCGGCCCCCTCGACGACGTCCCGATCGCGGACACGTCCGACGCCTCTGACCGCGACGCTGCGCGTGATGTGAGCAGCACCGTCGACGCGCCGGTCATCTTTCCCACCGACGACGCGCCCGCGGCCGACGGCCAGACGCAGACGAGCCCCGTGCCCCTCTGCACGTTCGATCGCGTCGCCTGCGGGAGCGTGTGCGTCGACACGCAGAGCGACCCGAGCAACTGCGGCGCGTGCGGTCGCGCGTGCGACGGCGGGCTCGTGTGCGATCTCGGGCGCTGCGTGGCCGTGTGCAGCGGCGTGCGCGTCGCGTGCAACGGGAGCTGCGTGAACGTCGCCACCAACATCAGCCACTGCGGCGCGTGCGGCCGCGCGTGCCGCAACGACCAGCGCTGCGAGGGCGGCCAGTGCCTCTGCCCCGCGGGCCTCGTCGACTGCGGCGGCTTCTGCTCCGACACGCGCTCCGACACCAACCACTGCGGGCGCTGCGACAACGCGTGCGCGCGGCCGAGGCTCTGCTCCGAGAGCGAGTGCATGTGCCCGATGGGGCTCTCGGAGTGCGACTCGCAGTGCGTCGACTACACGAGCAACGCCAACCACTGCGGCGCCTGCGGCGTGCGCTGCGCCCCCGGCGAAGACTGCCTCAACGGAAACTGCGTGTAGCGAAGGCTCCGCGACGGATCGGGCGCGAACCACCAGGTCGTCGCGCGGAGTGCCCTGAGGAAGCGAACCAGGCGCCGACCGCTGGGGGTACTCTCGACGCCGAGACGGAGGTCCCATGTCGCGGGAGCAGTTCGCGGAGGTCATGTCGCGCTTGCGCGCCGGCGCAGAGTTCACGGTGCGCAATCAAGACGGCTGGTGGGGGCTGCGCGGCGGCCCCGACGGGATCATCGAGTGGAGCCGCACCCCCAACAGCCCGTGCGAACCCGATCGGCGGGTGACAGACGAAGAGATCGAGACCTCCATCGGCGCGTGGGACTACGACGAGGTCATCGCGCGCATGCGATGAGCCGATGCGACCGGCGGCATCGCCCGGAGCATCAGGCAGGGCTTCGCAGCGACCGCGCGCGTGGATCTCTGTGGCATCCTCAACGCGTGGACGACCTCGCTCTCGACGCCGCCGTGCGCGCGGCCTTCGCTGCGCGCGATGGCGACGCGCTCCATGCGCTCTCGATGAAGCACCCATCGCTGCGCGAGTGCGCGCACGAGAGTCCGTGGTTGCACCGCGTCGGCGACGTCGACCGCGCGAAGGGCTCGGTGCGCGTGCTGCGCTGCGCCGCCTGCGGGGGGCGGCTGTACCTCCGACGGCAGCGGATGCGCGGGGCGGCGACGCCGGGGCTCTCCATCGACGCCACGCTCGAAGATCAGATGCGTCACGTCGAGCGATCACGCGCCGAGCGCGGGTGAGCCGATCGCTGTGCGCTCACGCGCAGCGTCGTCCCGGACCTCGCGCACCTGTTCGACTGAAGCGTTCAGAAGGGGCGCGCTGCGGGCGTCTTCGCGACGCGCCTCTCAAACCGTGGAGCGCTCGTGCGGTGTTACGATCCCGCGCGGAGGTGCCTCTCGTGCTCCGATCGCAACGCCTCGCGTCCGTCGTGTGCGGCGCGCTCATGGCAGCGTCTCCTGCGAGCGCGCAGGTGACACGTCGCCCGCCTTGCCCGACGCAGTGCGCGTTAGAAGTCCGCCTCAGCGGCGACGGGTGCTGCCCTGCGCGGGCGCTTGCGCGTCGTCGATCCGTCCCTCCGTGCGTCGCGCCCTATCACGTCGATGCCGGGCACTGCTGCGCGGCGGGTGAGGCGTGGAATGTCGCCGCCGCGCGCTGCGTGTGCTCCGCCCCGATGGGCTGCGGCGCGGCGCGCTGCGAGGGAGAGACGAGCGCGAATGACGCCCCCCGTTCGAACGAGGGACCAAGCTATCACGCGCCGTCGTGGCTGCTCGCGCGGCGCTCGGAGACGCGCAGGAGCCGCGAGTCGATCGTGCGGGAGCGCCAGACGCCCTCGAGCCTCGACAGTACGGGTGTTCCGCGAGACCCGGAGCGCTACGCCCGAGATGTCGCGCGCGCCGTCGAAGACCTCGACGACCTCGCGTTCGCCTCCGAGGAGGAGGCGCGCGAAACGACCGATACGCAACGACGCGATGCGCTGCGCAGCGAGGCGGGGCAACACCGCGAGGCGCTCATCCGCATGGTGCGGGGGGCCGTCTCTCTCGCGCCGACCGCGTCGATGATGGACCTCCTGCTCTTCAGGCTGGGGTGGGCGCTCGGCGCGCAGCAACGTCACGACGAGGCGCTGCGCGTCTATCGGGTGCTCATCCAGCGGTTCCCCAACTCGGTGTACGTCCCGCACGCGTTTCTCGTCTTCGCGGAGCACTACTTCGAGCAGTCGATGTGGCCCGCGGCGGCGGAGTTCTACGAGCGCGTGCGGCTCCCGGCGACGACCGACAACCGGGTGCGCGCCCTGGCGCTCTACCGGCTCGCGTGGACGCGGCTGTATCAAGGCGACGCCGCGGGCGCGCTCCGGCGCTTCGAGGAGGTTCTCGCGTGGGCGGCGGCGCACCCCGATGCGCCCGACATCGCATGGCTGGTCGCCGCCGCGCGCGTCGAGCGTGAGGTGGCGCTGTGGGGCGCGCAGCCCGATCGACGTGTGAGCGGCGTCGAAGCGCCGAGCGACGTCGACGCGATGGCTTGCGCGGCGGGTGTGCTCCAATCCGCGGGGGCTTCGCGTGGCGCGATGATGTTGTACCGACGGCTGCTCGGCGAACACGTCGCCGACGCGCGCTACTGTGCGTGGCGGCGCGCCGCGACGCGGGCGATGGACGCGCTCACGACCGCGCCGGGAGAGCCGCCGCGCTGACGTGCGAAGGTGCGCACGTCCGCGCGCTCACGCTCGCCGGTCAGCTTTTCGTTTCGAAGCGTCGCGCGTAAAGAATCCGCCTGGGAGGCGCTCCATCCGACCCACCGACCCGCACGGTGCTCTCTCCGACTCGCGCGGCCCTCGCACCGAGCCGCACTACGCCTCTCCGCTCAGACGGGGTCGCCCTCGAGGCGCACGCGCTGGATCTCTCCGCCCAGCACCTCGCACACCGCGGTCACCAGCGGGTGCGCGCGCAGCGACTCTTCCTTCACGCGGCGCTCCTCGTTGCGGATGTTCTCTTCGAGGCGCGCGATGCTGAGCGAGCCCTCCGGGAGAATCCCCTGCACGAGCTCCACCGCGGGGCGCACGCCGTAGATCCGTGACGCGGCTTCGGCGATCACGTCCTGCGACTCCTGCGTCGCGAGCTTGCGGCGGAAGAAGCTGTCTCGCTCGTCGATCGTGATGCGCACCACCGACGCGCTCACCGCCAGCGGAACCGCGCCCTTCAACACCGGAACGAGGCTCCCCTCGACGGCGGCCACGACGGCCTTCCACGCGGGCATCACCGACGGGGCCATCGACGTGTCGACGGTGGGTTCCGTAGGAGCCGGAGGCGCCATCGGCTCGATGGGCTTCGTCAGCGGCTGCGCGCTCCGCTCGGGGTTCTTCGCGCGCTGCTGGTCGATCCATGACACGGGCTGCGTCATCACCGCGGGCGCCGCCGACGAGCGCGCGACGGGCGTCACCGGGACCTCCGCCTGCGCGCGGGGAATTCCACCGTCGGGGATGCGCGGCGCGGAGAACTTCTGCGGCGGACCGGGCGGCGCTGCCGTCGTCGCGCTCGCGGACGGTGCGGGCGACGGCGACGCGCCCTGCGTGCTCGGAGGACGCGCGGGCGGAGGCGCCTGACCGCCAGGTCTCGGCGTGCTTCCACCCGTGGGCGGAGGCGAGCCCGACGAGAGCCGACGCTCGAGGTCGACGAGGCGGTTCATCAGCTCATCGACAGGGAGCAGCACCGGGCGATGCGCGAGGCGCACGGCGGCCATCTCCATGACCCAGCGCGGTTCGCGCGCGCGAGCGACGTCTTCGGTGGTCTTCGACCACGCGACGAAGAGGCGCTCGAGATCGATCGGATCGGCAGACTTCGCGATGGCGAGCACCTCGGCGCGCTCCTCGTCAGCGAGGTCGAGGAGGTCCGTCGGGTCGCTCACCGCGCGTGCCACGACGAGGTCGCGCAGCACCGAGAGCAGACCCTTGGCCACGTTGGGGAGGTCGTATCCCTCGGTGGCGATCGCGTCGAGCGTGCGGAGCGCCGTGGCCGCGTCGCCGCCGAGCATCGCCCGCGAGAGGTCGTAGAGCACCTTGCGATCGGCGACGCCGAGGAGCTTCGCCGCCGCGGCGCCCGTGAGCTCGCCCTGCACGCCCGCGATCACCTGATCGAGCAGCGAGAGCGCGTCGCGCAGCGAGCCCGCGGCCTCACGCGCCACGAGCGCCACGGAGGCTTCATCGAAGCGAAAGCCCTCGGCCTTGAGGATGTGCGCCACGCGCTCGCGGATCTTCGCCGTCGGGATGAGCCTGAAGTCGTAGCGCTGCACGCGCGAGAGGATCGTCGGCAAGACCTTGTGGACCTCCGTCGTCGCGAAGATGAACTTCACGTGCGGAGGAGGCTCTTCGAGGGTCTTGAGGAGGGCGTTCCACGCGCCCGCCGAGAGCATGTGGACCTCGTCGATGATGACGACCTTGTAGCGGTCGCGCTGCGGGCGGTAGGGCAGCGTCTCCTGCAGCTTGCGCACGTCGTCGACGCCGTTGTTCGACGCGCCGTCGATCTCCTGCACGTCGGGGTCGGTGCCCACGGCGATCTCTTCGCAGGCCGCGCAGGCGAGGCACGGATCGGGCGACGCGTCGCTGCGGTTCAGGCAGTTGAGCGACCGCGCCATGATGCGCGCGATCGTCGTCTTGCCCACGCCGCGCGCCCCCGTGAAGAGGAACGCGTGCGCGATGCGACCCTGCGTGATCGCGTTGCGGAGCGTCTGCGCGACGTGCTCCTGCCCCACGAGGTCAGAGAAGGTCTTGGGCCGCCACTTGCGCGCGAGGACGAGGTAGCTCATCGGGTCGGTGGGGGACTCTATTCCGTCGGTCGTCGCCGGGTCCAATACGGAGCGGCGCCCGGCGCTCCGTTCCGCGGTATCGTCGCGGGCACCGATGCACGTCGCTCACGCCGCCGCGCTCGCGCTCACGCTCCTCGTCGCGCCCGCTCGCGCGTACGCCTTCGACTGGCCCGTGGCCCCGCGCGAAGAGGTCTCCGCAGACCCCATCGCGCGCTTCCGCTGGGATCGACTCAGCGCGTGGCGCGCCACGGCGACCAACGAGCTCCGCGCCTCGCTCACCGCGCTCACCGCGGGGCCTCGCACGCCCGCCGCGCTCGCCGCGCGCGCCGTCGTGCTGCGCCTCCTCTCGCGCGACGATGACGCCCGCGACGCGCTCCGTCATGCGCGGTCGCTCTCGCCTGAGCGCGACGTGCTCGACGACCCCGACGTGGCCCTCACCGCGGCCTACCTCGCCGCGCGCGCTGGAGACTTCACCGAAGCCTCGTCGCTCGGCGCGCGGGCCCTCGCGAGGATGCCTCCGCCCGCGCCGCAGTCGATCACGCACCGCGAGTCGCTCGCGCTCGAAGTGGCGCGCTGGTCGATGGCCCGCGGCCCCGACGGACTGCGCGACGCCGAGCTCACGCTGCGCGCCTTCGCGTCGATGGTTCCCGCGTCGCCCGCGCTCCGCGCGATGCTCGCGCTCGCGCTCACGCGCCAGGGACGCGTCGATGAAGCGCGCCTCCTCGTGGAGCCGTTGCGAGACACGCTGCGCCCCACCGACGGCGACGACGCGGAGATGCCCGACGGCGCCGTGATCCAGGGCGAATCGCTCGCCGCTACGGGCGTGTCGCTCTCGCTCCTCGGGCGACGCCGCGAGGCCGTTCCCGCGCTCACACGCGCCGCGACGGAGGTGCCCGTCGTGTGGCGCGCCTCCGTGAACGCAGAGCTCACCGCAGCGAGGAGACCGTGACGCCCGCATCGTTTCGCCCCGCGGTTCAACTCTTCGTGTGCACCAACGCGCGCGGCCCCAACGACCCGCTGCGATCGGGCTGCGGCGCGAGCGGTCCCGCCGTGTTCGCGGCGCTCAAGCGCGCGGCGCTCACGAGCGGAGAGGCCACGCGCGTGTGGGTCACCTCCACGGGGTGCCTCGGTCACTGCCCGGCGTCGGGGTGCTCCGTCGCGGTGTATCCTCAGAACGAGCACTACGTCACGGTCACCGAGGCCGACGCGCCCGCGCTCTTTCAACACGCCGCGCGGCGCTGACGCGCACCCTCGCATCTCCCCCAACGAACGCATTCCACATGACCACCGAACGAACCGCAGACGACGTCTGGAACGACATCGATCGCACGCTCGAGGCCCTCTCGCACCAGCAGGAGGCGCGCGTGCTCTCGCTCGCCCGAAGGCTCCGCGGAGACCTCACGGCCGAAGACCTGCGCAACGCGCATGACTTTCGAGAGCTCGACGACCGCGATTTTCACTACGAAGACGGCACGCTCGCGGGGCTCCTCGCGGCCCTCGCCGCCGTGCGCGCGCGGCGAAATGAGGCTGCGCGATGAGCGGCAAGAACCCCCGCGAGCCCCTCGCGAGCAACCCCTTCAAGCGCGACCTCAAGGAGCTCAAGAAGAAGCTCACCGACGAGGAGGAGCGCGCCGCCGCCGACGAGAAGGCGAAGCAGGAGGCCGCCAAGGCGAAGGGAATCCGTGAGACCCCGAAGCGCTCCGCGCCCGCGCAGAACCCCGCGCCCGCGAGGCCCAAGGGGTCGAGCGTCGAGGTGTGGCGCCCCGCGGATCTCGATCAGCGGCTCTTCGAAGTGGCCATGTCGGGCGTGGTTCCGCTCGACCGCGCGCAGGGTGGACGCGTGCCTGCAAGGGCCCCCGAGGTCGCGCCTGCGAAGCGCGCGTCGCCCGAGGTGCGAGAGCGGCAGAAGCGCGCCGAGGGTGGACCCGAGATCCCCGCGAAGTGGAGCGACGACGGGCGCGTACGGGGCGCCCACCGCGGCCGCGAGTTCGCGCTCGAAGCGCTCGAACGCTTCGCCTCGCCCGATGACACCGTCGATCTTCACGGGCTCGAACCCGTGACCGCGAAGCTCCGCGTGGCCGAGTTCGTGCGCACCCGCCGTGCACGGGGGTTGCGCTGTGTGTGCGTGATCACGGGCTACGGGAAGAACTCTCCTGATGGGGCGTCGGTGCTCCTCGATGCGGTGGTCGAGGCGCTCCGCGTCGCGCCTGCCGCGGGCGAGATCGACGCTTTCGCCAGCGCGCCCGACGACCTCGGGGGCCGCGGCGCTGTGCTCATTTCCTTGCGTCAATAGAGCTATTCCCTGACGGGGGATGACTCCGGTAGAGTGGGTGTTGAACCACGCGCGGGGCGGACCGCGCGCAGCATCCCGACGGAGGTCGTCGTGACAAGCTCTCGATTCTCGCTCGAGGACCTGGCCGCGTTGCTCGAACGCGCGTGCCCATCGACCTCGCTCACGCTCCACGATGACCGCGTGCACATCGAGTGCGCCGAGGCTCCTTGCGACGCGCGCGTGACGGGCTGCGGGTCGGGTCACCTCGCGCTCGCGTTCGAGTGCCCCCTCGGCGACGTGGATCGCTTCGAAGACCACGCGCCGCTTTCGAAGCTCCTCGCGAGCCTCGCGTCGACGGCGTGCGTGCGCGCGGTGATCGAGGGCGCGCGGCTCTCGCTTCAGGTGCAGGTGATCCCCGCCGATGTGGGCGAAGGCCAGCTCGACGCCGTGGTGCGCTGGCACCTCGCGGAGCTCTCCACGGTGTCGCGCGCGTGGCGGAGGCGCCTGGGGCTCTCGATGTTTCCGCCGTCGCTCGACGTCGCCACGACGCTCGCGGAGCTCGTGCGCTCGACGCCCGTCGCGCCGCAGAAGGCCCTGCTCATCGCCGCCGTCGGGTTCGCCGCCGCGGGCGCCGACGGGAAGCTCTGCCCGACCGAGGCCGCGCGGCTCCAGCGCTGGCTGCGCGACGTGCCCTCGTTCGCGGTGATCGATCAGCGTCGGCTCATCGCCGCCATCGCGACGCTCCTCAGCGACTCGGCGCGCACGCTCCTCGAGGCGCGGCGCAGGCTCGATCCGAGGGAGCGGCTCCTCGCGTGGGCGCTCGCCAACGACATGGCCCACGCCGACGGCTTCTCGTCGTCCGATGAGCAGCGCTACCTTTCGAGCGTCGCGTCGATCTTCGAACTGCGCCCCGAGGAGATGGAGCCCTTTCTCGCCGACGCGCGCGAGCACGCCGTGATCCGCGAGACGCCGATGCGTCCGCCCGCCATCGCGCACTGAGACGACATCACGGAGCGGGCGCGCCCGCGCGCACCCACGCCTCGACGGCGCCGAGCTCCGACGGCGTGAGCTCGACGCCCTGCATGGGCATGCGAGGTCCCATGGTGTCTCCGTGGAGCCTCGCCATGAGCACGCCCTGATCGACGCGACCGGGCACCACGTAGGGCCCGTAGACCGCGGAGCGACCGTGCGCGAAGGCTTCCCACGTCATGCGCCAGTCGCACCTGCGGAGCGTGATCGAGCCCGCCGAGGCCGCGTGGCAGGTGACGCATTTCGTGTCGATCACCGCGCGCTGCATCACGGCGATGAGGTCGCTCCGTCGCGCGAGCTCGGCGCAGCGTCGCTCGACCACGGCGGGGTCTTCGACGGGCGCGACCGTCACCGCAGGCGGAGGGAGATGCCGCGCGCTCGCGCCGTAGCGGACGAGGTACACCGCGCCGCCCACGTCGTCGGTGAGCGCGAGGCTGCCGTCATCCGTGACCGCGAGGCCCGTGAGGTGACCGTGCGGACGCCCGGGGCGCTCCTCCCAGCCCGCGATGAAATCTTCAGGCGCGCCCGATGGAGCGCCCGCCGCGCTGAAGGGGATGGTGACCACGCGATGACCCTCGGCGCGGTAGCCGTGATAGGTCACGAAGGCCGCGTCGCGGTACTGCGCGGGGAACATCGCGCCGTCGTAGAAGAGCACCGAGATGGGCGCCGCGTGCGCCGGGAGATCGATCGCGGGGGCCCTTGTAGCAAGGCACTTCGAGGGATCGGCGCGGTACTCGGGCGAGACGGCGTTGTCGTCGTAGCAGTAGGGCCAGCCGTGGTCTCCGCCGCGCACGAGCTCGTTGAACTCGTCGTGCGGGAGCGCCGCGTCGGGGAGCGATGGGTCGGCGCGGTCGATGTAGTCGCGCGCGTTCTCGACGCCGTAGAGACGCCCGCTCGCGGGGTGCCACGCGAGGCCGAGGTTGTTGCGCAGGCCGCGAGAGAACACCGTCGCGCGCGAGCGTCGCGCGTCCCATCGCATGACCACGCCGCGCTCGATGGCGGGCGCGACGGGGCTGCGGTCGGGGCAGGGGTCGAGGGCCTCGCGCGTCCCTGGCGCCTGACAGTTGTCGGTGGCTGAACCCACGGAGAAATAGAGCGTTCCGTCGGGTGAGAAGGCCACGGTCTTGTGCGGGTGACGACCGTCCGCCGGGAGTCCGTCGAGCACGGTCTCGACCGTCGCGGCGCCGTCGAAGGGATATCTGAATCGCGCGATGCGACCCGCTTCGCCGACCCAGACGTAGCCGTCGTGGAATGCGATCCCGTGGGGGCGATCGAGGCCGTCGACGAGCACGGTCTGCGAGTACGTTCCGTCGGGGCGCGCGCGCAGCGCAGAGACGCGGCCGCGGTTGTGTCGCCAGCCCGGTCCCGACTCGGCGACGAGGAGCTCGCCCGCGAGGCCGCGCGTGAGCTGCCGCGGCTTGAGCATTCCCGTCGCGATGGGGAGCACGCAGAAGCCCGGTCGGAGCCGCAGCGCGAGGGCGTTGCCGACGCCCGTGCAGGGGTCTCTCGGGAGCGTCACGTCGGGGGCGTGGCGCGCGTCTCGCGTTGATGCGTCGGCGCGCGGAGGCGTCGCGCGGGAGCGCTGAGAGCACGCGAGGAGGAGTGATGCGAGGAGCGCCCGACGCATGGAGGCGACGGAGGGTATCAGCGCGGCGCGGAGGGACGAAGGCTCAGCGCGGCTCGGGTGTGCCGATGGCGCGGCGCAGGCGGGCGAGCGACACGCGCATGTCGACGTGCGCGTTCATCACGGCGAAGCGCGCGCGGAGGAGGTCGTTCTCGGCGTCGGTGAGGTCGCTCGACACGGCGCTCCCCGCGGTGAAGCGCTCGCGGCGGACGCGGTAGCTCTCTTCGGCCGCGGTGAGCTGGCGCGTCGAGGCCTCGATGGCCGCGCGCGCGCCCTGGATGTTCGTCCACGCGCCGCGGACCTCGAGCTCGACGCCCGCGGCGAGGGCGCCGATCTGCGCGCGCACGGCCTCGCGCTGCGCGGCCACGCGGCTCGCCGTCGCGCCCGCTTGAATGGCCGCCGACGGAGACCACTGGAGCTGGATCGTCGCGTCCCAGGTGGTGTTCCACTCTTGCGCCGCGGGGACGAAGCGCTGGTTGGGGTTCGCTACGTCGAGGTTGGCCTGCGCGAACACGCTCGGAAAGTACCCCGCGCGAATGGCCGAGAGGTTCGCGTCGAGGGCGCTGATCTGCCGCTCGAGGCTCGTCAGCTCGGGGCGCGAGTGCCACGCCTGATCGATGAGCGCCTGCGCGTTCGACGGGACGTCCGCGGGCGCGTCGAGGGCCTCGCCGAGCACGATGCGCTCGCCGGGCTGCAGGTCGAGGCGGATGCGCGCGTTGGCCTCGGCCACGGCGGCGCCCTCGCGGGCCATCACCACGAGGCGCTCGGCCTCCGCGACCTGCGCCTCGACGCGGAGGAGCTCCACGCGCGCGACGGTGCCTGCCTCGACAAAGCGCGCGAGGTCCTCGCGGTGACGGCGCGCGGCGTCGACGGCCTGCGACGTGATCGCCACCTGCGCCTGCGTGCGGAGGTATTCGTAGAATGCGACGCGGCCGTCGGCGGCGGCCTGCGCGCGCGTGGCCTCGGCGTCGAGGCGTCGCGCGTCGGCGGTGCGACCCGCGGCCTCGTAGAGCCGCGCGAGACGGAACGGGATGTCGGTCAGCGGCACCGCGAGCGACGCTCGGATCGCGAACTGATCGAGGATCACTGGGAACGAGAAGCCTGCGCTCCCCCCCGTCGACGGCGGAGGCTGCGAGTCGCGGGGGTTCACGCACACGGTCTGCCCCGCGGCGTTGGTCGTCCCCGCGTAGAGGGCCGCCGTCTGCTGGTTGACGCAGAAGGCCGCGGCGCTGCCGAACGAGAGCCGCGGCGCGGTGATCTCCGAGAGCCGGGTGTAGCGCGCCGAGAGCGTGACCTGCGGGATCATCCCGTACGCGGCCTCGGTCCTCGCGGCGTCGGCGGCGTCGATGTTCGCCGCGGCCGCGCGCACCTGAGCGCTCGCCCGGATCGCCCGCGAGGCCGCCTGCTCCGCGGTCATCCCGTTGGGCTGAGGGGTGAGCACCTCGGGCAACGTCGGCGGCGCCGCGGGCGCCGGCACGAGGGTCGTGCGCGCGGGCGCCTCTGTCGGCCGCTCGGGGGGCGTCGGCGCCGTCTGCGCGAAGGCCCCGGTCGGCGCCATCGCCGCCGCGAGCGCGAGGGGCAACCACACTCTACGCGTCATCATCGTCTCCGTGCGCCGCGTTCGCCGCGGCGCGATCCATCAGCTCCACGATCGTCTCGAAGGCCGCGAGCAGGCGCTCCTGGTCTCCGTCCGTGAGGGCCGAGAGCACCGTGTGGTGTCGTCGGCTCATCTCGCGCATCCGCGCCGCGAGGATCGCCTTGCCGTTCGCGGTGATCCCGACCTTCACGGACCGTCGGTCATCGGGGTCGGGTTTCTTGTGCACGTAGCCCACGCGGGCAAGCCGCCCGACCATTTCGCTCATCGTGCTCTGCGCCGCGCTTGCCTCTCGCCGCAGCTCGCCCACTGTCATGGCGCCGTGCAGGTCGAGCACGCGGAGGATGAGCATCTGGTGGGGCGTGAGGCTGAGGTCGTCGCAGTCCATGCGCGTGAGGCGGTGCGCGGCGCGGACGATCCGCTCCACCATCTCCGCCAACCGCTGGACCTTGCGCTCGATCACGGGACCTCCAAACCATCAACGCGGGCACAGACACGGCCCGTGGTTCCATTACATCGGGTTGCGATGCTTTGAAAGTGTATCCCGTTTCACGCGCCGTCGCGTTCGTCCCCATCCCCTGTAATTTAGCTTCAATTGCGAAAAAGATGGCACGCGAACAGGATTCACGAGAAATACTTCGTGTTACGATCAATCCTGACCGGCGCGTCGTGCATCACACCTCCGGGCGCGGGTGCCGTCACCCCGTCGCGCACCCGTCGACCACGTTGAGACACACCATGAACCACTCGAGACTCGCACGGCCCGCGAAGGGCCACGTCGCAGCGCGCTCCGCGCTGGCTGTCGGGCTCTGCGCCGCGGCGCTCTCCCTCGGCGCGTGCAAGCGCCCGGGGGCCTCTGCCCCACAGGTGAACCCCTCGAACGACCCCGCGGCGCCCGTGCGAACGAGCACCGCGGCGGCGCAGGCGCGCGAGCTCCCCGACGTGCTGTCGGCCAGCGGTACGCTCGCCGCGGACATGCAGTCGGAGGTGACGCCCCTCGTCGCCGGTCGCGTGATGGAGGTGCTCGTCGAGCGCGGCGCGCGCGTCCGCGAGGGCGACCCCCTGGTGCGTCTGCGCGAGGTCGACTTCCGCACCACCGCGGCGCAGGCGCAGGCCACGCTCGCGCAGGCCAGGGCGCGCCTCGGCGGCGACGTGGGCCGCTTCGACCCCGAGGCCACCGCGGAGGTGCGCGCCGCGGCGGCCAACCGCGACCTCGCCGAGGACGGCCTGCGCCGCGCGCAGCAGCTCCACGAGTCGGGCTCCATGAGCGACGCGGACTTTCAGCGCGCCTCGATGCAGGCCACCGCCGCGCGTGAGCAGTACCGCAGCGCGGTCAACGGGATGCGCGGCGCCTACGCGGGCTACCAGCAGGCGCAGGCCGTCGCGACGCAGGCGTCGAGGGCGCTGCAAGACTCGACCATCCGCGCGCCCTTCGCGGGCGAGATCGCCGAGCGCAAGATCAACATCGGCGAGTACGTCACGCCGCAGCGCGCGGTGGTCACGCTCGTGCGCACCGACCCCCTGCGCATGGAGATCCAGATCCCGCAGGAGCGCATCGCCGACGTGCACCGCGACCAGACCGTCGAGGTCCGCGTCGACGCGTGGCACGACCGGATCTTCCCCGGCACCGTGCGGTACATCTCGGCCTCGGTGCGCGCCGACTCGCGCTCGCTCATCGTCGAGGCCCTGGTGCCCAACGCCGACGGCGCGCTGCGCCCCGGGCTCTTCGCCACGGCGCGCATCTCGCTGGGATCACGCCGCGCCGCGGTGGCCGTCCCCGCGCGCGCGGTGCTGAGCGAGGCGGGCGCCAACCGCGTCTTCGTCATCGCCTCAGGCCGCGTGCAGGAGCGCGTGGTCACCATCGCCGAGCGCGGCGACACCGAGGTGCTCATCGAGCGCGGCGTCACCGCGGGAGAGCGCGTCGCCACCGAAAACCTCACGCGGCTGGGCGACGGCGTCCAGGTCGTCGAGCAGTAGAGAGAGAAACGCCGCCATGCAATGGCTCGCCGCAATCTGCGTCCGCCGCCCGGTGTTCACCTGGGTGCTCATCCTCGCCCTCGTGGTGGTGGGCGTCGCTAGCATCAGGGGCCTGGCCGTCGACCGCTTCCCCAACATCGACTTCCCGATCGTGCTGGTCACGACGGTGCTGCCCGGCGCGTCGCCCGAGCAGGTCGAGACGGAGGTCTCCGACAAGATCGAAGAGGCCGTGAACTCGATCTCGGGCCTCGACGAGCTCCGTTCGAACTCGTACGAGGGGCTCTCGGTCGTCCTCGCGCGCTTCGACCTCGACAAAGACACCTCCGTCGCCGCCCAGGAGGTGCGCGACAGGGTCAACCGCACGCTGTCTCTCCTGCCGCAGGGCATCGAGCAGCCGCGCGTCGAGCGCATGGACCCCGACGCCGCCCCGGTCATGCTCGTGGCCCTCTCGGGCACGCGCTCGGTCCGTGAAATCACGGAGTACGCCGACAAGCGCGTGCGCCGTCAGATCGAGTCGCTCAACGGCGTCGGCGGCGTGAGCGTGCTCGGCGGGCGCAACCGCCAGGTGAACGTCCAGCTCGACCCCTCGCGGCTCCAGTCGTTCAACCTCACGGCCGTCGACGTGCAGCGGGCCCTCGCCACGCAGAACGTCGAGATCCCCGGCGGCGAGGTGGTGCAGGGCGAGCGAACGCTCAGCCTCCGCGTGGCGGGCCGCGTGTCGTCGATCTCGGAGCTCAACGACATCGTCGTGGCGCAGCGCGGCGGGCTCACGGTGCGCGTGCGCGACGTGGGCATGGCCGTCGACGGCGAGGAGGAGTCGGCCTCGCACGCCTCGGTCAACGGCCGCGAGGTGGTGATCCTCTCGGTGCGCAAGCAGTCGGGGATGAACACCCTGGCCGTCATCGACGCCCTCCGCGAGCGGATCGACGAGATCCGGCCCACCCTGCCGCCGGGGCTCCAGCTCCAGATCGTGCGCGACGAGAGCGAGTTCATCCGCAACGCCATCCACGCGGTGGAGGAGCACCTGGTGCTCGGCGGCCTCCTCGCGGCCCTCGTGGTGCTCGTCTTCCTCTGGAACGGCCGCTCCACCCTCATCGCGGCGCTGGCGATCCCGACCTCCATCGTGGCCAC
>JBPOHC010000184.1:0-5088 GCA_052035985.1 Myxococcota bacterium | reverse complement strand
CCGTCACGGCCATCGGCGCGACGTTCCGCTACGACCGCGGGATCAACGGCTATCAGGTCCCGCTTCGCTTCGAACTCGCAGACGTGCGCGCGGTCGGACACGCGATCCGGTCGGCGGTGCTGAACCTTGACGTCAGACTTCGGGTGCTGCCCGACCAGGTGCAGGGCACCGAGGGCATCTGGGTCGACGGGATTCTGTCGGGCACGACGTGGCCTCGCTTCCGCGTGCCTACGATGATCCTCGAGGACATCTCGCAACGAAACGTGACCTTCCTCGACGCCGTGAACGGCTGCTGCATCGAGCGGCGCGGTCGTCTGCGGTTCTCCCTCGACGAGCTCCTCCAGGGGTCGTCCCGGACGACCGAGAGCGCACTCGCGGACCGACGCCTCGACGTGGTGATCGCCGACGACGTCGAGGTCTACGACGCGTCGCTCGAGGTGTGCCGCGGAGGCGCCTCGGCGAACGCGCCCGCGTGCGTGACGATCGTCGCGCGCGCGGTGGCACCCGACGAGGGCGTCTCCTGGTAGGGGCGATGATTTCGCGACGCCGCGCTCAGTGCGCGAAGGCGTGCCCGAATGAACCGGACAGGCCGTCGGGGCCAGCGACGGCGCGAAGCGGATCGACGGAGACCCCGCTCGCGCTCCCGAGATAGATGTTCACCCAACCGGTGCTGCCGCCGGGCGTTCCGATCGCGAGGTCGCCGAGGAGGTCGCCGTTGACGTCGCCTGCGCTCCCGACGGACCAGCCGAAGAAGCTCCCGTAGCTCTGCGGGCTCACGAGCGTGACGCTCGCGGTGCTTCGAACGCCCGTCGCGCTGCCGAGAAAGACGTACGCGTATCCGGTCGTGACGCGCACCCCATAGGCGCCCACGACGAGGTCGCCGAAGCCGTCGCCGTTCAGGTCGCCCGCGCTCGCGACGTCGTGCCCGAAGTACCCTCCGGTGCCGTCGGGGCCGTCGAGCGTGACGTCGGGCGTCGCGCGCAGCCCTGTCGCGCTTCCGAGGTAGAGGTACACCGCGCCCGTGCGGGTGTTGAGCTCACCAGCCGCGACGCCGAGGTCGGCGTACCCGTCGCCGTTGACGTCGCCCACGCAGGACACCGCGTCGCCGAACGCGCCGCCTGCACCGGGCGCGTTGAGCGTCAGCGAGGGCGTCGTTGGAATGCCGCCTGCGCTGCCGAGGTAGACGAAGGCCCGTCCCGTGCGGGAGTCGACGCTCCGCGCGCCGACGATGAGGTCGCCGAAGCCGTCGCCGTTGAGGTCGCCCGCGCTGCCAAGGCCCTGGCCGAAGTTCCCGCCCGAGATGCCCGGGGGAGCGAGCGTCGTGGTGGGGCTCCCTGAGAATCCCGCGGCGCGTCCGAGGAAGACGTAGACGCGGCCGTCGTCGCTCGTGCCGCCCGGAGCGCCCACGGCGAGGTCGGCGTATCCGTCACCGTTGACGTCGCCGAGGCCCTGGAGCGTGAGGCCGAAGTTGGTGCTGACGCTCACGGCGGGCGCAAGCGAGTAGTCGGGCGTCATCGCGATGCCCGAGGGGCTCCCGCGGAAGACGTACACCGCACCGGTTCCAACATTCGCGCGGTAGGCGCCCACCGCGAGGTCGGCGAAGCCGTCGCCGTTGATGTCTCCCGCGCTGGCCATCCCGATGCTGAAGCGCGAGTTGTTCCCGTCCCTCGACGGCAGCGACACTGTGGGCCTCGCGGGGAGATCCATGCCGTCGCCCATGTAGATGTGCGCGCGCCCTGCGCTGCTGTCGAAGCCGTCCGAGCTCGCGGCGAGGTCGAAGTGTCCGTCGCCGTTGAAGTCCGGCGTCGATCCCCAGCTCGTATCGACCGGCGCGGTGCGGGCGCCTACGAAGAACTCCCACGTGCTCCCCGCGGTGGTGCCCGTGGCCGTGCCCACGCGGCCGAAGAGGCGCCAGAAGTGAACGCCCGAGACGAGCGGCGTCGTGGGCGTGGCCGATCTCCCCGTCACGTCGATCGTCTGCTCGATCGTGGTGCACTCGCGCTGCGCGCAGATCTGCACCCGCGCGCCGTCCGTTCCCGGCGCGAGGACCCACCGCAGCGTCGGTCGTCGAGAGGTCACCGTCGCCGTCGAGAGCGGCGCGATGGGGCGCGGCGCGGCCGCGCTTGTCGTGACGTCAGAGGCGCCCGTATCCGTGGGAGCCGTGTCGACAGGCGCCGTGTCGGCAGGCGCCGTGTCCATCGGGCCCGTGTCCACGAGACCGGTGTCGCGTACGCCCGTGTCCATCGGGCCCGTGTCCGGGGGCGCGACGTCCATCGGCGGAACGTCTGTTCGGGGCGCATCGGCAGGCGCGACATCGGGCGTTGTGACGTCGGGCGCGGTGACGTCGGGCGCGGTGACGTCGGGCGGAGTGACGTCATGAGTGGTGACGTCGGTCGTGGTGATGTCGGTCGTGGTGACGTCGGTCGTGGTGACGTCGGTCGTGGTGTCGACCGCGGGCGTGTCGGCGGCGTCTCCTGGCGTAGTCTCGGCGGCGTCGAGCGGGTCCTGCCGATCGAGCGTGGCGTCGAGCGCGTCGCTCGCGCTGTCACGTCCGACCTCCTCGGCGTCGGCGCTCATCGCGTCGGGCGTGCCCTGCCGGAGACCGGAGCACGCCGACACCGCGACCATCGCGACCAACCAGATCCCTCGCGTCTCCATGGCCTTCGCTCCCCTCCTAGAACCTTGCGCCGCACGCGAGGCCGAACGTTCCCGGACCGCTGCCGCACGCGAACGACGCGCCCGCGTGTTCGGTGTTTCGTCGAGGCGCCGTGAGCCAGAGCACGCCCGACGCGACCGCGAGCGCGCCGCCTGTCACGAGCGCGCCGATCGCGAGGCCCTGCATCGTCCCGGCGGTCGACTGCGCGCTCGCACAGTCAGCGCCGCCATACGCGACGCCCTGATGCTCGAAGCACAGGGGATTGTCATTGAAGCTGCTCACCTGCCCCTCGCGGACGACGAGCGCGACGACACCCGTCGCGAGCGCGACGCCAGCGCCGATCGCGAGCCCCACGGTCCACGCCGTTCGGCTCGAATCGGCGCGCGGTGAGCCGGGCTCTACGGGCCGCGTAGTCGCGACAGGCGCAGTCGCGTCGGGCGCAGTGACGACGGGCGCAGATACAATAGGGGGAATGGCGACGGGTGCGACCACGACAGGGGCCGCGGCGGGTTCGGCGCGCATCGGGATCAGCTCCTGCGTGACCTGGCCCGCGGTCACCACGATCTGTCGCGTCGCGGTGTAGTACCCGGGATGTCGAAGCTCGAGGCGAAAGCTCCCGACCACCGCCTGGATCGGCTGTGTGATCGGCAGCGCGCCGACGCGCTCTCCATCGAGGAAGACCTCCGCGCCGGGAACACCGCCCGTCACCATCACCTGACCGAGGTGCTGACCGATCGACGCGAGGTCCTGCTGGAGGCGCGCTCGCCGCGCCTCGACCCACGGGTCCGCGGTGCCCTGGAGCGCGGCCCTGAGGTCACGATCCGCAGATACCCACGCCCCCATCGCCTGTTCGGCCCAGGCGATCTGCACGAGGAGGCGCGCGGCCTGACACACGCCCGTCGCGCCTCGAAATGTCGCCAGCGCGTCGGCGTCGCGGTGTTGGCGCCGAAGCTCGACGCCAGCGTGAATCGGCGCGTCGCACGGATCGACCTGCGCCCACGCCGCGCGCGCGGCGCCTGCGGTCTCACAGAAGGCCGCGAGCGCGGCGACACGGATCACGACCTTGATCGACATCGGTCACTCCTCGATCGAAGCGCCGTTGGCGCCGCGCTGCGGGGCGGGCGTCGACGGGCGTTGCGGCGCCGCGAGCGCGCGGCCTGTCGCCGTCGCGGTCTGCGTCGGACGCACACGCGCCCGGACGCTTCGCGGCGGCGGTTCGACGGGCGTCGGAGCGGGCACCGCGGGTGTCGTGTCTACCCGCGCGGGCGGCGGTGTCGGGCGCTCGGCGATGGGTGCGGGCTCCGCGACGGGCGCGACGGGGGTCACCACGGGGGCGTCAGGTTGGTGCGTCGATGCCGTGGGCCTTGCGGTGTTCGAGCGCACGCGCGCCACGCCGACGAGGGCAGCGAGCGCAACGAGGGCAACGCCGACGAGCACCCAGGTGCGCAGGCCGTGGGCGCTGTCTCGACGGGCGACGGGGATCTCCCGGGCGCTCGCATTGAGGGTATTCGAAGAGGCGTCAGGGGGGGCAGACGGCGTCGATGAGGGCGACGACGGGCGCGCAGACGCGTCGATCGAAAGGAGCGGCTCCCAGGTGCTCCGCGCAGGAGCAGCGGCGAAGGAGACGAGCTCCCGGGCGAGGTCGTCGACGGAAGGAAAGCGCCCCTCGGGGGCGACGTTCATCGCGCGCAGCACCATGCGTTCGAAGCGCTCGGGGAGCGTCGGTACGAGCTGTCGCGGCGGTGCGCATGCGCCCTCGACGATGTTCTTGAGGAGCACGTAGAGCGCGTCTGCGTCGAAGGGCTTCTGCCCCGTGGTGCACTCGTAGAGGATCACGCCGAGCGCGTACTGATCGCTGCGCGCGTCGACGCCCCGGGCGCCCTGGGCCTGCTCGGGAGACATGTAGTAGGGCGTGCCGAGCAGCGCGGCCGTGCCCGTCTTGACGAAGTTCGACCCGGGGTCATCGAGCTTCGAGATGCCGAAGTCGAGCACCTTGGGAAGCGTCTGACCGAGGGCGTTGCGCGCGAGAAAGATGTTCTCGGGCTTCAGATCGCGGTGCACGATGCCCTCGCGATGCGCCGCCGAGACCGCCGAGCAGATCGGCAGCAGGAGCTCGGCGATACGCTCGACGGACAACGCGCCCTCGCGCGCGAGCACGGCGTCGAGGCCCTCGCCCTCGAGGTACTCCATCACCAGAAACGCGTTGCCGTCCTGAACGCCGAAGTCCGAGACGTCGACGACGTGGGGGTGTCGCAGCCGCGACGCGGCCTTTCCCTCCTGAAGAAAGCGCGCGCGCACCTGCGGGTCCCGGGCGTACTCGGGGTGCAGGGTCTTGAGCGCCACGCGCTTCTGCAGGTCCGCGTGCGTGGCCTCGTACACCGCGCCGATGCCTCCCTTGCCGATCCGACGCGCGATGACGTAGCGGCCGAAGA
>JBPOHC010000885.1:0-6933 GCA_052035985.1 Myxococcota bacterium | reverse complement strand
CTCACCTTCACCACGATCTTCATCAGCTGCTCTCCGAGTCCCATGCTCTTGTTCTCCCTTGTTTCCAGGGCCGCAAGAGCCGGACACGGATTTCTTTACGCTACCGGCGTGAGTGTACGGTGCGGCTCCGACATCCTGACGGGATGCGGGCGCGTGAGCGTCGCAGTCATGGTCCCTCCGTGATTGTTCGCAGGGCCCCGCACCGACACGCGTGCTACGCGACACCACAAGGCCCCGCGCGACGGGGAACCTCGAGGTGTTCGCGAAAGGCGGTCGTTGGAACGAGATGGAGTTGCGACGCTGCTGAGGCGCAGCGTCGCTTGGCGGGGCTATCTGTGAAGGCCGTGACGGAGGCGTTCGTGACCGAGCGGCTCGTCTTTTTGCGTTCCCCCTGCTTCTACACGCTGCCACGCCGCGAAGAGCGCAGCCGCTCGATGTTCGCGCGGCGCTCCACACACAGGCAGGTCGGCTGCCGTCCCTGCTCGATGGTCATTACCGACCCGGGTCCGCGCAGGAGGTCGAGCTGAACTCGCGGCTCGGCCACCGTCGACCATCCGACGGCGGCCTTCACGAATTCGCCCGCCACCATGCATGCCGAGAGGCAGGCGACGAAGGGGACCGAGGGGGAGAAGCGCGGTGTGGGTGCCGAGGAGATCTCCACTGCGATGGCCTCCTGCACCACCGAGCACACGGGGCGCCCCACGCGCTCGGCAAGCCACGCCCGCCTCTCGGTCGGCGCGGCGAGCACGTCTACCTCGGTGACTGACGTCTCGGCGTCGGCGACGCGCGACGGGGCGAGTCCACTGGCCCGCCCCCCGCGCGTCTCCGCAAGCTCCCCGGGCAGCTCGCGGAAGACGCACTTCAGGCACCCCACGTCGCCCTCGAAGGGGTGGCGGCCCACCTGGCAGATGAAGGTTCCGATCGCCCCGTCGATCGCGAGGTCGGGCCAGAGGTCCTGCACGGCGTGCCGAGCCTCGATGTTGTCGAGCCCCGCGAGCACCACCTTCGGGTGCGGGACCTCGGTTCCCAGACGCTCCGCGAAGCGATCGAGCTTCTCCGCGAACCCCGTCGCCGCAAGGCGCCCACGACGGAGCACGCGCTCCCCGAACAGCGCCTTCTCCACGCCGACCTCGGCGGAGCCGATGAGGAGGCAGGTGCCCAGGTTCTCTTCGCCGTACGTCTGCGCGTCGACGATGTACACGCGCCCGCGGCAGGGAAGCTCCCCGAGGAGGTAGAGGAGCCCGTTGCCGATCGCCCCCGCGCCGACGAGAAGGAGGTCGGTCGCGATCTCCGCGGGCAGAGCTGGACCGGTCTCCTGCTCGGAGAGCGCGTAGGAGAAGAGACTCCAGCTCACGCCGTCGAGAAGGATGCCTCGCTCGGGCTTGAGCTCGATGAGGCGCTTGAACACCTCGCTCACACCGAGGCACGCGGCCGCGAGCGCGGCGACGGGGTTCGTAGACCCGCGCGGCGCAGGCAGGTCACGCAGGCCCGAGGAGACCCGCGCCAGCCATCCGTCTGCGTTGATCACCGTCCAGGGCTCGCCGGGCCGCGCGAGGGTCCCGACGCTCAGGACCGCGTCGTAGTCGCCGACGCCGCGCCCGGAGGCGGGCACGAAGCGCACAGGGCGCCCGGCGAACGTGATCGCCGCCGCGAGCGTGCGGCACTCCTTCTCCAGCGCATCGAGCCCGCCGGGCAGCGCCACCGTGACATCACGGGAGATCCGCACGAGGAGTCGAAGCGACGAAAGGAGGCACATCCGCCCGTTGGGGGTCGCGAGCACCGGGGCCTCGCCCGTGAGGAGCACGCGCTTCTCGGCGAAGCGGTGCGCGTCCGCCGCGTCGTGCCCGAGGCTTTCGGCCGTGGCGACGATGCGGCTCATGGAGAGGGGCGTCGTCACGACGTCACCTGCTCGCCGACGATGATGATCGCGGGGGTGTCGTCGTCGGTGATCGCCACGCGGGTCGAGAGTTCCCGCGCCATGAGACGGCGGTAGCCGCGGTCGGGCTCGAAGATGTGGACCCCGCAGTCTTCGATGCGCGTCACGGGGCGCAGCGCGTAGTCGGGCGCGACCGCCGACAGGAACCACGGCACGCGGATGCCGCCGACGTGGTCGATGCGCGAGAGGTCCACGCCGTAGCCCGGGCCGTGGGAGTGGATCTGCCCGAGGAGCGTGACCCCGAGCGCGATGGTGACGTCGGCGACCTCGTTCAGCGCTGCCGCCGGGAGCGAGAGGTGGTCGGGGAGGCGCACGACTCCGAGGCCGCGCAGCGCCACCGCGTGAGTCACCCGGGCCACGCCGCCCTCGCGCGTGCCGAGCCAGAGGGCGACGCCCTCGTTGCCGTCCGCGCCGTCGCGAGCCATCTCAGCGAGCGAGGCCGCGAACACCGCGGCGGGGATGTGCCAGCGGTCGATGTGCGGGAAGTACGACGTTCTCACGGGTGCCTCCCGCTGAAGTGGTGGTCAAGCTCGTCCTGCAGCGTACGCAGAACCTTGAGGAGCACGTTGCCGCGCAGCTCCCAGCGGTACCGCGGGTCGGTGCGCCACTCGGGGTGCAGGGCGAAGCCCTCGGCGCAGTAGCTCACGCAGGCGTCGAGCGACCCCGGGCGGAACCCCCGGACCTTGGGCCACGCCTGCGGCCGGTCGAGGGCGCCGGTCGCAGGGTCGCGGAACTTGAGCGACGGCGGCTCCGTCGGGTACGCCGACCAGAGGAGGCGCGCATGGAAGCTCTCGCCCGGCGCGCTCGTGGGCGCGAGCGTCACGAGCACCTCGAGCGGGTTCGGGAGGGTGATCTCCCAGCGCGCAGCGTCCTCGGTCGAGCGCACCTCGACGAGGTCGTCGGCGTGGTTCATGGCCGAGAGGTCAGCGCCCATTGCCCTGCGTGACCTGCTGCGCGAGCTTGAGCTGGAGGACGGGCTTGTCGCCCGCGATGGCGCCGAGGGTCTGGTTCGGGTTCGTGAGCTCGTGCTTGCCGTGGTGGAGGGTGTACGTCGCGACCGAGCCGTCGGGCTGCGGCCCCTCGGTCAGGCCGAACGCCAGGAGCGCGCGCTTCTTGAACACGCCCACCGTCTCGTCGCGCGAGGCGTCGCCGTCCTGGAAGGGGTTCGCCGCGGGCGGGTAGACGACGATGACCTTGAGCGAGCGGTTGGGCTTGTTGGGGTTGTCCATGATGATTTTCTCCGAGACAGGCACGGAGGTGATGCCGACGACTCTCTGTGTCGCCGGGCGATCCGTGCGGCTGATCCGGAGCATGGGCCCGCCCACACCCTCGATGCTTCAGGCTCAAACTAGGCTGTTTCGAGGCGTCAGGACCTCGCGACCTAGTTTCGACCTAGTCTCGGTTCACCCCTCCTCACGCTCCGAGAGGTCGATGGCCTTCACGAGAAACTCGTACCCACCCCCGCGGTGCGACCTGAGGACCTGCTCGACCTCGGTCTCCGGGCTCTTCGGCTCCCGAGTCAACGCCTCGGCGATTGCGGTGGCCACGGCCTGCCTCGCCTGATGCGCGATGGTCTCCGCCGCCATCCTTCCACGACCGGCGACACGCAGTTCGGCACCGAGCTTCGACTTCGACATCGTCGGCCCGTGCGCGATCACGAGGCGCACGAAGTCGACGTGCTGCGCAGCCGTGAGGACGAGCCTCTTCCCGTCGAGGTAGACGCCGTCGGCGCGGACGACCACACGGGCCTTCCCCGCCGCCTCGTCGATGTCCATCTCCGCCCGCAACCCCAGCCGGTCGTAGAAGAGCTCGACGAGGTCGCCGAAGGGCGGGATCCACTCGTGCAAGGGAACGATGTCGATGGCCCCCTTGTCACGGAGCTCCCGGGGGGCGAGGAGCACAAGCCGGTCGCCATTGGCGCGATCACGCAAGGATGCAGCGAGTCCCTCCAAGTCTCCCTGCGGCGCGAGCGCGAGAAAGACTCGCAGTGCCTCCGTGCGCATCTGTCGGCGCCCGATCTGCATCACACCACCTGGAAGGGGGCCGACCGGCATCGCCGAGAGCTTCAGAACCCTCTGCAGGTGGCTCCCGAGCACCACGGGATTGAGGACGTACCCGTCGAGCGCGCCGTCGGTGAGGCGGCGTGCCGGAACATCAGGGTCGACCCCCACACCGACATCGTCGAGCCCCTCTACCAGGCGGAGAGCGCCATCCGCGATGGAGCATGATTCGTCCGGCGCCGCGTCGAGCGGCGTGTCGGTCAGAAACTCGTCAGCGAGAAGCGCATCGTAGCGGTCCCCCAACGCGCGCCGCCACCGATGGGCGGGCCGCGGTCGCAGGGCGAACTCCCAGAAGGACGCGGCGAGGCCACTCCCCAGGAGCCCCATGCGCTTGAAGAGGTCCTCGAGCTCGAGCCGATCGCTCTCCCGGCTGCACTTGATCCCGTGCGGCGGCTTCAAAGACACGCCGACGCGACGGCGGGTCTTCTTGAAGTGGAAGAGGAACTTTGCCTGAAGGACATGCTGTTCTCCGAGATGCTTGAGCTCGCGCACAAGCATCGCGAGGCAGTCGGGGTTCTTCGCGGTCATGCGCCCGCCGGCGACGGGCTCCCACACGATGGACTCCAACCGCACCGCGACGTCAGGACGCCCCGGAACCTTCAGGCTCCGACCTTGCCCGAGCAACGCCCCGAGGTTGAAGCTCTCCTCGACAACCAGCGCCCCCGCACGCCCGAAGATCACCTCCCCGAGGATGCGCGCGTATGGATCGACGAGGCGTTCCTCGCTGGGCATGATCTCGATCCGCGCGTCGTCGAGGTCGAGGTAGATGAGGTCGCAGCAGGCCGCGCGGATGTTGCCGGGGGCGGTCACGCCGCTCGCGTCGTCCATGAGCGGCAGGCGCTGCCGACGCGTCCCGCGCAGGATATAAAGCGAGACGTGGTCGGAGGTCACGTGCGTGTCGATCGAGACGTTCCCGGTGAGGCCGCCCTTCGCGAAGTGCCCTGACAGCCGCTCGCGAAGCTGCTCCTTCGCGGCGCTGCTCCACGGCAGCTTCCCGTCCTCGTCGTGAACGTAGCGGTAACGGGTACGGCGTCCTTCGCGCGCGGCGGCCTCGAGCTGTGCGGCGACGAGAACCTGGTGCAGTCGAGGGCTGGTCTGCGACTGGACCCACAACGCGGCGAGCGCGTCGGCCGCAGGCAGCTCCGTCGCCCAGGCCGGCATGTTGATGCCAGCGGCTTCGAGGAGTTCCAGGACGAAGTCCAGCCCCTCTTCGGCGTGGGAGTAGATGAACTCCAACGCATCGGCGATGTCGTCGACCACACCGTGCTTGAGCTGCGCGATGATCGCGTCGACCGAGGTGTCGACGAGTGCCTCGCCGTTCTTCTCGAAGAGCCCGTGCCAGCTTTCGCTGGAGAGCGTCTCGATGAACGTGCGCGCGAGCAACATCCCTTGCAGCTTGCGGAGCGCAGGAGTCGGCGCGGGGATTGATTGGGATGCTGCCGCGGGCAGCGGTACCGACCTACCCATCGGGCCAACCGTGGTTCGGCGCGGGATGGGACGCAACGTGTTCAGAGGTTCGGGTAGGACGTCGCAGTATTCTTGACAGTCCCGCCATGATCGGGGGGACCGTCGCGATCTCAGGGGCGCGTCTCGCACACGATGCCTTCGACCCCGAGAGCAAACCTGATCCGGTCTCCGGGACCGAGCGCCCGCACCTCGCCCTTGCGAAGCACCGCCCACCCGTTCGCGTCCCGCACGGCGAGACCGTTCCCGGAGAGGTTCGTGACGCGCAGCTCGAAGCCGCGGCGCTCGAAGATCGCGTGCTCGCGCGAAACGCTGGGGTGGCCGCCGAGGGCATCACGTCCGACGACCGTGTTCATGGTCGCGAGGGACAGCACGCGTCCACCCACGTGAAGCCCGAACGGCTTCGCCGCCGCACCGCACGCCGGACAGCGGAAGCGCGTTGGGTCGTTCACGAACTCCTGTCCGCATCCGCAGCGGTACACGCCATCGAGCGCCTCCGTGAGGACCGACGCCCACTCGCTCGCTCGGGGCCGTACCGTCGGGTCCGTCTGCAGGGCCCGCCGGAAAATGTCATACGACTGCCGCGGCAGTGTTGCGACGAGCACGACCGCGTCGGCGGGTGCAGGCCGCCCGAGCGCGGGGTCTTCGAGCCAGCTCGCGCGAGACGCGAGATAGGTCGCGTATTGCGCGAAGTCCTGCTGCGCGGCGAAGAGCGACGCGAAGGGGTGTCGCCGCAGGAGGATCAGGTGCAGCAGTACGGCGAGCGCGAACGCGTCGGTGGCGCGAGACGGGTCCGCGCGCTGCGCGAGGAGCTCGGGCGCGAGATACATCTCCTGTCCGACGAACGCCGGCTCGGGTGCCCCAGGTACCTTGCAGTTGTCGAAGTCGACGAACTGCGCGAAGTAGGTCGTCCCGCGCCGTGCGACCATGACGTTCGACGCCGCGATGTCGCAGTGACTCAGCCCACAGTTCTCGAGCGTGGCGAGCCCCTTCGTGAGCGCCGCGGCGATGCCGAGCGCGCTGACGAGCGAATAGGTCGTATGCTCGAAGTGGTCTTCGAGCGACTCGCCCTCCGCGAAGGGCTGGACGGAGCCGAGCCCGAAGCTCGGATCTACCCGTGCGATCGGACCGCAGAGCGCCGGTGAGCGCGCCGGGAGACGCAGGGCGATGAGCGCGTCAAGTCGTGCCTCTGCCTCCGCCGTCACGTTGTTCTGGTGCCACAGCTTCACGATCGCGGGCGCGCCCGTCGACTCGTGCTGCACGGCGTAGATCGTCCCTTGACCACCCGCGGCGATCTCGCGCGTGATGGTGTAGTGGTTGCCCATGGTGTCGTAGACCGTCTGGACGTTGTTGAACATCTGCTACCTCGTGATGTGCAGGGACACGGTGAGATTGTCGGTGAACACGTGCTCGCCCTCGGCATCGACCTCCGCGGCGAAGGCGTTCACGAGGGCCTCCGACGCGAGGGCGGCG
>JBPOHC010000526.1:0-2372 GCA_052035985.1 Myxococcota bacterium | reverse complement strand
GTCATCACAGCGCCGTTGAGCGTGAGCGGCTGACGCCCGAAGGGAATCACCTCGACGCCCTCTTCGACGAGCCTGAAGAGCGCGTGGTGGCGGCTCACCCGCTCGTCAGAGAGCACGATGTCGCAGTCGGCGCCGCGTCCAACGAGCAGGCTCGCGTGGCCGATGGCGACGCGCCCACCGTCGTGCTCGATCCAGTACATCTTCGTGGTCGTAGCGGTCATGCGGTGGGGCTCTCTCGTCGCTCGGTGGCGGTGAGACGGTTCAGCGGGTCACGACGAGCGTCGCGCCGAACGCGTCGCGCGCGACCGCCGAGGGCAGCACGGAGACCGAGCTCCCCGCGGCGGGCTGCGACGGGTGCAGGCGCCACCACACGATCGCTCCAGCGAGGAGTGAGGCTGCGCCGACACCGAGCGCGACGTCGGTGGCGTAGGTGAAGGTTCGATAGCGCGAGTCGTCATCGAGCGCGCTCGACGCACAGACGAGGGGCGTGCCGCGGCAGGCGTCGTCGCGATCGCTCCGCGCGCCGAGCGAGGCCGCGAAGAGCGCGCCCGCGGCGGCGAAGCTCACAGCCGACACCGCGCCGCCAACCACCAGGGGGAGCACGCTCCGCGACGGAGGCGCCTGCACCGGCACGGCGACCACCGCGGGATCGATCGTGACAGGCGGCGGGGGCGGCGGAGGCGGCGGGGGCGGCGTTGGCGTAGGCGGTGGCGTGGGTGTGAGCGACACGTCGACGTCGACGTTCGCGCCCGCGGCGACGGTGACATCGCGCCGCCACGGCTCGTACCCGGGCGCGCTCGCATCGACGCGCACCGCTCCCGGCGGAACGGGGTACGGCACGCCGAACACGGCGTCGCGGAGTGCGGTGCCCGCGACGCGCACCGTCACGCCAGGGACCTGCTCGCCAGTGAGGCGCACGGTCACCCGGCCGACGCGCGCCTGGTTCTGTGTGACGAGCAGCCGACACGCGTCGAGCAGCGCCGCGCGGTTGCGGAGCGTCACGTCGGCTTCGGCGCCTCGCTCGCACGCGCCCGCCTGTTCGAGCGCCGCGAGGGGCTGCCCCGTGAGGTCGTACTCGCGCGCGAGAAAGTAGTGAACCGAGGGGGTCGCGTGGATGGCCGTCGCGCGGAGGGCGCGGTCGATCGCCGTGGCGTGATCGCCCGCGCGCCGCGCTCGCTCGGCCTGCTCGAGGAGGTCGCGCCGCACGATGGCGTCAGCGCCCGCTTGCGCGTGGGCGATCGCGGGAGACATCGCGGAGAAGGAGAGGATCCACAGAGGCGCAGCGTGCATGCGAAACGTTGAGCACCTCACCGCGACGAGCCTCACTCCATTACGATTTCGGGCAGCGCGGAGCCGCGTGTGCGAACAGCGCGGGCGGCGCGGGGGCGCGACGGGACCGCAGGCGCCGTCGGCGAGGGAGGGGCCTGCGTGAGCGCGTCAGGCGCGAGCCGACTCGACGTCAGCGCGGGCGCGTGGGGCGCGAGCGGGGCGGGCGCGGGTGACGCGGCGACGCCGGAGCGATGCACCGCGGCGCCCGTCTCGGTGCGCTGGGCGAGCGGAGTCGAGGGGACGGAGCCGATGAGCGCGACGCCGCCGACGAGGGCGAGAAGCGCGAGGGCGACCGCGACGAAGGCGCCAGGCTTGCGACGAGGCGCGGGGACGGAGGCCGCCGACGTCGATGCGAAGGGCACGGGTGGACGCGAGAGGGGCGGTGGCGTGCTGGTGCGCTCCCACGCGGTCTGGGCCTCGTCGACGGTCGCGACGAGGGCGCGGTGCAGCGCGCCCGCGTCGGCGTGACGCGCGGAGGACTTGAGGGCGAGCGCGCTGCGGAGCTCCGCCTCCCACGGTCCGACGTCGAGATCGAAGCGCACCGGCGACGGACGCTCGGGAGACATCACCGCAGCGAAGAGGTCGAAGCTCTCGTCACCCGGGTACGGACGCCGCCCGACGAGCAGCTCGGTGACGAGGAGGGCGAGGGCGTGCACGTCGGTCCAGGGTCCGGTGCGCGCGCGCCCGACCTGTTCGGGGGCCGCGTGGTCGAGCGAGAACGCGCTGAAATCACCGTGTGTCTCGGTGTTTCCAGAGCCGGGCTCCTCGTCGGGTCGAAACTCCTTGGCGATGCCGAAGTCGAGCACGCGAGCCGTGAGCTCACCCGTCGTCGAAGCCACGAGCATGATGTTGCCAGGCTTGATGTCGCGGTGCGCGATGCCTCGCGCGTGCGTGCAGGTCAGCGCGTCGAACACTGGCCCGAGGAGCGCGAGCGTCTCCTTCGGAGATCGCGGTCGGGCCGCGCGCGCCGTGAGGTCGGCGGCGAGGGTGACCCCGGCGAGCCACACGAGGGCCATCCACACGTGGCCGCCGTCGGCCTCGTC
>JBPOHC010000977.1:0-1746 GCA_052035985.1 Myxococcota bacterium | reverse complement strand
AAACTCCCGCGTCGGGCGCGCGTCGTTGGCGGGCTCGGCGCCCTTCGTGGCGACGGCGTCGTCGGTCTGCGCGACGCGCTGCGTGTGGGCATCCTTCTTCAACTGAGCGGCGTGATTCATGGGCGTGACTCCGGTGCAGAGGGTGACGAGGGCGCTGCGGCCTTCGACTTTCTGTATCGGAGCGGCCCTCGCGGAACTTGAGTGCGGGGCGTGCGGGAGGGATGCGCGGCGAGGCGCGGATCTCGATGGCGTCGGGCTTCATGCGACGGGTCAAACCACGACGGCTTCGCGCGGGCGGAGACTCGTCGGGATGACGGTGGTAGATTCCAGGGCCAATAACCGCAGAAACGAGCGATGGACCCCGCCGCTGAATACCCTGACATCGTCGAGCGCGTGATGCGCGGCTACGCGTCGTTCCTTTCGTCGAAGCGAGAGGTGGAGGCGACGCTCGTCATCGACGCAGCGCGCAGCCAGTTTCTGCTGCTCTACGTCGGCTGGGACGGTCCGCGGCGCGTGCACCACGTCGCCGTTCACGTGGAGGTGCGCGGCGATCGCGTGTGGCTCCAGTGCGACAACACCGACCTCGTCGTCGCAGAAGACCTCGTCGCCGCGGGCATCCCCAAGTCGTCGATCGTGCTCGGCTTCCGCGCCCCGGAGCTTCGACCGCACACGGGCTACGCCGCGTAGGCTTCGTCGCCTCGGCAACGCGGAGCAGATCGCAATTTCAACGCCCCTCGTCGTCGGCGCTCCGTCCGCGCGGAGACCTACGTCTGCCAGAGCGCCGCGAGCGGGAGCTCGATCGCTTCGAAGGGCTCGGCGCGCACCACGGCGTCACCCTCGTAGGTCTCGACCTCGGTCCAGCGCCCGTTCTCCAATCGGTAGACTTCGAGCGTGCGCAGCTCCGGCGAGAGCAACCAGAGGTGCCCGACACCTTCTCGCCGATAGATCCGACGCTTGCGCCCCCGATCGATCGCCTCGGTGCTCGCGGAGATCACCTCGCACACCCAGTCGGGCACGAGCGTGATCGCGGCCTCGTCCGGCAGCTCGGGCATGCGCTCGCGACGCCACGCCGCGAGGTCGGGATCGATGATGTCGGGGCGCGGACCGAGATGAAGCTCCGGCTCGTCGAGGATCACCCAGCCGCCGGGCCCGTTGACGCCCAGATCGAAGGGGCCGCCGAGGAGCATCCCCAGACGCGAGCTCCCGCGCGCATGCCGCAGTCGCGGGCGGGGCATGGTGAACAGCTCGCCGTCGAGCACCTCCGCGACGACGTGCGCAGGCGCGTCGAGGTAGCCCTGCACCACGTCGGCGCGCAGCCCCGGAAACCGTGCGTCGATCGCCGCGGGATCGCGCGTCATGCGGGGGACGGTAACGCCGCGGGGGCAGCACGCGCCAGCGCTGCACACCGGGCGAGGCGAGTGATCGAGGCGGGGGGAGCGGGCGGTCCAGCGGCACGCGATGGCGAGCGCCGCGCCGGAGGATCGCCGAGACGAGTGCGCAGTCCGGGCGATCTGCCCACGCCTGCTGTACGACGAGCGGGCAATACCGTTGTGGCCGTCGCGTTACACCGCCCCACCGCGCCCGCCGCGAGCGGGACGCTCCGCGTGGGTACGCACTGCTAGCACTACTGCGTCAGGTTGAGTTTGTGGCCTCGGGCGCGGCTCGCTCGGGCCGTTGCAGATCGCGCGCGCAGGTTGGGCATCGAGGCAGCCACCACGTGATCGTCGCCCTCGCGAACGCGAATCG
>JBPOHC010001107.1:0-24306 GCA_052035985.1 Myxococcota bacterium | reverse complement strand
CTGTCACCGCTGCAGATCGACGACTCGCGCGCGGGCACGCACACCTGCTTGAAAGGGCTCTCCGAGGGGATGCACACCATCCCAGGCGCGCAATCGCGCCCGGAGCGACACTGGGCCCGGCAGCGGTTCGCGGCGCACACGAGGGGGTCGACGCAGTCGTCGTTGAACGCGCACTGCTCGCCTGCGGACTTGAGCTCCGAGCACGACGAGAGGAGCGCGACCAGCGCGACCACGCCGCGAACGAGGGCGCCTCTGCCGAGCGCCGGGAGGCGATGCGCGCGGTCACGATGCGGCGGGTTCGAGGGGGGCGTGCGTGTCATTCGGAGGGGGCGTTCTTGCGAGGCCGTGAGACCCCATACTCTTCGAGCCGATTGATGAAGGTGCGACGCGGGATGCCGAGGAGCTTCGCGGCGAGCGTCTGGTTGCCGCCGCAGCGCTCGAGCGTGTCGAGGATGCGCTGCCGCTCGGCCGCGGCGAGCTGTTCGCGCAGGTCGCCAGCGCCCTCGACAGCGATCGGTGCCCGCGCGTCGAACGCGTCGGCGCGCGCCGCAGGGCGGGCATCGGGAGGGGGCGGCGAGGGCGGAGCGGCGGGCGGCGTCGGAGGTTGGCGGCGCGCGTCGAGGCCGACGATGTGCTCGGGCGTCACGGCACCGGCGCCCGCGAGGAGCGCCGCCCGCTCGAGGACGTTGCGCAGCTCGCGGAGGTTGCCAGGCCAGTCGTGACGACGCAGGAGGTCGAGGGCGCCGGGCGAGAGCGACGGCGCCGCGGGGAGGGCGGCGCGGCGCGCGCCTTCGGAGAGAAAGTGTCGCGCGAGGGCCTCGAGCTCGCCGGGGCGCTCGCGGAGCGGAGGGATGTCGAGCGTGATGCCGTTGATGCGGAAGTAGAGGTCTTCGCGGAAGCGCTGCGCGTCGACCTCGCGGCGGAGGTCGCGGTGCGTCGCGGCCACGATGCGCACGTCGATGTCGCGGGGTTTGAGCGCCCCGACGCGCGACACCTTGCGCTCCTCGAGCACGCGCAGGAGCTTCACCTGCACGCTCGCGGGGAGCTCGCCGACCTCGTCGAGAAAGACGGTGCCGCCCTCGGCGGTCTCCAGGAGGCCCTGCTTGGCAGCGACCGCCCCCGTGAAGGCTCCCTTCTCGTGGCCGAAGAGCTCGCTCTCGAGGAGCTGCTCGGCGAGCGCTGCGCAGTTGAGCCTCAGGAACGGCCCCGACGCGCGAGGGGAGAGCCGATGCACCAGCTCCGCGAAGATCTCCTTGCCGACGCCCGTCTCGCCGAGGAGGAGCACGGAGATCATCCCCGGCGCGACGCGCTCGATCATCGCCGCGAGGCGGCGCATCGCGGGGTCTGCGATCACGACCCCGGGCATGGCCCGCGCGACGGTCGCCTCGGGGTCGCGCGCGGCCGACGCCGCGGTCGTGACGCGCCCCCTGGTCTGCAACACCACGAGCGTCGAGCCGAGCTCCACGGCGTCGCCGGGCGAGAGCGCCACGCGCTCGTCGACGGCCAGCGCGCGGCCGCGGAAGCGCGTGCCGTTGCTGCTCCCGAGGTCGCGCGCCTCGACCACGTCACCCGCGCGCACCTCGAGGTGCAGCCGCGACACCTCGCGGTCGTCGAGCGTGACGGTGGCCTCGGGCGAGCGACCGAAGGTCACCACGGCGCCGCGCGCGAGCGGCTGCACGAGCACGCCGCGCTCGGTGAGCACCGCGAGCTGGAGCGCCGCGGAGCCCCGCTCCGGCGCGTCCTCGGGGGTGCGAAACGTGTCCTTGTCCCAGTCCGACACGAGCCTCTGGATACCACGTCTTCTCTTCGTCGTGCGCGTCGCAATGGTGCGTCTCGCCTCGCCGCTGCGATACGCTCCTCGTCGATGCCAACGATGCTCCACGAGGCCGTCGACCTCGCCCGGCGCTCGATCGCGGCGGCCCTCGTCGTCGCGCTCTCCGCGTCGTCTGCGTACGCGCAGGTGCCCCCGAGAGAGCGCTTCGCGCGCGGCGTCGCGCTCTCCGCCGAAGGCGACTGGCGCTCGGCGCTCCAGGAGTTTCGCGCGGCCTTTGACGGCACTCAAAACCCCGAGGTGCTCTTCAACGTCGCCACGGCGCACGAACACCTCAACGAGTACGTCGAGTCCCTCGAGGCCCTCGAGCGCTACCAGCGCCTCGCCCCTCCGCGCGCCCTCGCGCGCCACCGCGAGGCGGTGGTCAGCGCGATGGAGCGTCTCGTCAACCGCATCGGCACGATCCGCGTGGTGACCCCTACGCCCGCGGCGCGCTGCACGGTCGATGCACAGGTGCACGAGGCCAGCACGCTGCGCGCGGGGCTGCGCGTCTCGATGGGCCGACGCGTCGTGCGCTGCGAGGCGCCGGGCTTCGACGCCCGCGAGGTGAGCCTCGAGGTGGCGCCGGGCGCGGTCGCCGAGGCGCTCGTCGAGCTCGCGCACACGCGCGCCACGATCACGGTGACGGCCGACCGCGCCGGCGCCGAGGTGCGCGTCGATGGGCGCCTCGTCGGCCGCACGCCCCTCGCGCAATCCGCCGAGGTCGACGAGGGCCCGCACCGCGTCGAGGTGTCGCTGCCCGGCTACGAGACCGTCACGTCGTCGCTCGACGCGCGTGGCCACGAGGCGCGCGTCGAGGCGGCGCTTCGGTGGAGCGACCCCATACAGCCGGAGGTCGCCGCGCGCCTCGTGGTGCGCACCAACGTCCCCAACGCGGTGGCGACGCTCGACGGACGCGCGATCCCCCTCGACGGGACCCGCGCGCTCCCGCCTGGCGCGCATCGGCTCCGCGTCGAGCGCGACGAGCACCTCCCGGTCGAACGAGACGTGACCCTCGCGCCCGGCGCCCGCGCCGTCGAAGACGTGGCCCTCGCGCCGACGCCCGCGTATCGCGAGGCCTACCTCGACCGCGCGCAGCGTCAGCGACGCCTCTGGCGCATCGTCGGCGGCGGCGGGCTCGTCCTCTCGATCGTCGGCGCGATCGCGCTCGGCGTCTCGCTCCCGCGCACCCTCGACGCCGACAGCCGCGCGGCCGCAGCCGACGCGCAGTACCTCGGGTGTCAGTCGCAGGGCGGCTGCGGCGCGGCGACGATGACCCGCCTCGCCGCCGAGCGCGACGGCGCCATCGCCGAGCGCGACGCGTCGCTCCCCGCGACGATCACGGGCGGCGTGCTGACGGGCGTCGGCCTCGCGGGGATCCTCGTGGGGGTGATCCTCCGAGCCGACGCCGAACCCGTCGACCGCTTCGATCGCCCGCCGGTCTTTCGTGTCGGGCTCGGGCCTTCGCGGGCCTCGCTCGAAGTGTCGTTCTGACGCCCTCCCGCGACGTGTTACATCCGTAGGGCAGGGATGAAATCCGCGGACGACCCCTCCTTCGACGCCACCCTCGACGCGCCGGCCGCCGCCGCGCCCGAGGCCCCCTCCGCCGCAGCATCCCTCGCGTCGGGGCGACTCATCGGAGGGCGATACGAGATCGTCCGTCCCCTGGGTGCGGGCGCCATGGGCGCCGTCTACGAGGCCCGAAACCGCGCGATCGAGCGGCGCGTCGCGCTCAAGGTGCTGCACCCTGGCTTCAGTCACGACCCCTCGACGCTCCAGCGCTTCGGCGCCGAGGCGCGGGCTGCGGGGCGCGCGCGGCATCGCAACATCGTCGAGGTGATCGACTTCGGAGCCGACGGCCCCATGCACTGGATGGCGCTCGAGTTCCTCGAAGGCGAGACCCTCGAGGAACTCGTCACGCGCGAAGCGCCGATGGCGCCGAGCGAGGTCGTCTCGATCCTCGACCCGCTCCTGCGCGGCGTCGCCCACGCGCACACGCTGGGCTTGATTCACCGCGATCTGAAGCCCGGCAACCTCTTTCTCGCGAGGGAGCCAGGCACCGAGGGCGTGGTGCCCAAGGTGCTCGATTTCGGCATCGCGAAGAACACCACGGCGGCGGTTCGCCTCACCACGACGGAGACCCTCGTCGGCACGCCCGCCTACATGGCGCCCGAGCAGATCGAGAGCTCCCGCGATGTCACCCCCGCGGCGGATCAATACGCGATGGCGTGCGTCGCCTACGAGATGCTCACAGGTCAGTTGCCCATCGGGGGCGACTCGCTGCCGGGCCTCCTGGTGAACAAGGTCACCCGCGCAGCAACTCCCCTCGACAGCGCGCGCCCCGACCTCTCGCCCGCGCTGGCCGCCTGTGTCATGCGCGCCCTCTCGCGCGATCCGGCGGCGCGCTTCCCAGACGTCGAGGCATTTCGCGTCGAGCTCCTCGCGTCGATCGCTGCGCCCTCTGCGCCGCCTCCCATCGCGTCGCCGTCGCCCGCGACCGCGGCCGCTCCCCGCGCGGCCTCTCGCGTCGGCGCGTCCGCCCGCGTCGTCGCCACGGCCGCGCTCGTCACGCTCGCAGCGCTCGCGGCCGCGACGGTCGTGTCTCAACGCCGTCGCGCGTCCGCAACGCCCCCGCCAGCGACGCAGCTTCATACGCATCTCTCTCCGCCCCTCCGCGACGCTGCGTTGCCCAGCGAAGACCGACCCGCGCGACTCGAGCAAACGCCCCCAGAGACCGCGCACGACGCCCCCGACGCGGGCCCGGTCAGGGTCGAAGACGCCCGCTCGCCTCGGCACCACACGCGGCGCCCGAGCGAGCGTGACCCGCAGGGTCATCGCCTCTCGATCGATCCGGTGAACCCATTGTAGCGGGGGTCTCGGCGCGCCGTCGTTTCGCGCTCCGAACCGACGGGCGGGCGCCCAGCGGCGATCGCCTCGACTGTGTCTGTCCGTTGATGCGAGGCTCTCCTCGAAGGACGGCGCCGCTTCGGCCGACGCCGTCCTGACGCGGATCGTCTCCCCCTCAGATGTCGCCGTTGGTCACGACATCGCCGAAGGTGCGCTGGAGATATCCCGAGCAGGGGTTGGAGCATCCCCACGAGAAACCCGCGCGAACGGCGGTGCGAATCTTCAGCGGGGTGCGGGCAGGGGCGGCGGTCGTCGTGGTGGTCTTCATCGCGGTGGTCTTCATCGTTTACGTCCTCGTCAGTGTTGAAAGGTGATTCGTGACTGCGGCGCCCGAGCGCTCAGCGCTGCCCCGCGCGCGGCGTGACCACGACGAGCGCTCCGACCGCGAGCGCGCTCACGTCATCGTTGAGACCCGCGCGGACAGCGGTGCGAATCTTCAGCGGGGTGCGGGCGGGAGCAGCGATCGTCGTGGTGCCGGTCGTGGTCTTCATCGGTGTGTCTTCCTCGTGGGCGGCGTCGTCGCCGGGTGATGTCTCCTTGAGCAGCGCGTGTGCCAGCGGGATGAGGGCCTCTGGAGCGGCTTCGTCGACACCGATCGTGCAGCTCCTGCTCAACCCGCGCAGCGGAGCGCTGGTGCGCGGCCTCCCTCGTTGCGCGACTCCTGCGCTTCCGCGTCGCGTCGGTGTGCCGCCTCGCCGTGAACCGCCGGGGGCGAGCCCGTCGTGTTCACCGGGGACCTCAAGAGCGTCAAGCGCGCGTGGCGACGGCGACTGGGGGCGTTGGACCGCCTGCTCCGCCCTGCTCGGCGTCGGGGGCGTCGCCTTCGCGCAGCTCGAAGCGCATCACCCCGCCCCGTTGCGTGCCGAGGTGCAGCTCGCGACCGTCGCGCGAGAAGAGGGCCTCGGATGGCGGCGCGAGGGGCCCGAGGCTGTACCGCGCGAGCACGCCAAGGTCCGAGGTGGCGCGCACGACGAGCTGCTTCGCTCCGTCGTCGTCGCGCTCGACGCGAACGAGCCGGTCGCGGTCGCAGGAGACGGAGTATCCCGGCGCGCAGTGGGCCGCGCGGAGCGAGCCTTCGCGCGCGTTCCACCGTACGAACCACGGCGAGTGGTCACCGCCGCCCGCGGTCGGTGTCGGGTCGAACAGCGCGACGTCGCCCGCCGCGTCGAGGGTGAGCTGGCCGCACGCGTGGTCCGTCGGTCGAAGGTCGGTCTCCCAGATCGCCTCCGCGAAACGCAGCGGTTCGAGGTGAAATCGTCCAGCGACGTCGAGCGCTACGAGGTGCAGGTGCTCGTCGAGGTTCGGGTTGGGCGCGACGGTGAAGACCGTCCACCCTCGATCTCCGGAGGGCGGCGCGTCGCGCTGCGGGAGGTCGAAGGGGTTGCACTGCGCCACGACGCAGAAGCGCGAGAGGTCGAAGGTGATCGCGACGTCGTCCTCGTCGAACTCGTCGCGCCCGAAGGCGAACGCGATCGCGCCGTCGGGCGACACGGAGAGGGTCCAGAGGTCGAGCGTCGTGGGGCGCGTGTCGTTGCGGAGCCCCTCGATGCGCGCGGAGGCGACCTCCTCGCCGCGCGAGAGGTCCCACGCGCGGAGGGCCCCTTCGGAGAGCGTGAGGAGGCTGCGGCCGTCGGGGGTGAAGGCGCAGGCCTCGAGCCAGTCGTCGCCGTCTTCGAAGGTCCACACGGGCGCGAGCGTCGCCGCGTCGAACACCGTCGCGACGCCTCCGCGCCACGTCACGCCGAGGCTGTGGCCGTCGGGCGAGCGCGCGAGGCTCGTGATCAGCCCTGCGGGGCGGTCGCGGAGCGCGCGCGTGTGGCCGCGCTCCATGTCGACGAGGCACTCGACGCCGCCGACGTCGCCGACGCGCGCGACGAAGCGCGTGCCGTCGCGCGAGACCTCCTTGATCGACACCGTGCCGAAGACCGTCGGGCGCGAGACCTCTGGAGGGTCGAGACGCTCAAGCGCGCACGAGGCCGCTTCGAAACGCACGAGGCGCTCGACGCCGAGCTCCGTCGCGAGCACGAGCGAGCCGCCCAGCTCCCACGCGCGATGGAACGGGCGTTCGAGTTCGACCGCGAGGCTCGCGACCTCACGCCCGTCGGCGGCGTGGCGCGAGACGCGAACCCGGCGCAGAGGGTCGCGACCGACAAAGATGTCGTCGAGGGAGCACGCCACCCAGAAGCCCCCGTCGGCGGCGAGGATCGCGCGCTCGATGCTCCAGGGCTTCGGGACGCTCCAGCGCCCGCGGCGTGTGCCCGGCGCGTGCTCGTCGTGCGACACTTCGACGTCGTCGTGCACGAGGAGGTACGCGTCGTTCCAATCACCGAAGGTGCGGTCGCGCTGCTCTCGCAAGACCTCGCCCGTCTCGGCGTCGATCACGCGCGTCAGAGACTCGCCTCCGGCCGCGAGGAGGCCTCCTCCGCTCGACCAGCAGAACCGTACGTTGCGTGACGACCCCCACGCGACGGCGCGCGCTTCGCTCCGCGCGCGGTCGACGAGATGGATGACCCCTTCGCCCCCGTCGCGAACGAGCAGCGCGGCGCGTCGTCCGTCGGGCGAGATCGACACCCTCGTGAGTCGCCCCGTTGTTCGGAGGTCGAAGGGCTCGCTCGTCACGCGGAGGAGGTCGCCCGCGTCGCGCTCGTCGAGGCGCCAGCCCGACGCGGTGGGCACCGCGGCGTAGACGCGCGACGGGTCGTCCGAGAGCGCGAGGTGCGTCGGCGTCGAGTCGTCGCAGCCGTAGGTGGCGGTCAGCGTGAGGTGCATCGTCGTGGGCGAACGCGTCGCGATCGTATCGCAGCCAGGCCTGACGATTGCGCCCCAAGGTCAGGGCGCGGCGTTGATCGCGCCCGGCGTCGGCGGGTGGTGCCGGCGACCCGCACGCCGCCCCTCGGCCTCGGACGAGAGCGTGACCGCGTCGTCGCGCACCTCGACGATGGGCCTCGGCAGCCCGTGCCCCGCCGAGCGTCGCCGCGAGCCGTTCGAGCGCGCGTCGCCCCACGCCGACGCCTCGCTTCGATGGGAACACACAGAGGCTCGACGGGCGCGCGTCGGCGCCGCTGTCTTCCACGGCTTCAACGGGGCCGCTCTGCTCGACGTGTTCGAGGCGCAGAGGAGGAGCGCGAGGAGCGCGAAGAGGCGCGCGTTCGAGGGGGCGCCACGGGGGCGGTCGTGGAGGGGCTCAGTCGCGCGGTCTGCACCGGAGGATCTCGAGGCGCTGCCACGCGGCGTAGCCGTCGCGCGGCGGGTCGTGGAGCGCGAGGCCCTCTTCGGATCGCAGGAAGCCGAGCCACTCGCGGCTCTTGCGCGTGAGGCCCGACGTGACGGCGTAGACCTTGAGGGGCACGTCGAGGGTCGCGAGGGTCTCGACGCGCCACTTCGCGTCGAGCCAGGGGCGCGCGATTCCGTCGCAGAGGCTCGACATCACGACCACGAGGGAGCCGCCCGGTGTGAGCAGCGACGCGCCCTCTTCGGCGAGCTCGCGGAGGAGCGAGACGCCCTCCCAGGGGTTGTCTTTGAAGCGTCCGCGGGCGAGGGCCGCGGGGCGGCGGATGTACGGCGGGTTCATGAGAATGAGGTCGTAGCGGCCTCGCACCCGCAGCGCGTCTTCGCGTCGGCCCAGGGAGGCCGTGACGAGCGTCGAGCCGGCGGCGGGTTCGAGCGCCCCCATCGCGACCTGGAGCGCCTGCGGCTCGATGTCGACGACGTGCACCTCGGCGGGCCCCGCGCCGAGGCGTTGGAGCGTTCGCATGGCGTGCAGGGCGATGAACCCCGACCCGCACCCCACCTCGAGCAACGAGCGCACGGGCGAGATCGTCGGGAGGAGCTCGGCGAGCGCGCGCCCCATGAGGAAGGTGTCGATCGACGGGGACCACACGCGCGGGTGGGCGGAGGCGTCGAACGCGAGCTCGACGCCGTCGAACTCGAGCGTGCGGCGCGGGAGCCCGAAGAACGCCGACACCACGTCGCGCCTCGCCGGCGGGAGCTGCGCGATGCGCCACGGGTCGGTGACGAGCACGGGGTCGGGGAACGACGCGAGGAGCACGCGCTCGCCGTCGTCGTCGAGCGAGCCGTCGAGGATCCCTTCGATCTCGGCCGCTCCTTCGGCGAAGGCGTCGAGGCGGCGGAGCTCGCGGTCTACGAGAATGCGCATTGGCGAGACTCTACCCTGCGTCGCCCGCGAGGCGGCGGCCGATCCAGGCGCGACGCTTGTCGTCCTCGCGAAGGCGGATCGCGCCGTCGGCGGCGATGACGCGTCGCTGGTGATCGCGCCGCGGGCGCCATGTCAGCCGTCGAGGGCGAACACCTCGACGCCCCCGTCGGCGTAGGCCACCGCGAGCTTCGCGCCGTCGGGTGAGGCCGAGGCGCCGAGCACGAGCCGCGCGCAGCGGATGAGCCTCCGCGCGCGCCCGTCGAGGAGATCGAGCACCGCGACGCCTTGCTCGTCGACATCGCCACGCGCCCGTCGTCGAAAGGCGCACGCCGCCACCCCGGCGCCCGCGCAGAGCGGTCGCACGTAGCCCGCACCGCCGTTGGGGCACACGCCGCGCTCGTCGCCCGTGCGGAGGTCGACGCGCGCGACCGCTTCACCGCGCACGATCACCAGCGTCGCGTCATCGTCGACGACGGCGCGACCGCCTCGCGCGTAGCGGACCTCGCGGCCGTCGATCCTGTCGCCCGAGAGGTCGTACCAGCCGACGCTCGCGGCGCCGCGCTCGGGGGCGAAGGTCACCTTGCGGATCCGGTCCGCGCCGACGAAGCGGAGGTCTGACGCGCCCGCGAGCGCGGGGACCTTCACGACGTGCCGCGCGCCCTCGCTGAGGTCGAAGAGCCTCGGCGCGAGGAGCCCGTGCGTGAGCAGAAACCTCCCGTCGGCGGAGATCGAGAAGGTCGCGAGCTCGCCGACGTGGGGTTGGCGCGAGAGCTCGAGGCCGCTGTCGAGGTCCCACTCCGCGAGGGCGCGAAGGCCCAGGGTGTAGAGCCTCCGACCGTCGGGGCTGAACGCGACCGCGTGGGCGCCGCCGTGGTGTTCGAACTCCCAGCGCAACGCGCCTCGCGCCGTGTCGAGCACGCGCACCGCCCCCTCCTTCACGATGGTCGCGACGAAGGCGCCGTCGCACGACCACGCCAGGCCCGCCACCGTCGCGCCGTGCCCGTCATGCCATCGGGTGACCGCGGCGCTCGACGTGTCGATCTTCTCGAAGATGCGCTCCCGGTGGCGCACCACCGCGGACCCGTCGGAGGTCATCGCCGCGGCGCCGCCCTGCGCTCCGAGGGCCGTCGTCGCGTTCGTGGCGAGGTCGCGCGCGGTGAGCTCTTCGAAGCCTCGCCCGTAGGTCACCAGGCGCCCGCCGGCGAAGCCGAGGAGCTCGACGCCGCGGCGCAGGTTCGCGCGCGCGGTGACGGCGCGGAGCGTGAGGTCGTACACGACGAGCTCGCACGCGAGAGAGAGGGCCGCGACGCGCCCGCCGCCGCCCTCGGCGCAGAGCTTCCGCCCGCCGACGAAGCGGGTCTCGGGCGTGATGGTGTAGCGCGCTGCGCCGTCGAGGGGCACGACGTGGAGCGCGCCGTGGCCCGAGGTCGCGAGGGCGCAGCGGTCGTCGTCGGTGAACACCGGTCCGAGCACCGCGGGGAGCGACGTCACCGCGCCCCCGTCGCTTCGCACGACGATGGCCTGGCGCGGGCTCGCGGTGACCTCGCTGACGAAGCCGAGATACCGCCCGTCGCCGGTGCACGACACGATCGCCGACACGCCCGTCACCGCGATGGAGCCTCCGTCGCCCCCGTCGAGGTCGCGCCACGTCACCCGCGCGCGATCGGGCGAGAGCGCGTAGAGCCGTCGCGCGCGGTGGGCGATCACGGCCGACGCGCCGACCGCGTCGACGAGGTGCCTGCGGGCGCCGTCGGCGAGCGAGAGGCTCCATGCGCTGAGTGTGTTCCGCTCGCTCGCGGTGAGGAACAGCGCCTCGCGTCGGTCGTCGCACACGACGACGAGGCGCACGGGGCCTTCGTGTCGCGCCGTCGTCGACCCGTCGAGGAGGACGCTCCGCGCCTCGGCCTCGGTCACGCTCATGGCGCCTCGCTCCTGCTCCGATGCGCGCGTCGCATCGCGCGACGATACGCGCTCTCCGACGCTCACCGCGACGCGCTCAGAAGAAGAGCATCTCGCCTTCGGCCGCGGGCGCCGCGTCGTCGCTCTCGGAGGCTTCGGACAGCTTGAAGCCGTCGTCCGGGGTGACGTCCACGCGCACGTGCACGGCGCGGTCGTCGCCGTCGAAGAGCAGCCAGCACGACGAGGCCGCGTGCAGGCCGAAGAGCCGCAGGTGGCTCCCGATGGAGCTCGTCGGGATGGAGAACGAGAGCACCACGCCGCGGCTGAGGAGCTTGTTCTTCAGCCGACCGACCAGCATGTTCGCGAACTCGGCGAGGGTGTCGCACAGGACGGCGTCCCCCGATCGCCCGAGGAGCACCGGGTCCCACTTCGACACCTCCGCGGCCCCGACGGCCATGACGAGGGAGCCGCGGAGGCCGACGGCGGTGTAGCCCACCGAGGCGATGACGAGCTCCTCGTTGGCGACGTTGAAGTCGGGGATCGCCCCTGACGACGCGTGCGCGAGGGGGAGCGCGAAGGAGTCGAACAGCTCGAGCGTCGCCTCGATGGCGAGCTGATTGATCTTCTCGATCGCCGTGGATTGCGGTGCTTGCGGCGTCACGGTGTGTCTCCTCGGGTACGTCGCGGGTGCGACCGCGCTCTCGACCGCGCTCACGCGACCTTCTCCACTGCGTGCGCGTGCGGGAAGACGAACGCGAAGGTGGTGCCCACGCCGCGCGCGGTGTTGATCGCGACGGTGCCGCCGAGGCGCTCCACGACGACGCGCACGGCGCCGAGCCCCACGCCGCGGCCCGACAGGGCGGTGATCGACTCGCGGGTGCTGAGCCCGTCGGCGAAGAGGGCGTTGACGAGGTCCGCCTGGGTGCGCGTCGCGAAGCCGTGCTCCGAGGCGCGCGCGGCGACGGCCTCCCAGTCGACGCCGCCGCCGTCGTCGGCGATCTCGACGTGGAGCGCGCCCGCGTCATCGACGAAGCTTCGGAGGGTCACCGACCCCTCGCGGGGCTTGCCGAGGCGGACGCGCTCGGGCTCGGGCTCGAGCCCGTGATCGACGGCGTTGCGCACCACGTGGATGAGCGACGAGAAGAAGGGCTGCATCGCGTCGTCGGGGCGGAAGTCGTCGGTCACGACCTCGACGCGCACGGGCTTCCCCAGGCGTCCGGCGACGGCCTCCGCCTGCATCGCGAGGCGGCGGAGGTACTTGCGCGAGGGCGTGAGGGTCAGGTCCTGCACGAAGCGGCCGATGTCGTTGTAGGGGACCGCGCGGGAGATCATCGCGAGCAGGGCGTCGTAGTCGTCGCGGGCGAGCTTCAGCTCCGACGAGTCCTGGAGGTAGTCGCTGACGCGCTCGAGCGACTCCTTCCACGCGACGCGCAGCCGCGCGTGCTCCGCGGGGAGCACCCGCTCGTCTCCTCGCTCGGCGAGCGAGTCCTCGATCTCGTGGCACGCGCGCGCCACCTCGCCGAAGCCCATCACGGCGCAGTTGCCCTTGAGGGTGTGCAGCGCGCGCTTCGCCCCGCTTCGCGAGCGCTCCGGCCCGCACTCCGCGAGCAGCGCCTCGCTGTTGCTGATGAACACACGGAACCCGTCGGCGTCACGGAGGATCTGGCGCACGGCGGCATGCTCCTCCCTCGCGCGCTGCTCGACGATCTCGGCTTCGAGCACCGCGGTGACGTCTGCGATCACCAGGAGCAGGCCCGCGAGCGCGCCCCGTTCAAGAATGGGCCGCCACGAGAGCCCGAGGGTCGAGCCCTCGCGCGACATGCGCTCCGGGAGCTGCGCGAGGATGAGCTCCAGCGGGAGCACGTCGTCGGTGATCTGCTCGAGGCCGAGCTCCAACATCTCGGCGCGCCCCGGCTCGTTGGGGAAGAGGTAGCTCGCCACGGACTCGCCCTGTCGCGGCGTGCCGAACCAGCGCACCGCGGCCCGCGACACCTCGCCGCTCACGCGCCCGCGGAGGTCGAGGTTCACGAGGCCGTCGCCCGTGCTGTCGAGGATGAGCCGCAGGGAGTTCTCGCGCTCCGCGAGGGAGGCCGTGCGGGCCTCCACCTGTTGCTCGAGGCTCGCGTTGGTGCGCGAGAGCTCGTCGCGCAGGCGCAGGAGCTCGAGGTTGCTCTCGTGCAGCGACGCGGCGCTGCGCTGGATGCGCTTGCGCGACTTCCAGAGGGCGACGGCGCCCGCGAGGAGGAGCGCGATGGAGCCCGCGCGCATGGTCCCCACGAGCGTTCGGGTGGCGGCCGCGCGCGTCTCGATGCTCCGGGCCACGGCGTGCTCGACGCGTCCGAGGGTCGCGACGAGCTCGTCGCCGACGCGCGCGTCCCTCGCGTGCTTCTCCGCCGCGTCGTCGCGGGTGCGGAAGGCGCTGGTGCGCAGCGCCACGAGCGAGGCGTCGCCGTCGGGGTCGGCGATGTCCGCGCGGAGCGACTCCCAGCGCGCGACGGCGGCCCGCACCACGCGGGCCTTCTCGGGCTCCTCGCGGCACGCGGCCAGCAGCGATTCGAAGGCCGCGCGCGTGGCGGCGACGTTCTGCGGGAGCTCGTTCGCGACGATGCCGCGGAGCGCGTCTTGATCGGGCGCGACGGCCAGGTTGCCGACGGAGGCGCCGAGGCCGAGCACCCCCTGCACCACCTCCGTGGCCGCCTCGACCTGCGCGCGCTGGCGGCCCAACACGACGGCGCGCACGAGCCTCGCGTCGCCGGGGTGGAGCTGGAGCTCGCGCAGTTGCAGCACGCGCTCGAGGCGCGCGACGCCCGACACGCCCGAGACCTCCTCGATGAGCGCGCGGAGGTCGCTCGCCACGCTCGCGCGCCGCGCTTCGATGCGGCGGGAGAGCTCGACGCGCCGCCGCGCGACCTCGAAGAGGGCCTCGTCGGTCGCGAGGAACTCGTCGGACTGACGGCGCATGGCGGCGCCGTCGCGGGGCTGCAAGCGGGCGATCCGCGCGAGCGCGTCGTCGAGCTCGGCCGTGATCGCGGCGCGGGCGCGGAGCGCGTTGAGCTCGGCCTCGCGCGTGGCGCTGAGCACGTAGTTCTGGCGGCGGTGCAGGGCGCTCATCGCGCGCTCCACGTCGGCGATCGCGGTCTCCGCGGCGAGGGCCTCGTGCTCCATCGCGCGGAGCTCGCGGCCGAGGCTGAACTGCACGACCAGGAGCGATGCGCCGAGCACGCAGACGAGCCCGAGCGTGGTGGCCCCGAGGACGCGGAGGTTCTGGATGATCGACGCGTTGGCGCGCTCGGCGGTGGGTGTCTCTGAGTGGATCATCGCGACGCTCCGAGGTCGGTCCAGCGGAGGAGGGGCTGAAAGCGCCCGTCGCGCAGCACGGTGGGCCACACGGCGTCGCTGAGCTGGTGGCGGGCGGGCGAGAGCCGGTGCGTGACGCCGAGCCCGAGGTCGAGGGCCGCGCCCTGTTCGAGCGTGTCGATCCACTGCTCGCTGGTGGCCCCGGGCGGCGCGGCCTCGAGGCCCGCCGCGAAGGCGCGCATCGCCAGAAAGCCTTCGAACGAGGTGAACGTGCGCGCCGCGGGGGGCACCGCCGCGCGGTACGTCTCGCACGCGGGCAGCGACGCGTCGGGGTGCGGCACCACCTGCGTGACCACCACGGACTCACCGTCGCGGCCGAGGGCCGCCGCGAGCGCCTCGCTCCCCACGAAGGAGACGTTGAGAAAATGCGCCCGGAGCCCGTAGCGGCGCGCGAGCTGGATGAAGCGCGCGCAGGGCGCGTAGGCCCCCACCATGATCACGGCGCGCACGTCGACGCAGGGGTCGATGAGCCGCGCGAGGGCGTTCTCGACGTGGAGGGTGTTGCGCGAGTAGCGCCCGTGCGGGAGCAGCCGCGCGTCGCGGTACCCGAGCGCCTCGAGGGCCGTGACGGCGCCGTGGTAGCCCGAGTCTCCGTAGGCGTCGTTCTGCGTGAAGAACCCGATGTGCTCCGGGGCGACGCCGAGGTCGGTCACGAGCCCGCGCACCATCGCGGCGGTCTCCTGCGCGTACGAGGCGCGGTAGTTGATCACGTAGCGATCGGGCGGCGTGCGTCGCAGGAGCGCCGCGCCCGTGAAGGCCCCGAAGAGCGGGACGCGCTTCTCATTCGCGATGGGCACGGTCACCGCAGCGGTGGGCGTTCCGGCGTTGCCGAGCACGGCGAAGACGCGGCGCTCGTCGATGAGGGCGCGCATGTTGCGGGCCGCTCGCGCGGGCTCATACCCGTCGTCGAGGTGCGCCAGCTCGATGCGTCGACCGCGCACGCCGCCGCGCGCGTTGATGATCTCGAGCTGCGCCAGCATGCCGTCGCGCATCCCGGTGCCGAGGGCCTGCGCGGGGCCGCTGAACGCGCTCGTCATGCCGACCCGCACGACCTCGTCGCCCTGCGCGAGCGCGTCGCGACGGGTGCTTCGTAAGACGCTCAGCGCGCCGAGCACGCCGAGCGCCGACCGTCTGGAGATGGTCCTGTCCATTGGGGGCTCCTCTCAGGTGCGTGCTCAGAACGCGTAGATGGTGTTGAGCTCCGCGCCCCACGCGAGGCGCGTCGGGTCGGCGCTCGCGTCGACCGGGTCGAGGTGGTGGCGCGTCGCGAAGAGGTAGGGCTCGACAGAGAACGTGAGCCCCTGCGCGGGCGTGAGCGAGTAGCCGACGCGCGCGGCGGCGTTCCACTCGATGCCGGGCGAGCCGTAGTTGCGCGCGGGCGCGGCGGTCGGCGTGGCGCGCGAGTACCCCGCGGCGACGGTCGACGGCGCGAGCACGCCGGCCGCGCCCGCCGTGAGGTGCACCGCGTGAATCTGCGCGAGGGTCACCTTCGCGGAGACCCATCCCCCGGCCTCCTGCACGTTGACGTCGGCGCGTCCGAGGCCGAGCGTGAGCATCCCGAGGTTGGCGGCGTTCTGGCCGACGTAGCCCTCCGCGCGGAGGCTCAGCGGCCCGGCGGTGACCTCGACGTCGATCGCGCCGACGCCCGCCAGCTGCTCGTGGCCCGGCCCGAAGCGGAGCTGCGTCGCGAGGCCCGACGCGTGGAGCATCACGGCCGTCGAGGGGCGCCACGTCAACGAGGCCGCGAAGGTGGGGATGCCTTCGAACTCGAGGTCGGTGAGCGTCGGCCCGTTGTTGGCGCCCGGGAGGCCGACGGCGAGGCGCGCCTCGACGGGGCCGAACGCGCGCCGCACGCCGAGCTGCTGGCGCATGAAGCCCAGGTTGCCCGCCAGGAAGTGCCCGCCCACGACGTTGTTGTGGTGCGGCACGAGCGGCGCGACGACGTCCCACATCTGGCCTGCGAAGATCGAGGTCTGCGGGTTGATCGCCCACTCGACCGAGGCGATGCGCAGGCGCGGGAGCGCGGCCACCGTGGGCGACGCGCGACCGAAGTCGATGAAGTCGAGCTCGAGCTTCGCGCGCACGACGCCTCCCTCGCCGATCGACAGCCCGACGCGGCTCTGCGCGACCTGAAACGAGAGCGCGGGGTTGTCGACGTCCGCGGTCGCCACGGGGTTCGCGGCGCTCGTCGCCGCCGAGGCGTTCGGCCGACCGTAGCTCTCGACGGCGCTGTTGGCGTACGCGACCGTCGCGCGCACGAAGCCGTAGACGCGCACGAGCGGGGGCGCCGCGGAGGCTGTCGCGGGAGGAGGGGAGGGCGCCGCGGTCTGCGCCAACGCGGTCGATGCGCGTAACGTGATGGCGAGCGCGGCGATCGCGGTCGCGCGTCGGTGGGCCGTCGTCATGAAAACCTCTCCACGACGCCACAGAGCATCGCGCGTACCGGACGCAGTTCTTACGTGAATGCGTGAAGGTCGAGCGATCGGCGCGCCATCAGGTTGACGTTGCGGCGTCAGCGCCCCGTCGCGCGGCGTCACGTGTCGAGCCGCGAGCGTCAATCCGTCCAGTCGTGGGCCTTGCCGATGCGCATGAGGAGGGCCTGTGCGCCGTGCCCCGTGCGCGGCAGCTCGTCGGGGATCAGGCCCGCGGCGTCGCGCAGCCCTCCCCACGCGAAGCCGAGTTCGAAGGTGCGGGGCCACGCGTCGAGCAGCGCCGAGAGCGCCCCGGCCGCGTGGGCGTCGCAGTCGCCCTCCTGCACGTAGAACCCGAGGTGGAGCCCGAGCTCCTTTCGAAGCCGATCGAGGCCCTCGATCACCGAGATCCGCGGGATGTAGCGCCGCTCGCGCGCCGACGCGCCGTGGGGCTCGATCAGCGACGCGCCGTTGAACAGCACGTGCTGCCCTCTGGGCACGCGACCCTCCGCGCACGCGCGCTGGAGGTCGCCCGCGAAGTGAAAGAACCACACCTCGCACGGCCCCGAGAGCGCGGTCGACCCGAGCCGCTGCGGCGTCGCGGAGACCCCCGCGATCTCCTCGCGCAGAAACGACCCGATGCCCGCGACGTGCACGCCGAAGCGGTTGAGGTGCTGCACGAGCGCGGTGAGAAACTCGGGCGTGCTGTTGATCGACTTGATGTCGATCACGACCGAGAGCATCGCGCGGCCGGTCGCCTTCTGGTGCTCCTGCACGACGCGCTCGACGGACCACGGCGTCGCGAAGGTGTTCACCATGCAGCCCTCCTGGCTGGCGCTGCGCGGCTCCGAGGCCATCTGCGCCACGCGCGCGTCGAAGTCCTCGGCGCGGGCGAGGGCGAGGCTGCGACCGTAGAGGTCGAGCCACGAGTCCATCTCGACGCCGCCGTACCCGGTCTTGGGCGTCAGCCGCACCTCGTCGTACTGGCTGACCCCGAGGCTCTCGAGCACGGTGTCCATGGCGCCGCCGTGGGCGATGAGGGCGGTGTCGAGCACCTTGTCCATCACCGCGGACTGCGCCTCGGGGGTGCGCGCCTCGGCCCGCGCTTCGATGAGGTCGGTGTCGACGAAGATGTCCCACTCGAGGCCCACGAGGTGGTTGGCGTGCTCGCCCGCGCCGACGGCCTGCGCGGTCTTGAGCGTCCCGTACGCCGCGAGCACGGGGTTGTTCTCCATCATGGGAATGAGCGCCGACACGTCTGCGCCCGCCGCGAGCTTCGCGCTGAGCGCGTCGAACACGTCGGGCAGGAGGAACCCGAGGATCCGTCGCCACTTCGCGTCGGCCAGCAGGCTCGGGGTCGCGCCCATGAACGCGCCGTGGCCGTAGTACTGCGTTCGCACGGGCGAGAAGGGCAGCTTCTGCGAGGCGAAGGGCAGCCCGTCGATGCGGCGCCAGCGGTCGCCCTCGGGGGCGCTCGCCGTGACCTTGCAACGCCAGCCGTACCCGAGCTGCTGGCGCACGAGGAAGCGAACCGCGTCGCTGAAGACGCCGTTGACGGTGTAGCCGAAGACGGCCTGGAGCTCGCGCACGGCCGCCTCGGTGGTGGCGTCGTACGCGCCCGTGTCGCCGACCTCCGCGAAGCCGAGCGTCACGAGCTCGCGCTGCGCCGCGGACACGTCGTCGCCCCGAGCTCCCGGCCCGAGCTCACGCAGCGGGAGGTTCGACTTCTTCTGGTCCCACCCGTGCCCGCTCTGCTGCGCGAGGAGGAAGCGCACCGCGTGGCCGATCGTGCCGTCGACCACGTATCCGAACGCGCTCTGAAGGTGCCGCACGGCCTCGAGGGTGTGCACCTCGAAGCGCCCCGACAGCGGGACGTCGCCGTAGCCCAGGCCTCGCAGCTTGCGCTGCGCGTCGAGCACGGCCTCGCCCGCGGCGCCGCGGGTCAGCACCACCAGCGGATCGGGCGAGCGCTGCTGGTTCCAGCGGTATCCGAGCTGCTGCCGGATGAGCGCCCAGGTCGCGTCGCTGCCCGCGCCGTTGATGTCGTAGCCGAAGGAGCGCTGCAGGTGTCGCACGGCCTCGTCGGTGCGCACGTCGAACTCGCCGCTGGCCTTCACGTGCTCGTAGCCGAGCTGCAGAAGCGCGGTCTGCAGCGCCTGCACCGCTTCGCCCTTGTCACCGTATTTCGTCATCGTGCGTCGGGGTTCTACGACGAATGCCGCGCACCGAACAGGTGGCTGCGTCCGCTCCGCGGCGGTCGCCCGTCGGGCTACGGGACCCGCGTGAGCGTCACCACCACGGAGCCCTCGGGGCACGCGATGACCGCGCGGCCCGCGGTGAGCTCCTCGTCGGAGAAGGCGCGCACCTGCGAGCAGATCACGTCGGCGGCGGCGGGGGCGTCATCATCCTTGAGCTCGACCCTCACGCCCCTGCGGAGCGCGCCCTCGCGCAGCGCGCCCGCGTCGAAGTCGTAGCGCGGAGCGCAGTTGTTCGCCGCGCGCCCCGTGGTCCTGTCCCCGAAGATCACGTACGGGTCGGGCAGCGTCGGCGTGCAGGCCGGCGTCTGCGTGTCGCACCGGTCCCACGTCGTGGCGCAGTTCGTGACCTGGGCGCTCTCGACACGGACGCTCCACTGCGGGCCGGCCGAGGGGTTGTATTCGCACGCCGTGCGATCCCCGTTGCACTGCTGCAGCTCGCTGCAGGTGCCGCACGAGACGCGGCCGCAGGCTTCGGTCACCACCTCGCCGCAGACGTAGGCGCGGCAGCTCGCGGCGCAGCGCTGCGCCCGCTGCTCGGCGGTGAGCGGCGCGCAGCGGGGCGCGCCCGCGTCGAGCACGCACACCGCGTCGGTGCCGCACTCGCTGTCGAAGCGACACGCCCTCGGGGTGGTCGCCGCGTCGGGCGACGAGCTCCACGGCAGCGAGGCGGGGCCGATGTCGCAGCCCGACAGGGGCAGAACCAGGACGAGGAGGGAGTCGCGGAGAAGCGTGCGCATCGCAGGGACCTTTCGTGGCTGCCTCGCCGCTGTCGTGAGCGGCACACGGCGACCTGAATGCCACGAAGAACATCTCGGAGGGAAGCGCGCGGCCCGGTGCGCGTGTCGGTCGAGGGTCGAATCGAGCGCTCGACCTCCTCGTAGGGCGAGAGGTACGTCGTCGGGCGCCAGACGATGTTCCCCCCGGCGCGCCCGGCGACCTACGGCAGCACGTAGAGCACGCGGTGGTTCGCCGAGTCGGCGACCGCGACGCCCTCGCGAAAGGGCGTGAGACCGCGGGGCAGCACCGTCTCGGCGGTGGCGCCATCGCCGAGCGAACGGCCGACGCGCCCGGTGCCCGCGAGCGTCGTCACGCGGTGGCCGCCCGCGAGCGAGAGCGCCCGCACGCGGTGGTTGTTCGAGTCGGCGAAGAGCACCCGCTGCCCGAGCACGGCCACGCCGTCGCCGGGGCGTAGGCGGGCCTCGCGTCCCGCGCCGTCGACGTCGTCGAAGCTGAACGGCGCGCCCGCGAGCACGGTCAGCGCGCCGCCGTCGAGCGCGCCGAGCGTGCCGTCGGAGAGGGTGACGAACAGCCGCCCGTCGGGCGCGCTCGCGAGGCCCATGGGGCCTTCGAGCCCTCGCGCCACGGCGCGCACGCCGTCGCGCGCGACGCGGCGCACCGAGCCGGTGCCCGAGTCCGCGACGTAGAGCGCCCCGTCGCGTCCGAAGGCGAGGCCGCGCGGAAAGGTGAAGGTCGCTGCGAGGGGGTCGCGCGCGTCGCGGTCGCCCGCCTCGGCGCCGCCCGCGTACGTGCGCACCACGCCCGCGGGCGTGATCGCGCGCACGCGGTGGTTGAACGTGTCGCTGACGTAGACCGTCCCGTCGGGGCCGACGGCGACGCCGGTGGGCGCGTCGAAGCACGCCGTCGCGCCCGCGCCGTCGCGGAAGCGCTCGCTGCGCAGCGCGCCGGTGGGGCCGCAGCCCGCGAGGGTCGTCACGCGGCCGTCGGGGGCGACCGCGCGCACGCGGTGGTTGTGCGAGTCCGTGACGTAGAGCGTGCCGTCGCGCGCGGCGGCCACGCCCGCCGGGGCGTCGAAGCGCGCAGCGCCCGCGGGGCCGTCGAGGTAGCCCGCGGCGCCGTCGCCCGCGACGAGCGACACCGCCCTCGCGTCGCCCACGCGCCGCGGCGGGGACGCGCGAGGGACCGCCGTGAACGCGTCCGCCGCGACGCCCGCGCGGGCGAGGATGTTCTCGGTCATTCGCTCGATGCGCGGGTCGGGCGCGCCCTCCGGCGTGAGGGCCTTGGCCCAGCTCAGCGTCCCCGCGGCGAAGACCACGCTCGTCGCGGTGGGGTAGTGCACCGTCGCGTTCGAGACGTCGTTGAGCCCCTCGGTGCCGAGCCCCGGCGAGGCGGTGACCACTTCGAGGCCGCGGGGCGTGCGCCCGTTGTCGTGCACGCGGTCCCACTCCGAGCCGACCACCGCGGCGAGCGTCTCGCCCCGCGCGACGCCGGTGCCCGCGAAGATCCAGTGCGCGGGGTCGGCGACCACCATCGGGGCGCGCGCGCCGCCCGACCACTGCGCGTACATCACCCCGAGCAGCGCATTCTCGGGGCGGTCGAGGGGGGCGAGCGCGAAGTGCGACGTCTGGAGGTCGGTGCCGCGTTGCGGATCGCGCGCCTGATCCTCGTCTTTGTAGCAGGTGATCTGGCGCCGCGGCGCGCCCCCCGACGACGGCCCGTAGAGCGCCCGGTAGGTGCCCGTGTCGGCGCTGAAGAACGCCAGCGACGTGCCCGCGTCGGCCGCGCGGTCGAGGGCCGCGCGCTCGAACGACGTCCAGTACTCGTCGTGACCCACGCTGAGAAAGACGCGCGGGCGCAGCGCGAGGCGCGCGTCGGCGTCGACGTCGACGTTGGTCACGTACGACACCTCGTACCCGCGCGACTCGAGCCAGCGGGCCATGGGCGCCTCCCACCACAGGAGCTGCCCGCTGCCGTTCGAAGAGCAGCACCCGCTGTTCGAGTACGGCCGGTCGAAGCTCACGCGATAGCCGCGTCGCCCCGTGAAGCCGTCGGCCCGGCGACGGTTCACGTAGAGGCTCGCGCCGCCCCAGTCGTTGTAGGCCTGCCAAGTGTTCACGCTGGCCTGGAACAAGATCGGCGCGCGCGGCGCGGCCTCGCGCACGATCACCGGCACGTACGACGCGTAGCCGTCGTCGCGAAGCAGCTTGATGAGGTACGCGCCGGTGACCCACGCGGCGTCGGGCTCCAGCGTGAACGCGACCGCCCACCGGCACTCGATCATGCCCGTGGCGACGTCGAGGGGGCACGCGGGCTGCGGGGACACGAGGCGCGGGCCGCCCTGCGCGATCAAGCGCCCGCCGCGACCCTGATAGTGCCCGACGCGCCACGCCTCCCAGCGCACCGCGCGAGCGGCGCTCGCGTTCACGCGGACTTCGAAGCGCTGGCCCGCCACGACCGAGGTCGCCGAGGCGTAGCCCTCGACCTCGCCGCGCTCCGACGCGCGCGACAGCCTCCACCCGTCGCCGCCGACGCGCGCGTTCTCTCGCGCGATCGGCCCGAGCGGCCTCGCGCGGGCGGAGCGCGGCGGCGCCTCGGCGCGGCGGCACGCGCAGACAGAGAGCGCGGCGCACACGACCCATCGCCGGGAGGCCGCCGTCGCGCGCTCCACCGCGCCGCGACCGCGCGTGCCCGGCGCGATCCCGTGCGGCCTTCCCATGAAGGGCTTTTACGCCTTCAGAACGGCGCGTGTACACCCCTCCGCCCGACTCGCGATGACGCCCGCGCTCGCGAACGAACGCGACGGCGCCCGCGGAGCTCATCGCGCAGCGCGCCGACTCGCTCCCTCCGTCAGGCGTCGCCGCGCGTCTTCGCGAGAAAGGCTTCGGCCCACGCGCGCACGGCCTCCACCTCGTCGCGCACGGCGGCGCGCGACGCGTCGTCGGCGCCCTTGAGCACCGACAGCGCGCGCCGCTGGTACGCGCCGGCGGTCACCCGCTCGCGAAAGCGGCGCATGTGCGAGGCGATGCGGGGCGCGGTGAGACGCACCTCGCGGGCCTCGCCCTGCTCGGCGAGGAGCGCCCCCACGTACTCGCGCGTGGCCCGCTGCGTGAGCTTGAGCGCGGTGACGTGGCGCGCGGCCTTGCGCATGAGGGCCTCGTCGTCGAGGGGCAAGAGGAGCTCCTTGCGGCCGGGCTCGAGCGAGCGCCACGACTCGTCGGTGATGCGCTTGTCGTGGGCCGCGATGTGGAGCGCCACGTAGAGCAGCTTCTCGCTGACGCGCAGCGTGGGGCCGCCGGCGCGCGCCAGGAGCTCGCGCCACACGGGGTTGTCCCTGCGACCGGCGAGGGCCGCGGCCGCGTCGTCGTCGAACACCTGCACCAGGAGCCACCGGCCGAAGCTCACGAGGGCGTCTTCCATGACGTTGCGCGTCTCCTCCGCGCGCCGGAGCGCCTCGGCGAGCAGCTTGCGCTGCGCGACGCCGAGGGCTGCGGGCGGCGTCGGAGGCTCGGGCGACGGCGCGGCGCGCTGGAGGCTCTTGCCCTTCTGAACGGTCCCCTTCGTGCTCGATCCCTTCGCGCTCATGGCGGGGCAGGGTACACCCTCGGGCGCCGCGCCCGCGACGGTCCAGAAGACTACGGCGCCGTAGTCTTCGCCCCAGCGCGCGGGGGCACCCGCTGCGTCGGTCACCGCGGAGGGGCCGCGATGCGATATGCTCGGCGCGGGACACCGTTGAACGGAACCGCACAGCGCGCACCCGAGGAGGTGCCCCCGAACCCGGCGCTTGATCCGCGGATCGGCGCCGTGGTCGGGGAGAAATACCGCGTCGAGCGCCGCGTGGCCGAGGGCGGCATGGGGGTGGTGTACGCCGCGACGAACACCTGGACGCGGCGCGCGGTGGCGCTGAAGTTTCCGCTCGAGCGGCGCGGCGACCGGGGCACCCTGAGCGCCACTGTGGTCGAGCGGTTCTTTCGCGAGGCGAGGGCCGCGTCGCGGGTGGAGCACCCCAACGCGATCTCGGTGCTCGACCTCGGCCGCGACGCGGAGGGAGAGGTGTTCCTGGTGCAGGAGCTGCTGGAGGGAGAGACGCTCGCCGAGCGCCTCGCGCGCAGCGGACCGCGCCCGCTCGCGGAGGTGTGCGCCCTGCTCCTGCCGGCGATGGACGCCCTCTGCGAGGCGCACCGACAGGGCGTCGTGCACCGCGACCTCAAGCCCGACAACGTGTTCATCGCCCGCCGCCACGGGCGCCCCGACGAGGCCAAGGTGCTCGACTTCGGCATCGCCTGGCTCGACGACGCCGACCCCGACGAGCGGCTCACCCGCGCCGGCGGCGTCGTCGGGACGCCGGCGTACATGTCCCCCGAGCAGTGCCGCGGCGCCGCGAGCATCGACGCCCGCAGCGACGTGTGGTCCGTCGCCCTCCTCTGGTTCGAGGCACTCACCGGCGACCGTGCGTTCGCCGCGCCGAGCCCCAACGAGACCATCGCGCGCGTCCTCACCGAGCGCGTCACCCTGCGCATCCCCGGCGCTCCGCCGGCCCTCGTCGCCGCGCTGCAGCGCGCGGTCGCCCAGCGCCCCGACGACCGCTGGCCCTCGATGCGCGCCTTCGCCGACGCCCTGGCCCTCGCCGCGCTGGCGTCACCGCCGCCGTCGCCGCGGCGCCGACCCGCGCGCGTCGCCGCCCTCGTCGCGCTCTCGCTCCTCGCGGCCCTCGTGACCGCGGCCTTCGCGCTCTGCGCGCCCCCGCGCGCCGCGCAGCCGACGCGCCGCCCT
>JBPOHC010000250.1:0-3231 GCA_052035985.1 Myxococcota bacterium | reverse complement strand
TCTACCTCACGGGCGAGATGCGACACCACGACGCGCTCAAGGCCGCGGGCGCGGGGCTCACTGTCGTGTGCGCGCTCCATTCGAACAGCGAGCGCGTGACGCTCGCCCGGCTCGCGGATCGGCTGCGAACCCAAACGGCAGGTCTCGGGCTCACACTCAGCGCGACAGATCGCGACCCATTCGAAGTGCGGTGACGAGGCGCGGCGCCACGACGTGACGAATCGTCACGCTCGCGGCGTACGAGAGACCATCGCCGGGCACCTTGTTTTGCGGCGTTTTCGCACGAAATGAAAATTCGCGTGAAGGCTCTCGCGCGTCGCGACGAATAGGGCTCCGACATCATTCTTGCGTGGTTATGGGTGTGCCGCTCTGGCGTCGCGCGCACTGCGTGGCGGCCTGCGCGCAGGCGCATCACCGATGGAGTCATCGCGATGACGGTCGCTCATGCGCTCGCGCATTCGAGCTTTGGAGAGAGTGTTGCCTCGAAGGAGGCGACGGCCCGCGGGTGTCCCGTCGATCTCGCCGAGCTCCCATCGGTGACGTCGGCGACGGCCGAGGAGGTCACCCGCGCGGTCTCTCGCGCGAGGAGGGCGCAGGAGGTGTGGCGCGCACGTCCGCTGACGGAGCGCGTGTCACGGTTGAGAGACGCGGCGAAGTCGATGCTCGCGCGCAGGCACGAGGTCATCACGCTCGTGCGCACGGAGATCGGCAAGGTCGACGCCGAGGCGATCTTCAACGAGTCGCTCGGCCCGCTCGACACGGTGAACGGGTGGGCGAAGGTCGTCGAGGGGCACGCCACGCGACGCGCGGTGGGGCTCAACCCCGTGGGCTTCCCGGGCAAGCGCGCGTGGGTCGACGCCGTTCCGCGCGGCGTCGTGGGCGTCATCGCGCCGTGGAACTACCCCGTGGCGGGGCTCTACCGATCGGTCATTCCCGCGCTGCTCACGGGCAACGCCGTGGTGCTCAAGCCCTCGGAGAAGTCTCCCCGTTCGAGCGCGTGGCTCATCGAGGCGCTCGCGCCCTTTCTCCCCGAGCACCTCGTCTCGGTCGTGCACGGAGACGGCGCGACGGGCGAGGCGCTCATCGACGCGGGCATCGACGCGTGCGTGTTCACGGGCTCGCCCGAGACGGGCCGCAAGGTGTCGGTGCGCTGCGCCGAGCGAGGCGTCGTGTGCAGCGCAGAGCAGGGCGGCAAAGACGCGGCGATCATCCTCGCCGACTGCGACATGGACCGCACCGTCGCGGGCGTCACCGCGTGGGCCCTCGGCAACGCGGGCCAGGCCTGCGGCGCCATCGAGGTCGCGTACGTCGACCGCGCCATCGCCGACGCCTTCGTCTCTCAGCTCGCCCGCGTGTGGAAGCGCCTCCGCGCAGCGCCCGGTCCCCTCGGGGAGACCGACGTCGCGCCCCTCGCCCACAAGGCCCAGTTCGACCTCGTGCGCGCCCACGTCGACGCCGCCATCGCGCAGGGCGCCGAGCTCGTCTGCGGCGGACGCGCGACGGGCGGCGGGTCCTTCTACGAGCCCACGATCCTCGACCGCTGCACCGACGACATGGCCGTGGTGCGCGACGAGACCTTCGGCCCCGTGCTCGCCGTCGTGCGCGTCGAGGGCGCCAGCGACGCCGTGGCCCGCGTGAACCGCTCGCGCTACGGCCTCGGCGCCTCGATCTGGACGCGCGACCTCGACCGCGCAGAGCGCCTCGCCGAGCGCCTCGACGTCGGCGTGGTGAACGTCAACAACCACGCGTTCACGGGCGCCATCCCGGCGCTCCCCTGGAGCGGGACGCGCGCCACCGGCAACGGCATCGCCAACGGCCCCGAGGCCCTGCACACCTTCGTGCGACCGAAGACCGTCGTCGTCGATCGCTCCGAGGGCTACGAGCTCTACTGGCCGCCCTACGACCGCGGCCTCGTCGAGTTCGGCGACATCCTCTGCGACGCGCAGCGCGGCGTGATCGGCCGCGCGTGGCGCCTGCCGCTCCTCTTGCGAGCGCGCATGAAGCGCCTCTCGGACTTCTTCTCGGGAGGCGCGCGATGAGCACCACGTACGCGTCGAACGCGTCGCCTCGGAGGCTCGTCGGCGTCTCGGGCGGAGCCATCACGGGCCCCGCGCTCCTGGCCGCCGCGAAGCTGCGCGTCGCCCTGTGGGACCGCACCCTGCGCGACCCGAAGTCCGTGCAGTTGGAGACGCTCCTCACGCACTGCGCGAGGGGCGCCGACACGGAGTTCGGACGCACGCACAACCTCGGTCGCGTGCGCACGCTCGACGACTGGCGCGCGCGCGTCCCGCTGCGCACCTACGCCGACTTCGAACCCATGCTCGAGCGCATGCGCCGCGGTGAGCGCAACGTGCTCCACCCCGAGTTCATCGAGTACTACGGCTGCTCGTCGGGCACTTCGAACACGGCCGCGCAGAACAAGTACCTCCCGATCTCGCGCGAGCAGATCCGCTGGCAGCAGAAGGCCGGCTTCGACGTCGCCGCGCGCTACCTCACGCTCACCAACGACACGGGCTTCACGTCGGGCTTCAGCCTCCAGCTCCTGCCGCCCGCGGTGATCCGCCGCGAGGGACCCGTCGGCGTCACGAGCAACCCCGGCCTCATGCAGCTCAATATGCCGCGCGCGTCGCGGCGCATGGTGCTCCCGCGGCCTCCGCTGCGCGACCTCGAGGACTACGACCGCAAGCTCGACGCGATCGCCGACGCGTACCTCGACCACGACGTGCGCGCGCTCACGGGCACCACGTGCTGGTTCCCCAACCTCTTCGACCGCGTGCTCACGGCGGCGCGGCGGCGCGCGATGAGGGCCGACGTCATCGACGACATCTGGCCGAACCTCAACGCCCTCTTCGGCGGAGGCGTCTACGCCGAGCCCTACCGCGCCGTCATCGCCGAGCGCATGGGGCGGCCCATTCCGCTCATCGACAACTACAACGCCACCGAGGGCGGCATCTTCGCGGTGACCGACAGCCTCGACGGGCCGGGGCTCCGAATGATCCCCGACCGGGGGGTGTTCTTCGAGTTCGTGCCGCGGGAGTCGCACGGCCGCGCCGACGCCCCGCGGGTGCCGCTGTGGGCCGTGGAGAAGGGCGCGGAGTACTCCGTCGTGGTGACCACGTGCTCGGGCCTCTCCGCCTATTACATGGGCGATTTCGTGCACTTCACCGACACCTTTCCGCACCGCCTCGAGTTCACCGGGCGCGCGAGCGGGATGCTCTCGGTGACGCAAGA
>JBPOHC010000771.1:0-3614 GCA_052035985.1 Myxococcota bacterium | reverse complement strand
GCTTTCGACTCGGCGCGGACGGTGAAATCGCGGGGGCGTGGCGCCTCCCTGGAGAGGCCGGCGGACCACCTTCACCGACGTGGATGCCCGACGCAGGGGCTGGCGCGCCCGACGCGGACTGGCATCCCGACGCAGGGATTCCGAGCTGTCCCGCGGGTTGGACACGCACTGCGGATGGCCTCTGCGACCCTGCGCTGCGGACGTGTCCCGAAGGCGCGGAGTCCCTCCCGGGAGGGCAATGCACCACCACGTCTGACATCGATTGTCCTGCGGCTCCGTACCCCGATCCAGGGCCCGAAGCGATGGGCGCGACGATCGCCTATGTGAGCGCAGATGCGCCGGTGAGCTGTGCCGACCGAGGCTCTCAAGCGTGTCCGTGGCGAACCGTCAGCGAGGCGATCGCATCGGGTCGATCGTGGATGCTCGTGCGCGACGGCACCTACCACGAAGGCGTCGAGATCACCCGTGACGTGCACCTCCTTGGGCGCTGTGCTGCGCGCGTCCACATCGACGGGCCAGGAGCGGGTCCCACGATCCTCGCGCGAGGTGCCAGCGCCACGCTCGATCTCCGGGGGGTGACCGTCACGGGCGCCGGGATCGGTGTCGAGGTCGACGGCGGTGCGACGGTTCACGCGCGAGCGCTGAGGGTTCTTCGCGCGGTGCGTGTGGGTGTCCGGGTGCAGGGTCCGTCGACTTTCGACGCGAGCGACATGGTGATCGCGGATACACAACCCCTGGAAGGTCGCGATGGACAGGGCGCGGCCGTCGACGCGACTGGCGCACTGTCGCTCACGCGCACGGCGTTGCAACGAAATGCAACGGGTGGCGTGTCATCCTCTGGAGGCTCACTCGCGCTGCGCGACTCGATCGTGTCCGAGACGAGCGCGCCGTCGCCCGGCGTGCGGTCCGCGGGGGTCTACGCCGAGGGCGACGCCCGCGCGAGACTTGAGCGGGTCGTTATCGCCGACAGCACGACGACGGGCATTCTGGCGGTCGGACGCGAGAGTGCTCCGGTCGTGACCGTTCTCGACGTCGTGGTGCGTGGCTCTCGCGGCGTCGCGCGCTCCGGCGCCAGCGAAGCTGCCGTACGGATGCAGCTCGGCGCGACGATGGAGGCAACGCGGATGCTCGTCGACGACAACCGCGGCCATGGCGTGTACATCGAGCAGGCCGCGCGAGAGAACGGCACATTGGGTCCTATCTCGCACGCCACGATCCGGGATAGTGTGATTCGCGGCCCGCGAGAGAGCCCCGCCAACAGCCGTCAGGTGGGGCTCTTCGCTCAGGTCGGGAGCGACGTCCGCGCGTCGGGCTTACGAATCACGGGTGCGACATACGCGGGCGTGGTCGCCACGGGCTCGAACACAATTCTCTCGCTCGAGAGCACCGAGGTGTCAGGCACCCGCTTGAACACCGAGCCCGCAGGCAGGACGCTCGCGAGCGGGCTGAAGATCGGCGAGGGTGCACACGTGACGGGCCGAAGGGTCGTCATCGCCGACAACGCCTGGCTCGGCGTGTTGGTCGACGGCCTGAATGCCGACCCCGATCGCCCGCTGCCGGATCTGCAGCTCGAGGACTCCGTGGTGCGAGCGAACCGTTACAACCGCGACGCAGGCAACGGCGGCGGCCTCACGGCGCAGCGTGGCGCGGACGTGCGTCTGGAACGTACGCGAGCGACGAGCAACGAAGGTCGCGGGCTCATGGCGATCGGCGCAACGCTGGCGGTCATCGACTCCGTGCTCGAAGACACAGCGTCGTTGCCACAGGTCGTGCAACCCGGGCGGATGGTCGATCAGGCGCAGAACATCTTGTCGCAAGACGGCGCGACGGTGACGGTCTTCGGTGTGTTGTCGCGCGGCGGCCGCGGCGCGTCCGGCGCGGTTGCAACCAGTGGCGGGAGCGAACTCGCCATCCGCGACTCTGTGTTCGAAGGTCCGGACCGCACCGACTGGCCTGCGGAGAGGGCCTGCCTCGTCTCCGAGCTGGGAGGGAGGATCGTCGCGGAACGCGTAGTGCTCCGTCGCTGCCTCGGAATTGGCGCGTACGTGCAAAGCGGCGGGGCGTCTCTCACGCTCACCGACTCGCTCGTGCAGGGCACTCGAGGCCTCGGCGCCCCCGGCGTTCCTCCGCTCGGTCGTGGCCTCTCGGCGTTCGACACAGCGTCAATGATGCTCGCCCGCGTGCTCATCGAGGACAACGCGGAGCTCGGGGTCGTGGTCGCAGGGGTCGGCACGTCGGCCTTGCTGTCGTCGGTGGTGATCCGAAACATTCGCGCACTGCCCGACCGGAGCTTCGGCCAGGGGCTGTTCGCGCAGGAGTCCGCGATCGTCGAGGGCCGTGGAGTGCTGATCTCTGGGACCACGACGGCTGGCCTCTATTCGACGGACAGGGCATCGGTGACGCTCACCGACAGCCTGGTGGCGGACGTGCACCCGTCTCCGTTGGGCGGTCTCGGCGATGGCATGGATGCCATCAACGGTTCGCTCACGGCCGAACGAGTGGTGGTGCGCCACGCGTTCAGCTCGGCCGTGACAGCGGCGTGGACCAACGAGCCTGATTCGGTGCCCGGCGTCACTCGATTGCGCGACGTCATCGCGTACGACCTCCGCGGCGACCCCGAGATGATCGCGGGAGGCACCGTGGCCGCGGGACTTGGGATGCAGACGCTCAACGGCGCGCAACTCGAGGCGGCGCGCGTTGCCCTGTTCGACGTGACGGGCTCCGGCGTCGAGGCCGCGTTGGCCGGGGAGCGTCCGTCGGTGAGCCCGAGCGTCGCGTCGATCACCGACCTGTTCCTCAGGAACGTTCGCCAGACCCAACCCGTGGGCGGTTCGAGCGGCGGGTCGTACAGCTTCGCGGTGGTCGCGCGTGAGGGCGGCGCGATCGACCTCACGCGAGGCGCGATCGACCTGGGCGCGTGGGGCTTCGTGCTCAACCGTGGCGCGATCACGGCGCGTGATGTCGTGGTGTCCAGGCAGTCACAGGGATTGGGGATGTCCTCCGCAGAGGCGCGAGACACGCGCTTCGCGGCCGAACGCGTAGACGGACGAGAGAACCTTCAGAACATGTTCATCTACAACCAACGCGGCGCCGAGATCGCGCTCTCGTCCGACACCCACCGCTGCGCGACCATCGCGGAGTGCAGGGCGTCTCCGAACCGATGATCCCCGAAGTCTCGTACAGAATGGGCTGCGGTGTGGCCGCGCGCTGCGGCATCGGAGCTTCGAATCACTCTGTGATCGTTTCACATTGGGAGGGGCGGTCTCTTCGACTGCGCCCCGAGTTGTTGGAGGGACGCGTGATTCGTTCTCGATTGCTTCTGTTCGTCGTGATGCTGTGGTGCTGGCTCGCCGGGTGTGAAGAGGCGACGACATCGACGGCCCGCCTCGATGCCACATCGCCTGACGCCTCGCCTTGCCCCGCGGAGTGGGTCGTGAGCGCTCGTGGCGGCTGCGGTCCCGCGGTGGTGTTGTGCGCGCCCGACGGCGGCGCGGCGACAGGGGCTTGCAGATCCGTCGACCTCTCACGCTCACACCCGGTGGGTGATGGAGGCGTCGGCGAGAGCTTTCGACTCGGCGCGGACGGTGAAATCGCGGGGGCGTGGCGCCTCCCTG
>JBPOHC010000337.1:0-5184 GCA_052035985.1 Myxococcota bacterium | reverse complement strand
GGATCGATCCGGGCCGCGATCTCCCAGTTCAACTCCAACAGAATACCTGCTATACGGTGTCGATGATGGTGCGCACGCCTTCGGGCGACATGTGCATCGATCGTGACTGGCCGAGCGGTCGGTACGTAGGGGAAGTGAGCCAGCTTTGCAACGGCGACTGCCAGCCCTTCGGGAGCGGAATCCACTGCAACGGCGAATGACGCCCGTCCGTTCGAAGGATGCACGCCGTGATAGATAGAAGCTCGCCAGGGAGCGCAGGGACCTGCATGAAGATTCAAAAGACACAAATGCACGCGGTGTGGGCCACGCAGTGGGTGCTGCTCGGTTTGGGGGAAGGGTGCGGTAGTGATCCATCGCCCGCGCCGCCGGAGCCGCCCCTGACGGTGCCCGTGGCGCCGACGGAGCTGTGCCCGGAAGAGAATCAGGCGCCCTTGCGCAACGGCCCTGGCATGACCCCCTCGTTCAGCTGCGAGGTCGTGGGGTCAAACATTGCGGGAGGCGCGGTCGACTGGCCGGCGATCGACGGGCTCCCTCAGCCGAGGGCGTTCGTCTCGGCACGCGCGGATGCCTCAGGCGATGGGACACAAGCGAGGCCTTTCAACAACCTCGCCGCGGGAGTGGCAGCGCTCGCGACCTCCGGAGGCGCGATCGTGGTGTCGAGAGGCGAATACGCCATGTCCGCGACCCTGACGCTCTCCGCAGGCACGACGCTCGTCGGCGCCGGGGCCGCAGCGACGACGCTTCGGGTATCGCGCGGTCGTGAAGGAGTCGTGCTCGCGGGGGGGCGAGGCGAGGTGCGAGGGCTCTTGATCCGATTCCCGGAGGACGTCACCGCCACGAGCGACGAGGACACCGGACTGGCGGTGCGGGCCGGTGCGACGTTGACGCTCGAAGACGTCCGCGTGGAGTTCGCGGCGAGGGGCGTCAGCGCGGAGGCCGCGACGGTGATCGCGAGTCGCGTCACCGCGTTCAGATCGGTGTTCGCGGGCGTCGACCTCCGACGCGGAAGCCGCGGGGTCTTCTCTCGTCTTTGGGCGGACCACGCGGGAGGCGTAACGGGCGCTGGATACGGCGTGTACTGCGACGGCTCCGTGGTGCATCTGGCCGATTCGATGATCACCTGCAACGGTGTCACGGGGCTGTGGGTTCGCCACGCGCCGCCTTCGATGAGCGGGGCCGCGAGCTGCGACGGAGATCTCTTCTCGCCGACGGGCAACACAATGTGCTGGCGCAGGGTGGCGTTCGACGAGAATCACTCCCAGGGCATCGACGTGTCCGCCTGCCGACCCACCGCGGGCGACGCTTGCCCCACGGATCCGCAACGGCTCAACATCGAAGGGCGGCTCCTCTCGGTGCGACGCACCCAGCAGCTCAGCGGGCGAGGAGGCGATGGGATCTCGATCGGTCCCTATGCACGCGTGACCCTCGACCCCGAGGCGTCAGGCGTGTCCGCGCGGGGCCTCGCGACCCTCGTAGCCACGAACGAGAGGGTGGGCGTGCTCGTCGAGGGACCAGAGTCCGTCATCTCGCTTCAGGGCGCGCTGATCTCTGACAACGGGGGGCCTGGGATGTACGTGCAGGCCGCCGCGCGCGCGGAGGCGTTACGCGACACCCTCGTGAGCAATAACACCGGGCTCGGCGTCGGCGTCACGCCCACGTCGACCCTCGTCGCCGCGCAGGGGAATCGCTTCCTCGCGACGCGGATGGGCCCCCTCGCACCGGGGGGGACGGTGATGTTCGGCGACGGCCTCGCGCTCTCGCAGCGGGTCGGCCTCACGCTCACCGCCAACGAGTTTACGGGGCAGCCGCGCTACGCTGCGTTCATGATCGGTGTCGACGAGGCGACCATCACGGGAAACACCGGTGAGCGCAACCTCTACGGGCTCACTGCATACGGCTCACTCGTCGATCCTCGCGTCGGCAATTCGGTGATGGCCAGCAACCCCGTTCCCCCTGCGGGGGCGCCTGTCGCGCCGACCGACGGAATGATGGGGCCCTGATCGAAGGGCTCGAGGCGAGAAGGTCACCGAGGGGGGACGGCGGCTGTTCTGCAACCCGCGAGCGAACCGCAGCTCGTGGTCTGAGAGGCGACGGTGATCTCCGCCGCGCCCTGGCTGTATTGCATCTCGTCAAGGAGGTTCCCCGCGCTGATGACGTCGTCGCGCGTGTAGCGGGTGTCAGAGGCCGCCGTCGACGACATGCCGAGCCCCTGCGTCTGCTGCGACACCACGACGTGACGCGCCGTGATCGCGCCCCGGTCGAGCACGAAGCCCCACGCCCCCAGGTCGATCACGCCGCGCGAGACCTCGATCGAGGCGCCCTGCGCAGCCCGCAACGCGAAGCCGTATCGGCTATTCAGCGGCGCCGCAGCCGTCGGTGCCGGACGGACGTTGCGAAGGAACAGATCGGTGAGCGCGACCATGCTCGGGACGTCGGACGCGACGATGCTCGCGGCGGACGTATCGACGCCGACGCCGGTCAGGTCTACGAGCGTCACACGCTCGCCCTCGAGCCGCGCGCCGTTGAGGACGTGCAGCCCGAGTCCGAGGGCGATCACGCCGCGCGAGAGTTGGCCCACGTCTCCGCGGATGTCACTCGCGATGAGATCGCGCACCGTCACGTGGGCGGGCTGAGTGCCGGGCGCGTTGCTCCAAATCGACTGAACGGCAGAGTTGAACACGTGTCGCACGACCACCCGATCGGCGACGAGCTCCGCGTCGATTACGACCAGCCCGTTGGCGAGGCCGCTCGTTGGCAACGCTCGCACGTCGGAGACGAGGCTGTCGGCGAGGCTCACGGCGGCGCCAGAGCTCGAGAAGACGCCCGCCGAGTTCGCCGCGGAGATCACCACTCGCTCTCCGGTGACGCGCGCCCCCTCCTGCGCGAAAAGGCCCTGTCCATAGAGCATGTCCGGCAGCGCGCGGATGTCGCGGAGCACAACCGAGGACATGGTGAGGGAGGTCCCGATGCCCGCAGCGACCGCCCCGCACTCGGGGTTGTCCTCGACGAGCACGCGCGTCAGGGCCATCGTCGCGGTGTCAGCCGCGTTGAGGGCGCGTCCGAAGGGGACGCGCGTCCCAGGCGTCTCGACGCTTCGAGTGCCCTGCACGAGCGCGTCGGCGAGTGAGAGCGAAGCCCCCTGAGACTGGGCCAGGGCCGCGACGCCGAAGCAGCGTCGCAGCGCGACACGCTCCGCCATGATGCTCCCCGCGAGCTCGGCGACGAGGCAAGGAACCGGGCGAGTCGCGTCCTCGCCTGTCGCTCCTTCCGCGAGGGAGTCACGGAGCGTCAACACGGCGCCCTCGCCCGTCGCGAGCGCTCCGATCGCACCGCGGCCGCCACGCAGTCGCACGCCGTTGGCGGTCACTGTCGCGTGATCCTGCGCGACGAGGTTCTGCGCTTCTTCGCGGACGGTACCGCCATCGGTCACGCGCCGAACCGTCACGGTGTCTTCGAGCACGGAGTCGTCGATCGTCGCGGTCGCCCGGATCGCAACCACTCCGGTCCCTTCGTTGTGCGTGACGCGCGAGCGAGTCAGCCGCACGCTCGCTCCCAGCTGCGCCATGATGCCGCCGCCGCTGCCTTGCTGCCGATCGTAGTGATTGCCGCGCACAACAGCGTCTTCGAGCACCAGATCAGGCACCGTGCGGTCTGATCCTCGCGGAGGCTCGCCGACGAAGATCCCCGCCCACGCGTTGTCGGCGACCAGGAGCCCTCGGCCCGCCAGGCGCCCGCCGTTTTCGACCTTCACGCCGCACCCCAGCAGGGGAACGGGAGTTGCGCTGTTCATTCGTGTCCCCTCGATGATCGTGTCATCGAGCGAGACCCGCGCCTCGTCGCCAGTCACGATCACGCCAGCGTGGGCGGCGTCGCGGATGTGCAACCCGAACGCGTGAACTTCGCTTCCGGGGTGTGCGAAGAGGCCCACTCGTTGCGCGTCGGGCGAGGTGCTGTTCGGGCCGCGTATCACGCTGTCTCGGAGGGTCGCGTGGACGATCGAGCCGACCGCGCCATCCGAGCCGCGCTGGACGTTCACGCCGTGCCCGCGATTGTCGCTGACCAGGAGGCGCGCGGCGTCCAGCGTCGCGCCGTTCTGCACGAGCACCGCGTTGGGCAGAGCGGTCGTGCGCGCGAATTCGTGCGTGCCGCGGACCGTCACGTCGATCACCGTCGCGCGCGTCCGGTCGCCGACGAAGGTCATCCCTGTGTCTTCGTTGTCGGTGATCCACACGCGCTCGACGCGCGTCTGGCTGCCTTGTGTCGCGTAGATCCCCGTGGCGGAGTCGCCCGTCGGCGGCACTCGCGTCCCCGAGACGATCGAATCGAGAACCGTGAGCGCGCCGCCCAGTGACGACGCGCCCGAAGACTGATTCCGAAGCAGCGACGCGCGCGTGAGCCGTAGCGAGCCCGCGGCGTTGATGTTCGCGCCGTGGCCGTAGCCCCCGCCTTGCGGTCGGGTGTCCGCGATGACGATGTCGGAGGCGTCGAAGTTCGAAGGCCCGAGCACCCTCACGCCCTCGCGGACGCAGCGCAGCACCGCGAGGCTCTGCGCGCGGACGCTCGCTCCGTCTTCGACCTCGACGCCGATGCCTTCGCCCGTGACGGTTACGCCGCGGAGATCGAGCGACGCGCCGCTGCCGTGCGCGAACAGTGTCGGTTGTGCGGTCGGGCCCTCAATCCGTACGCGCGCCGCGCAGCGCCCGAAGAGGTGAAGCGCGGAGGTCACCTCGATGTGCTCGCGGTATGTTCCGTCGCGCACGAGCACCCACGACCTCCCGGCTGTGATGGCCTCCGTGATCGTGCGCCACGGACACGCTTGAGAGCCTCGGTCGGTGCAGCTCACCGGCGCATTGGCGCTCACATAGGCGATCGTTGCGCCCATCGCTTCGGGCCCCGGATCGGGGTACGGAGCCGCAGGACAGTCGATGTCGGACGTGGCGGTGCACTGCCCTCCAGGGAGGGACTCCGCGCCTTCGGGACATGTCCGTAGCGCAGGGTCGCAGAGGCCATCGGCGGTGCGCGTCCAACCCGCGGGACAGGTCGGAATCCCCGAGTCAGGATGCCAGTCCGCGTCGGGCGCGCCAGCCCCTGCGTCGGGCATCCACGTCGGTGAAGGTGGTCCGCCGGCCTCTCCAGGGAGGCGCCACGCCCCCGCGATTTCACCGTCCGCGCCGAGTCGAAAGC
>JBPOHC010001059.1:0-26144 GCA_052035985.1 Myxococcota bacterium | reverse complement strand
AGGTTCTCGCCGAGCACGCGGAACACCAGCGCCGTCGCGGGGCGCGTCGAGCACGAGAGCAGCAGCGCGAGCGCCACGAGGCCCAGCAGACGCACGCGCGCGCTCACGGAGCGTTCACCGTCGAAAGCGGTCGAGGTTGATCTCATGTCGCTCGATCCATCGGTAGAGCTGCCTCGGGTGCGCGCCGAGGCACTCGGCCGCGCGTACCACGTTTCCCCCGGTGGCCTCGAGGGCGTCGACGATTTCCTTCTCGGTCGGGCTGCGGCCCGTGCGCGGCGACGAGGGCGCCTCGACGTGCGCCGACGCGGGCGCCGCCTGATCGAGCGGAGGCAGGTGACGCACGTCGACGGGCCCGTCGCCCGCGAGCGTCACCGCGGCGCGGAGAACAGTGCGCAGCTGACGGATGTTGCCCGCGAAGGCCCCGAGGTAGAGCGCCCTCCCCGCGGCCGGCGTGATCGACGCGCGCGTCACCCCCGCGCTCTTCAAGAGCCACGCGCTCAGCGTCCCGAGGTCCTCCCTGCGACGACGCAGCGGAGGCAGCCGCGCCACGTAGCCCGCGAGGCTGCGGAGGAGGTCCGCGCGGAGGCTCCCGCGGTCGGCGAAGAGGTCCGTCGCCGTCGTCGCGACCCAGCGCACGTCGAGGGTCCGCGAGGGCGTCCCCCCCACGAGCGTCACGCGGCCGTCCTCCACGGCGCGCAGCAGCGTCGCCTGCGCCGACTCGTTGAGCTCGCCCACGTCGTCGAGCAACACGGTCCCCTCGTCGGCGTGCTCGATGGCGCCCTGATCGCCGGGCTCACGCCCCACGAACATCGCGTCGCGCGACGCGTCCGTCACGGCCGCGCACTCGATCACCCGCAGCGGCCCCGCGCGGCCGCTCCACGCGTGCACGGCGCGAGCGGCGGTCTCCTTGCCGACGCCCGGCTCGCCTACGATGAGCACGGGCTCCCGCGACGCCGCGATGAGCTTCAAATCACGGATCACCGAGGCCACCTCGGCGTTGCGCGTCGACGTGGCGCCCACCGCGACGCCCGCCGTCGCGTCGAGCGCCGCGGCCGCGTGCTCGTCGACCGTGCGGTAGCAGATCAGCGTGTGCCCGACCTCGATCAGGTCACCGTCCGCGAGCACGCGGTACCGCTCGACGCGCTCGCCGTTGACCCACGTCCCGTTGCGGCTCCCGTCGTCGTGCACCACGTCGGAGGTGCCCACGCGACGGATGTGACAGTGCCCCGTCGAGGCCCAGCGATCGGGGATCACCAGCTTCGATCGCCCGACGCGCTGCGGCGCCGACTCGTCGCTCGCGCGGCCGATGTGAAAGGGCAGCGCGTCGTCGTCGACCACGAAGGCCGCGGCCTCGTCGGCGAGCAGGTCGTCGAAGCGGAGCACGTGGACGAGGACCCTCACCTTGCGGTTCTGGTCGGCGTCCCGGTCGGTGTAGGTTGCCACCACGGCGGCGATTCTATCGGTGATCGCGCGCGCGTCCACCACGCGACGATGCCTTGTTTACAAGGCCCGACCGCGCGTCTCTGACACCCGCCCTGACAGCGCCTCGGACACCCCGTCGGCGCGTCTCCGTCATGTCAGGGCGCGCTCCGCGAGCGGGAGCCACACGCGGAACGCGGCCCCCGGCAGCGCGTCGTCGCCGCCGGTCCCGTTGTCGACGGTGACGCGTCCGCCGAGGTCGCCCACGATGCCCGCGACGACGGCGAGCCCGAGGCCCGTCCCGCCGCTCTGGTGCTTCGTCGAGAAGAAGGGATCGAAGACCTTCCCACGGATCTCGTCGGGCACGCCGGCGCCCGCGTCGGCCACCTCGACGCACGCCATCTCGCGGTCGTCGAGGCCCTCCCTTCGCTCGACCTCGCGGCTCACGCGCACGCGGAGGCGACCTCCGTCGGGCTGCGCCTGGAGCGCGTTCATGCACAGGTTGAAGAGCACCTGAAAGAGCCGGTCGTGGCCGCCGCGCACGCGCACGCTCGACGGCGCGATCACCTCGGCGCGCACCTTCCGTCGGCGGCACTCGTGACCGAGAAAGTGCACCACCTCGCGCGCCGTGTACGACGCGTCGGCCGTCGCGCCCGTCGCGCTCGGCACCTTGCGCGTCAGCGACAGGAACTGCGACACCACCCGCGTGATCCGCTCGCACTGGCTCGCGATCGACGTGAACGTGTCGCGCACCTCGGGGGCGAGGTCGTCGCGCTCCGCGGCCACCCGCGCGCGCCCCAGGATCACGTTGAGCGGCGATCCGATCTCGTGGCCGAGCGTGGCCGCAACCTGGCCCGCGACGGCGAGCATCTGCGCGCGCCCGAGCTCGGCCTCCAGGTCGGCGCGCGCGGCCTCCTCGTCGACGAGCTTCGCGCGGGCCTCTCGCAGCGAGCGCGTGAGCTCGTTGAAGCCGTGTCCGAGACGCGCCACCTCGCCGTCGCCCTCCTCGGGCACGGCCGCGTCGAGGTCGCCCGCCGCCACGCGCGCCACGCCTTCGAGAAAGCGCTCCACGGGCGCCGAGAGGGCGTTGGCGACGCGACGCGCGACGAGGCCCATCACGACGGCGAGCACCGCGGCCACGAGCGCGAGCTGCTCGGCCCAGGCGCGCACCGCGCGGTCGATGTAGGCGAGGTCGCGCAGCACCACGAGCGCCCCCGCGGGAGACCCCCTCGTCGCCACGAGCTCGACGCGCGCGATGCACGCGCGGCCCGCGACGGTGCGCGTCTCCTGGTGATCGACGCGGCGACGGATGACCTCGTGCACGGTCGCCTCGAGGGCCTCGTGCGCCACCGAGGCGACGCGCGAGCCGCCGATCCAGCGGCCCTCCTGATCGTAGATCCCGACGCCGAGCACGCGGCTGTCTCGCGTGAGGCGCTCGGCCAGCGCGTGCAGCTCCGCCGCCTCGATGTCACCCGGTATCGCAGACATCGCGGTGCCGAGGAGGGAGGCCGTCTCGCGGACCTCGTGCTCGGCCTCGGCGACGAGCTCCGCGCGGTGCGCCCTCGCTTCGAAGACGCCGTAGAGCGCGAGGCAGAGCGCGACGGGCACGCTCATCAGAATCCAGAGTCGACGTTGGAGTCGCATCGCGAAGGTGAGATGCGCGAGCGCGGGTTACGAGCGCCTGCGACGACGGAGGAGCCGACCGAACGCGAGCGCCGCTACCGCAGGGAGCCACGGCGCGCGCGACGACGGAGCCCCCGCGCGACAGCCGCAGCCGCCGAGGGGACCCGCGCGCCCGTCGAGGCGCAGGTCGCGACCGCAGCGCCAGCCCACGCACTCGTCCGCGGCGTCAGAGACGAGCGCGTCGACCGAGGCGTCGGGCGTCACGTCGACCAGCACGTCAGGACGGCGCGGCGGGAGATCCTCGGGCACGTCGACCGCCACGTCGGGCGGCGGCGCGTCGGGCGGGACGCACGCGTTCGAAGCCCCGTCGCACACGCACCCGGGCGACGGACGCGTCCCCGCAGGGAGGGCAGTGCACAGCCCCACGGAGGCAGCGAGGGCGCACCGCTCGCACGCGCCGTCGCAGCCCCGGTCGCAGCAGACACCCTGCGCGCACACGCCCGAGGTGCACTGCGTCCCGGTGGAGCACGGGCGACCGAGGCCCAGCGTCGGGCGACACGACGGGTCGCCGCCCATGGGGTCGCGGTTGCAGAACTGCCCGCGCACGCAGTCGGCGTCGACGACGCAGCCGCCGCGGTCGTTGACGATCACCACGCCGCTGCCCTCGCCGCGGCCGATGGAGTAGATGCGCTGAAACGACGGCGGGTGACGGTTGAAATGCGAGTGCGTGAAGCACCCCCACGAGAGGTCCGACGGGAGCACGAGCGTCGAGCTCGGCGGAGAGATCCCGAGGTGCAGCGGGTGTCGCTCGGCGCCCGCCTCGAGCACCTGGCCGTCGCTGCACCCGTCGCCGGTCACGCGAAAGTCTCCGATGCCCTGGAGCCACGGCACCGCGGTGTCGGCCGGGGAGTTGTAGAAGACACACCCCACGCTCGCGAAGAGCCCCGTGCCCGCGCCCGAGGTCACGTAGTGATAGCTGTTGATCACGAAGCGCTGCGCGCCGGGGCTCGTCCCGAGGTGCAGGTCCGAGTCAGACCCGATGATCTCGAAGTGCCCGGTGATCGCCGACGACCACACGTCGCGCGTCTCGGCCACGGCCGCGTACACCGCCTCGGCCTGCTGCGGGCTCGAGATCGAGCAGTTGGCGCCGTCGATCCAGAGGGCGTTGTAGCGGGCGAAGTCGGCCCGCGTGAGCGAGCGCCACATCGCGTCGCTCGCGAGCGTGAACTCGGGGCGCGCGGGGCCTGACTGAAGCTCCGGCCGCGCGCGCAGCATGTCGGTCGCGCGGGTCATCGCCGCCGTGTCCGCCGAGCGGCCCGTGTACACGAGCACCCTGCGCTGCGCGACGGCGGGCGCGGACCGCGCGGCGAGCCCGAGCGTGATGGCGCCGAGGGCGACGCGCGTCGAGAGCTTCATGGGTTCACCGATGCCCCTTCGTTCACCGCGGCGATCATGCACGGAGACCTCCGAGCACCACAAGCGCGCCCCGACGAATCACCCGACGTCGAGGCCGAGCGAGCGGAGCTCTTGCACCGCGAGCGGGTGCCCGAGCGTCACGGCGTGACGGAGGTCTTCGACGGCGCCCTCGGGGTCTCCCGCGGCCCGCTTCGCGCGGCAGCGTTCGAACCAGCACGCGCCGTCTCCGGGCGAGCGCGCGACGCCGTCGTCGAGGTCGGTGATGGCGCCGCTCACGTCGCCGCGCTCCATGCGAATCGCGGCGCGCGCGCGCAGCGCGTCGACGGAGCCGGGCTCTCGCTCGATGGCGCAGGTGAGGTCGGCCTCGGCCGCGGCGAGGTCTCCGAGGGCCGCGTGCGTGAGCGCTCGCGCCACCCACGCCTCCGCGCGCGTGGGGTCGAGCTCGATGACCTTCCGACGATCCGCGAGGGCGATCTCGTAGCGCCCGAGGAGGTGCGCGACGCGCCCGCGCTCCTTCACGAAGCCCGCGGCGCCGGGGTTGAGCGTCACGGCGCGGTCGAGCGCTTCGAGCGCGTCGTCGAGCTCCATGCGCCGCGCGCGCACCACGCCGAGGAGGTAGTGCGCCTGCGGTGAAGCGGGCGCCAGCGTGGCCGCGCGCGTCGCGTCGTCGAGGGCTCCGCCGCGGTCTCCCTGCTGCTCGCGGGCCCAGCCTCGCGCGACGTAGGCCGCCGCGGTGCGCCCCGCGATGTCGGGCTCGCGGCACGCCCGCGCGAGGAGCTCCTCGCCGATGCGGATGCGCGCCTCGACCTCGCCGCGCCGCTCGGCCTCGTTGAGCGCGAGGAGGAGCATTCGAACGCGCGCCGTGGCCTCGTCGACGACCGCCGCGTCCGGGATGGGCGCTTCGAAGGACGTCCGCGGCACCGCGGGCACGAGCACCGCGCGCAGCGCCTCGATGGCCTCGGTCCCGTCGCGAAACCTACGCGCGGGCTCACGGTCGACGCAGCGCGCGAACCAGTCATCAAAACCTTGCGGCGGCAGCGCGGGACGCTGCAGCGACGCGGCCCTCACGCTCGCGGGGTCGAGCGTCGACGACTCGATCTCCGCGAGGATCGCGGGGTACTGATCAAACCATCGCCAGTACGATCCGCCCGTGAGCACATAGAACGCGATGAGCCCGAGGGCCCACACGTCGGTGGCGAGGGTGACGCGACCGTGGGGGTGCATCTGCTCCGGCGCGAGCCAGCCCGGAGAGCCCTGCGGCATGGCGATCTCCATCGAGGCCTTGAGGGCGGGGAGCACGTGCGCGATGCCGAAATCGAGCACCTTCACCGTGCGCCTCGCGTCGGCGCGGCGGCTGTCGGCGATGTGGATGTTCTCGGGCTTGAGGTCGCAGTGGATGATCCCCGCGCGATGCGCCGCCCCCACGGCGTGCCCGACCTGATCGAACACCTCGAGCGCCTCGGCGATCGAGAGCGGACCGCGCCGCGAGACCCGCGCCTCGAGCGTCTCGCCGCGGAGGAACTCCATCACGTACCAGGGCACGCCGCGGGGCATGGCGACGCCCGCGTCGATCACCTGGACGACGTGCTCGCTCTCGATGCGCGAGGAGATGCGCGCCTCGTCGATGAAGCGCTGCCGCACGGCGTCGTCGTCGGCGAGCCAGCGGTGCAGCACCTTGAGGGCGCGCGACTGGCCCGTGTTGCGCTGCTCGACCTCGTAGACAGAGCCCATCCCGCCGGCCGCGACGACGCGCAGCACGATGTAGTCACCCTCGAAGAGGGCGTTGGTCTCCAGCGTGTCGCGCGGGTCGCGACCCTCCGCCACCGTCATGGCAGCGGTGTATCACAGCCCCGCGGGAGGCCGCTCGTTTCAGCCAGCCGGGACGTCGGAGCCGCTCGGCGCGTCCGTCGAGGTGTCGGAGGAGGCGTCCGTGGCTGCGTCGTCGGCGCCGCCGTCGGTCACGCGGAAGTCGCAGGTGCCGCCCGCGGCGCTGTCGCCCTCGATCACGCAGTGCGAGGTGGGGTTGAGCGTCGACACGAAGCAGTCGTAGTCGGTGATGCACTGCGAGCGGCAGAAGCCGTCGCGGGCGCAGATCTCACGACGGTCCTGGTTGCACTCGCTGTGATAGACGCAGCGGTACGGGACGTTGGGCGGATAGCACGCGTAGGAGCCCGTCGTGTCGGCGGGGCGGCAGGTGTAGCCCGCGGGGGGCTGGCAGTCGCGGTCGCGCTCGGCCTGCGAGACGCCCGCGCGGCTGTTGCAGGGCTTGCGGCACACCTTGCCCGCGCAGACCTCGCCGTTGTCGCAGTCGCTGTTGAAGACGCACTGCCCGTCGGGCACCTCGCGCCCCTTGCAGAACGACGCCGCGACCGACAACGCCAGGAGCGCCACCACGGACCCGATGCGCGTGCTCGCGCGAACGATGCTGCTTTGCTTCACGGCTGTGACCTCGCTACCCGCGCCGAACGCTTCGTGTTGGAGACGTGGTCCGCGTCGGAGCGTTCCCACCGGAGCGCCCACCGACCGCGGCGCCTCGGCGCGCCCTGTAGATGCCCGAAGCCCTCGCGGCACGCAAGTGACTGCTGGCGACTCCAGCACTCCGGGATGACGTACTCAGACCCCGGCGGTCACGCCCTGAGATCCGCGACGGTGTCCGCGAGGGTGATCATCGGATCCCTCGCGTGCCACCCGAGCTCCTTCTCGGCGCGGGCGCTGTCGCAATACCAGAAGAGCTGCCCCATCTCGGCGCTCACCGCGTCGACGGGAGGCTCCATCCCGACGACCTTCGCGGCGCGCTCGAGAAAGCCCGCCCCGAGCCGCGCGAGGGTCGTGCCCTTCATCATCTTGAACGCGGGGGCCTTCACGTTCGAGAGGCGCGACAGGCGACCGAAGAACTCCGCGAGCGTGCAGTTCGATGCGTTGATGAGGTAGCGGCGCCCCGAGACTCCGCGCTCCATCGCGAGGCGCATCGCATCGGCGGCGTCCCTCGCGTCGACGAAGGCCATTCCGCCCGCGGGGGTCATCGGAATCCGACCGTCGAGGAACTTCTTCACGTCCCCCGTCGACGAGCCGTGGATGTCCCCCGGTCCGAGGAGCAGCGACGGGTTCACGATCACCACGTCGAGGCCCCGCTTCGCCTGCTCGATGGCCTCGTACTCGGCGTAGAGCTTCGAGCGGTAGTACGCGAAGCGCTCGATGTAGCGCAGCGGCGCCGGAGAGTCTTCGTTCGCGATGAAGTCAGCATCGTCGCTGATGGCGATGGTGCCGCTCGTCGACGCGTAGACGACGCGGTGAACGCCCGCGGCGCGCGCGGCCTCGAGCACGTTGCGCGTCCCGACGACGTGGGTCTCCCAGAGGAGCGTCGAGTCGGCGGGGTCTCGCGACACGCGCCCCGCGCAGTGAAACACGCCGTCGCAGCCCTCGGTGTGGGCGCCGAGCGAGGCCACGTCGAGGATGTCCCCGCGCACGGCGGTGATGTTCTCGTGGTCGGGCGCGCGCACCGTCGAGCGCGCCATCGCGAGCACCTGGTGGCCCCGCTGAGCGAGCTCCAGCGACAGGTGAGAACCGAGAAAGCCCGTTGCGCCAGTTACGAGGTATTTCACAGCGGGGAGTGCCTATACACCGTCGCCCCGGCGCGCGTCCCGCACAAGTTGAGCGCGTCCCGAAGGGGACGTCACATCGCGACGAGCGACATCATCGAGGTCACGCCGTCGGCGTGGTCGAACACCAGCACCATCGTGCCGTCGTTGCCGCGCGAGAAGGTCAGCGAGCGGTCGCGCTGCGAGGCCATCGCGGCGGGCAGGCGCACGGTCGCGGGGACCTCGCTGAGCGTCCAACCGTGACGGCCCATCTCCCCGCGGTACCACGCGCGCACGTCGCCGATGGGCGCCCGCGCGGTGTACATCCCGAGGCTGTTGCCCTGGCCGTCCTCGCGCGCCGAGAGCACCCTGCGCATCCCCGGATACCGCGCGAGCCCCTGCGGATCAGCGCCCGGCGCGTCGCCCTCCGCGGGGAACATCCGCAGGAGGTTGAACGCCCCTTCGGTCGCCACGGTGAGAATACGGGTCCCCGTCGAGGCCCGCTGCACGTACGCGTAGCGGAGGTTGCCCCAGCGCGAGAGGTCGCCCGTGTCGACCACGGCCTTGAGCCGCCCCGCGAGGTCGCGGCTCGTGAGCCGCTGATCGCCCACGTCGACGCAGATCACGTAGCCCTCGGTCTCGTCGCCCTCGCGCACCATCTCGAGGCGCGGACCGAGGCGTCCGCCCGCGGTCCAGAGCTGCCCGAAGGCGCTGCTGTCGGCCTGCGCGATCGACTCGGTGACGTGCCCCGAGCGGCGGTCGCACCACGACTCGTAGTAGTCGAGCGCGGCCGTCACGCTGTCGCGGGTGGTGCCCATCGCGAGGTAGAGCGGCTCGCCGTTGACCTCGACGCGCCGGGGCGCCTCGATCACGCCCTGCTCGGCGTAGGGCATGAGCTGTCGCGCGAGGTGGCGCATCCCCTCGTGCATCTGCGCGCGCGCCTGACGAACGGCCGCCACGGAGGTGATCCCGAGGCCGACGACGACGAAGGCCGCGAGGCGGGTGGCGTGAGGGAGGCGCGTGAAGCGGGGCCGCATGAGAGTGTCTCCTCTTCGTCGCTAGCAGCCGATGCCGATGAAGCTGCAGAAGCCCGACGCGAGCGAGCGCACGGGGTTGTCCTGGTAGCGCGTGTTGCACTGCATCGACGCGCCCGCGAGCACGCTGGTGCTGCCGCCGCCGAGCACGCGGGGCTTGCTCACCGACGAGGTCATGCGAGAGCTCACGCTCGCGCCGGTGACCGCGCTGAGGAGCCCGCCGCCGAAGCTCCCGAGGGTGCCCACGAAGCCGTCGACCTCGCCGGGGCCTTCGATGCCCGAGGCGCCCGTCGAGAAGGAGCAGCCCGGGGGCGTCGTGCGGCACGCGTCGTAGGCGTAGGTCATCACGCAGTTGCGCGTCTTCGCCATGAGCTTGACCTTCTCGGCGTAGGCGTTGTGCACGTAGATGATGCACGACCACACGGCGATGAAGAAGGGCAGCATCACCACGGTCTCGGCGTAGGCCGCGCCGCGCTGGCGTCGGCGGCTCCGGGTGCTGCGAGGGGCTTCGATGGAGGTCACGGCTTCACCTGCGTCCGCTCTGTGAGTGTTCATCGCCTGACGTTGAAGCAGGGGCGCTGGATGCGGTCGGCCTCGGTGCCCTGGAGGGGCAGCGTCGCCTCGGCGCGCATGATCGAGTAGTTGCCGCCCGAGAGCGAGAGGAACGCGGCCGAGAGGCCCGAGCCCGCGGCGGTGGCGTCGAGCTCGCGCGCGAGGAGGCTGTAGTTCGCGCGGCCGAGGCGCGCGGAGGCTTCGCGGCGAGCGGTCTCGAGGCCCTCGGCCTCGCGGATGTGCCCGCGGGAGAGGGCGCGCGTGAGCTGCGCGACCTGGCGGTACGGGACGCCCGAGAAGACCGAGATGGCGTCGTCGCAGGCCATCGCGTTCACGATGGGGACGCCGCAGTGAAAGAGGTACGTCACGCGCGCCGTGAGCTGCTGCCGCCGCGCGAAGCGCGTGAGGAAGGTCGCGCTCCGGCTGTTCTGCATGTTGGGGAAATTGATCGCGACGGCGATGTTGTTGTACCCGAGCGCGCCGAGCGCGAGGCGCGCCGCGGGAGAGGCTCCGCCGCCGATCGCGCCGAGCACGTTCTGACGCGCGGGCGAGAGGTCTCCCTCGAGCTCCGAGAGCGAGGGCGAGGCCGCCGTGAGCGGGAGGTTGGCCGCGAAGCGGATCGCGTCGAGGCGAGCCCCTCCGCCGCTGCCGCCGCCGCTGCCGAGGCCGGGAAAGCTCGCGCCGCCGCCCGCGCCGAAGACCGAGGCGAGCATCGAGGCGGGGTCATCGCCGCGGCCGCCGCCGTTCACGTCGTTCTGCGGCGCGCCGTCGTAGCGGACCTCGCAGTCGGGGAACACCACGATGCCCGCGCGCACCGCCGTGGCCGCCGCGTGCTGCACCGCGAGGTGCGCGGCGTACATCAGCGCGATCTGCATCATCCCGAGCACCATGATGAAGAACGGGATGAAGACGACCAGGAACTCGACGTACACGGCCCCGCCGGAGTCCTTGCGGAGCGAGCGGGGTGCCGAGTCGATCGTGTGCGTTGCCATGCGCGCTTCCTCGATGGGGGAACTGGCAATCACCAGGCCAGTCGGTTGACGGCGAACATCACGGTGCCGAGCAGGATCGGGACGCCCATCCGCACCTTGTGGAGCAGCTCCGCCGTGATGCGCCGCTGCCACTTCTTCGGGAGGATGGGGTTGATCGCGAGGAAGAGGGCGTTCGACAGCACGCGGAGGAGGCGACCGTGCCACGCGAGGCGGGCCAGTGTCAGCACCGACGTGGCCGCGAGGCAGAGGAACTCCAACCCGAGGCCGTGATAGAGCCCCAGGAGCGCCCCCATCGCGGCGAGGATCTTCACGTCGCCGCCGCCCGACACGTTGTCGAAGGTGCCGTCCTCGCGCTGGATCTGCTTGCGGAAGAGCACCCACAGCGGGAGCCCGCACACCACCGCGCCGAGCACCGCGTGGAACACGCCGCCGAGGGCCGTCTGCCCTCCGAACTGCATGTCTTCGACGCGGTATTGCCCGGCCAGGGCTTGGAGCGCGACGCCAAGAACGACGCCGCCCAGGGTGAGCCAGTTGGGAATCTGCCGGGTGCGATAGTCCGTCCACGCGCCAATCGCGGCGATCAACACGCAGAGCAGGATGCAGAGTCGCGGCACCCAGACGATCACATGGCCCTCCAAATCGCGCGCGCCGCCCACGCGCCCCTGTTCAGCCCTTGGGGTGCGGAGCGGCGCTACGCTGAGTCGCGAAGCTCAGGTCGGCGGAATCAGGTGCCGCCGAGGCCCGAGACCTGGCTGTTGCCCGCGTTGATCTTGCCGACGACCGTGTTGCCGAAGGTGCGCCACGCCACGATGCCCACCACCGCGATGAGCATGAGGATGATCACGTACTCGACGGTCGAGAGGCCCTCGGTGTCACGAACCAGCGCGCGGGTGTTCTTCTTCATGGGTCACGTTCCTTTCAGCTACGTTTGCGAGAGCGTTCGGCGTTGAGCCCTTACGGGAAGGGCAGCGCCAGGATCAACTGGGCGAAGCGGTAGTAGTCAACGAGCGGCCTCCCGAGGGAGTAGGTCGCCGCGGCCGTGATGGTGCCTACCAGGAGCAGAACCACGACGTACTCCGTGAAGACGGCACCCGAGGTGTCGTCGATCAGGTTCACGCGGTGATTCTTCCGATCGCCCACATCTCTCTCCATCGCAAGGCACGGGCCACGGAGTGTGTATCCCACTTTGGCGCCCTTTGAAAACAGCGATGGGAGGAATTCTTCCCAGAACTCCAGCGCCCCCCGCGACACCGCCCCCGAACGCCGTGGGAGACATCTCTCCCACCTCCTCGTCGGGTCACTTACCCGTTCGCCCATGGTCAGCGTTGTGTCCGGGAGGGTTGTGACCGTACCCACCGGAGTGTCCGCCCCCACAGGCCCGGCACCCACAAGCTCGCCCAAGTAAGAAGCACCACGTTCTCGAGGGCCTCGCGCGGCACGGTGAACACCTGCCGCATCCCCGGCGCAGCGAGCGACATCGTCGCGAACGCGAGCAACGTCACGGGCGTGAGAATCGTGAGCGTTCGAAGCGCCGCGACGCCCTCGTAACGCCGTCCTTCGCCGTCCGTGAGCGTGAGGTCCGCGCCCTCCGTCCACACCGTTCGCCCCATCCAGTCGACTCGTCGAAAGAGCTTCATCAGCGCGACGTCGAAGCGCGAACCCGAGGACCACGTGACCTGCCAGCTACGATCACCCGCGGGCACGAACGCGTAGTACGCCCACATCATCAGGAAGCCGAAGAGCTGCGGCGACAGCCACACCTGCATGAAGGCGTGGAGCGCCACGCCGCACGCGATCCCCACGCGGCGGAGCCTCGGCGCGAAGAGCATCAGCGGGATGATCACCTCGGCGCCCTCGACCACCACGTCGCCCACCGAGGCCACCAGCGGGATCGAGAAGATCGGTCGCACGAGCGGGTTGATGATCCCCTGCGAGATCTCGGGGACGCGCACCGCCGCGAGCCATCGGATGAGCCCCCCGGTGCCCTGCCACATCGGGTGCGTGGCCTTCACGAAGACCGACCCGATGTACACGATCGCCACCTGCCACAGCGCGATCACGGGGAGAAGCGCGTCGTGCTGTGAGGGCTCGAGGCCGTCGCGAAAGAGATCCGCGGGTCGGTACTCCGCGGGCGACGCGAGCAGCGTCAGGAGCACCATGAGCCACAGCACGTAGAGGTTGTTGTGATACGTGACCGGCGCGACGACGTACGCGAGCGCCATCGACGCGCAGAGGAGCGCGCCCGCGACGCGCCAGCGCCACCCGATCGCAAACGCGATGGCCGCGAGGCCCGCGACGGCGATGCACGCGCGCGGCGCGATCGTACGGAGCGAGAGATCTTCTCCGTACGACCAGACCGAGAGCGTCTCGCTCCACTCGTGCGAGAGGTTCTGGATGCCGAGCGCCGCGAGCACGCCGAGCGAGAGGTGCATCGAGGCGTGCGTGCGTCCGCTCGTGGGCGCGCCGAAGTAGCTCACGTTCCACCCAGGCGCAGCGCGCGACGAAAGGGGCGGCCGTCGAGGCCCGCGCAGTCGAGCGTGCTCGTGAGCACGTAGCGTCCCGTCGGATCGACGAGGCGCTTGTGCCTCCGTAGGAGACCGTGCAGCGCGTCGATCACGACGTCATCCGAATCGGCGTAGGCCGTGAGGAGCGGCACCACGCGGCGAAACTCGTCGGGGGTGCGCGCCGTGAGAACGCGGTGGACGGGGTGTGTCGCGAGGGGCAGCGGCATCACCGAGGGCGTCCCGTCGGGGAGCGTCCAGCGGAGGTCGTGGGCGCACGTCGCGAGGGGACGACCTGCGAACATGCTCCACGAGAAGCGCGGCGAGAAGGGCGGACGCTTCGAAGCATCGAGGCGCGCGAGGGGCACCGCGAGCTGCACCACGAGCCACGCGACGCCCAGGATCGTCGCCCGTCGAGAGGGCTCCATGGCGCGCATTGAACACCCGGCGCCCGCGGCGCTTCAACGGTGTGAGCGCGCAGAGTTCTCGCGTTTTACTGGAGCTCCAAGCGAACGCGATGCGCAAAATAGTTGCGTGGAGGCCGTGTGTTCAGGCATCGACGCTCGTGAGGTCGGAGCCGATGCTGAGCGTTGTGCAGGGCGGCGTGCGCGAGGAGCGCGCGAAGGGCGTGTCGTCGGAGGCCCGCTGGGTCGCTCCGTGGTGGAAGCTCCTGGGGCGGAGGTACGGCCACGTCCTCCACTCGATGTGCTCGTACATGGGGAGCTTTCCTCCGGGGCTCCCGCGGTACTTCATCGAGCAGTTCAGCGACGCCGGTGACGTCGTGCTCGACCCCTTCTCGGGCCGCGGCACCACCGCGCTCGAAGCCTGCGTGGCGGGACGTATCGGCATCGGGGTCGATCTCAATCCCCTCGCCGCGATCCTCACCGACGTGAAGGTCGATCCGCCCGCGTTCGAACAGACCATTCTCCGCATCGCAGAGCTCGAGCGGAGCTACGTGCCCGTCCCCGTCGGTGACCGCGCGCCGCCCGAGATCAAGATGCTCTTCGAAGAGGGCACCACGCTCCCGCAGCTCCTCCACATGAAGGAGCGCCTCGACCCCACCGACCGCGTCGACCGCTTCCTCCTGGCCTCCCTCGCGGGGATCCTCCATGGGAATCACACCCGCGACGTGGTGAGCTCGCGCTGCCTCAGCGTCTCGATGCCCAACACCTTCAGCATGTCGCCGGGCTACCTCGAGAAGTACATCCGCACGAAGGGCCTCGTGCGCCCGCCCTTCAACGCCTTCGAAAAGCTCCGTCTGCGCATGGAGCACGAGTTCGCCGAGGGCGTCCCCCTCCGCAAGGGGCGCGGCCTCCGCGGTGATGCCCGCACGCTCACTTCGGTGATTCCGCCCGGCAGCGTGAAGCTCATCGTCACGTCGCCGCCCTACCTCAACGTCGTGCGCTACGGGAAGTTCAACTGGATCCGCCTCTGGCTCCTCGGCGAATCCGTGAGCGACGTCGACGCTTCGCTCCGCGTCGAGAAGACCGACCGGCGGCTCGCCCTCAGCGACCGTCACCGCTTCAAGGGCTACTGCGGCTTCCTCCGTTCGGCGCTCACCGAGTGCTCGCGCGTGCTGCGCGACGACGGCGTCTGCGTGGTCACCATCGGCGACGTGATCAACAAGGAGCACGGCAGCCGCACCCTCGCCACCGAGGCGTGGGACGAGGTGAAGGGAGACGTTCCCCTCGACCTCGACGCGGTGATCATCGACGACGTCAACGAGGTCGGGAAGGTCAGCAAGATCTGGGGCGAAGGCCGCCGCGGAGAGGCCACCAAGACCGACCGCGTGCTCGTGCTCCACAAGCGCGGAGGCGTCGCCCCGAAGGCCCGCCACGCCGATCCCCTCGCCCTCATCGAGCGCATCGCCAAGGGCGACCGCATCGCCCCCCCCGTTCGCCCCGGCGTGGTCCGCGTCGCCGAGCGCACCGCGTCCGCGAAGACCCGCGCCGCCCGATAACTCCGCCCGCCGTTCGACAAACCGGAGCGCGTGAGCGCTCAGCGGCCGACGCGACACGCCCACAATCACCCGCCTTCACCCCATCGCCCAAAGCCCTGGCGTCCCCTACGGTCTGATCGACTGTAAGCGGGATCTTTCGGCCACGTTGGTCCGTCGAAGGCGCACGCTCAACGTCTCTCCCCCTCCCCTCCGCATCCGTCCAGAGGAAGCCCAATGCCCCCCCTCCACATCCGACTCCGACGCTCGCGCCCCATCGCGTTCGCGCTCCCCCGGCTCGTGCTCTTCGTGGTGCTCGCCGTGCTCACCTTCCTCGGCAAGATGTCCGAGGGACACGCCGCGGGGCTCCTCCTGCCCACCGACGGGAGCATCGGCCCCCTCGCGATCCGCTCGCACCGGGTCACCGTGGCCGTGCATGAGCGCATCGCCGAGACCCGCGTGGTGCAGGTGTTCCGCAACAACACCGACCGCCAGCTCGAAGGGACGTACATCTTCCCCCTCCCCACCGGGGCGACGGTCTCGGGCTTCGCGATGATGGTCAACGGCGTGCGGCAGGAGGGGCAGGTCGTCGAGGCCGCCGAGGCCCGACGCATCTACGAGGGGATCGTCGCGCGACTCCAAGACCCCGGGCTCGTCGAGTACATGGGCTCGAACCTCTTCCGCGCGCGGGTGTTCCCCATCCCCCCCCGCGGCGATCAGACCGTGGAGCTGCGCTTCACCCAGACCCTCGACTACCAGTCGAGCACGCTCCACTACCGCTACCCCCTCCGCACCACGGGGCCGCAGGCCGCCACCCTCGAGGACTTCACCCTCAGCGCCACCATCGACTCGCGCGTCCCCATCCGCGCGGTGTACTCCCCGTCGCACCGCATCGACACCGTGCGCCACGGAGACCACCAGGCCACCGTGGGCTTCGAAGAGGGACGCGCCTCCCTCGACCGCGACTTCGACCTCTTCTACACGGTCGCCGACGGCGACGTGGGGCTCAGCGTCCTCACGCACCACCCCGCGGGCGAAGACGGCTACTTCCTCATGATGGTCGCGCCGCGCTCCGAGGTCACCGAGCGCGAGATCATCGGCAAGGACATCCTCTTCGTCTGCGACACGTCGGGCTCCATGGCGGGCGAGAAGATGGACAACGCCCGCCAGGCCCTCCGCGCCTGGATCGAGCGCCTCAACCCCGACGACACGTTCAACATCCTGCGCTTCAGCACCGACGTCGAGCAGCTCTCAGAGACCTCGCTCAGCGCCTCGGCCGACAACCGCGCCCGCGCCCAGCGCTTCGTCAACACCTTCGAAGCCTCGGGCGGCACCGCCATCGCCCCCGCGCTCACGCAGGCCCTCGCCATCCCCGCGCGCCGCGGCGCGCCGCGCATGGTGGTCTTTCTCACCGACGGCATGCCCACGGTCGGTGAGACCGACGTGCAGCGCATCATCACCGGCGTGCGCGAGCGCAACGGGAGCACCGCGCAGATCTTCGTGTTCGGCCTCGGCGACGACGTGAACACCACCTTCCTCGACCTGCTCGCGCAGCAGAACCGCGGCGCCGCCGACTACGCCCGCTCGGGCGCCGAGATGACCACGCTCCTCGGCAGCTTCTACAACATGATCGCGTTCCCCGTGCTCGCCGACCTGCGCCTCGCGCTGCGCGGCGCCGACGCGTACGACATCTATCCGCGCGACCTCGGCACGCTCTACCGCGGCTCGCAGCTCGTGGTCACCGGGCGCTACCGCACCCCCGGCGCCACCAACGTCGCCCTCACCGCCACCGTCGCCGGACAGGCCGACCCGCGCACCTTCGAGTGGCCCGTCACGCTCCCGCAGCGCGACGAGAACAACGGCTTCATCCCCCGCGTGTGGGCCACGCGCAAGACCGGCTACCTGCTCGACGAGATCCGCCTCCGCGGCGAGAACCCCGAGCTGCGCGAGAGCGTGATCCAGCTCGCGCGTCGCTTCGGCATCGTCACGCCCTACACCAGCTACCTCGTCACCGAGAACCAGAACCAGGTCGCCGACAACCGCAACGAGGACGAGGAGCGCACGCGCTTCCAGCCTCCGACCACCGTGCTCCGCGGCGGCAACGTCCCCGTGGCGGGCTTCCGTCGCCCCGCGCCCACGACGCCCGCGGCGCCCCCTCGCGCGATGCCCTCGCAGGCTCGCGACCGCGGCATCGACGACCTCATGGGCCGCCTCGGCACGACCCGCGCGCCCGCCCGCCCCTCGTCGGCGCCCCCGATGGAGAGGCCCGCCGCCGCGATGCCGATGGGTGACTCCGCGGCGTCCCCCGACTTCAGCGCGTTCCAGTCGCTCGGCGGCGGTGCGCCCGGCGGTACGGGCTCGGGCAGCAGCGCCGGTCCCGCGGCCATGCACCACGGCAACGTCGCGACCCCCGCGCCCGTCGTGCAGGCCGCGCCGCCTCCCCCCGCGCGCCCCGCGGTCGAAGCCACGGGCGAAGCCGGACGCCGCGTCGCCAGCACCCTCCGCGCGATGCGCGAGGCGCAGACCGCCAACACCGGCGCGGGCAACACGCGCTTCATCGCGGGCCGCTCCCTCGTGCTCCGCGACGGCATCTGGATCGAGGAGGGCATCACGGGCACGCCCCGCGAGCTCCACATCCGCGCCCTCTCTCGCAGCTACTTCACGCTCGTGCGCCTGCGCCCCGAGCTGCGCGAGCTCCTCGCCATCGGCCGCGAGCTGCGCTTCCGCCTCGACGCGGGCCGCGTGATCGTCGTCGGCGCCTCGCAGACCGACACCGCCGACAGTGAGATCGAAGCCTTTCTGCGCTGACCGTTCGCTCGCCTCGCGCGTCTGAACGGGACCGCCACAGCGCGTCGCCCGACACCCCCCACAGCCCTACGCACCACAGACACGGAGCCGTGTGATGAACAGCCTCACCCTGAAATCTGCCGCTCTCTCGATCGCCGCAGCGGGCCTCTTCGCCACCTCGTCGGCGCAGGCCATCGAGCTCTACGCGAGCCCTCCCGGCGTGGTGCTCACGCAGCCGTCGGTGTACGTCCCGCCGCCCCGCGTGCTGGTGCTCACGCAGCCCGCGCCGGTGGTTCGCACGGTCTACACCTCGCCCGTGATCACCACCACGACGGTGCGCGTCGACACGCCTCCGACCGAAGACGCCCCGTCGCACCCGCAGGCGCAGGAGCGCCGCGACCCCACGGCCTCGGTCTTCATCGGCGGCGGCTACGGCGGAATGACCGGCTTCCGCAGCGGCGCGGCGAGCACGTACCGCCTGCACGTGGGCCTCGGCCTCGGGGCCACGGAGATCGGCCTGCGCGCCAGCATCGCGAACCGCGCCCTCGACGAGCTCTCGACCACCACCGGCGGCGCGTGGGTGCTCTCGGCCGAGGTGGCGCATCGGTTCCTCCAGGGAGCGACGGTGCGGCCGGTGATCGGGGCGTCGTTCGACCGCTGGCAGATCGACCCCGACGGTCGCGAGAGCGCGGGCGCGTTCGGGCTCGGCGCGCGCGGCGGCGTCGAGATCCACTATCACCTCAACCCCAACGCGGCGCTCGTGTTCGGCGCCGACGTGGCCTACCACCGCATCCTGTCGAGCGTCGACAACGCCTCGGTGCTGCCCGACGTGCTCACCTTCGGCGCCACGGCCGACATCCGGCTGTAGCCGCGCGTCAGCGCCGACGTCGCCCGCGCCTACGCTGGAGGTAGTCCTCGGCGCTCATCGGTCGGTCTGGTGCGGCGACTCCCATCGCGCGGGCGCCTACCACCGCGCCGACAGCCACAAACATCCGCGCACGGAGAAGCGACGGAGGAGCGCGCCCCCGGTTCGTGCTCAGGAGCTGCCAGCGCGATTGCGCGACTGCATGAGCGCGCCGAGGAGGCGGCTCTGGTCGATCGCGCTGAGCGAGCGCGCGTCGGCGACGAGCTGCTCCAGCGCGACGGAGACCCGCTCGGCCCAGATCGCCCTCCCGTAGGCGTCGCGAAACCGCTTCAGCACCGCGTGGAGCTCAGCCGTCTCTGGGTTCGCCGCGAGCGCGGCGCCCTTGCCGTCACGCTCGTCCTCCAGGATGGCCTCGTAGAACCCCTTCATGTGCTCGCGCATCTCGGGCGTCAGGGTCTGGACGCGCGCCATCTCCTCCGGCGTGAACCTCCGCAGGTTGCCGAAGATGGTGGTGAGGTTGTCGCTCGCCGCGGTGAGCTCCTTCATCGAGTCGCGCGGCGCCGGGTTGGGCGGCGGCGCCGTCGCGATCCCCGAGGCGCGCGCGCACGCCGCGCTCGACTCCGCGATCATCACCGCCAGGGCGGCGCGGGCCTTCGCGATCTCCGCGAGGCTCGCGATCGCGTCGCGCTCGAAGTCCTCCAACGGGACGCCTCGCAGCGTTGGGACGCCAGCCTCGTCGAGCGCGTCCGTCGGGTTCGAGTCGTCGGCCGCGTCGTCGCGCTCCTCGGGGGAGTCTCCCGCTCCATCATCTTCGACGTTCATACGGTCGAGCATCGCGCCACTGGAACGGCGAGCTCAAGCCCGATGAGGGCAACACCACCCGCGAACGGAGCCGCTCCCGAGCGCCACGTCCGCAGATCGTTCCCCTGCGCGGGGGGAGCCGCTTGCGACCGCCGCGACCGCTCGCCCGACGCGCGGGGAACCGCTTGCGACCGCCGCGACCGCTCCCCCGACGGGCGTGACGCGAAGTCGGACACCCGCGCGTCGCGCCACGTCGCGCGCTGGAGCCGTTCCGCTTGCGCCCAGACGCCACGACGAAGATGGTGATGTGAGGGAGTGACGAATGGAGCTGTACAACGAGAAGAACGGTTGGGACTGGATGCACGACGACCTGCTCTTCACCGCAGGCATGCTGCTGGCGAGCGAGGTTCATGCGCGCTTCGCGAGGTCAGCGGAGGCGCACCTCGTGAAGTGGGACGCGATCGACACAGAGCGCACCGGCGCTGACCGCGGCGTGGTCAAGGCCGACGCGCGCGTCGCCTGGTCGAACCTCAACCTCGACGGGCGCACGACGCGCTTCGGGGGTCAGCTCTTCCTCGACTGCAACAAGAACAGCGGACACAGCACATTCAAGCGCTTCTTCCCCGTCCCGCCGAACGAGATCGTGCGCCTCGGCCTCGAGTCGCAGCTCAAGGCGATGGAGAAGTACCCCGCCTTCGGGAAGGAGTTCGAACTCACCGCGGCGAGCGACGCCCTGCTCGCGGAGATCGTCGCGCTCTTCGAACCGGGCAACGCAGCCGTCAAGCAGCGCGACGACGCCGCGCTCGCCTCCTCCGTCGTGTCGATCAGGCAGGGCGCGTGGCGCGACGAGGCCAACGCGCTCCGCCGCACGATCGAGACCGCCCTCGACGACTACGCCAACAAGAACAACCTCCCGCGCAGCTACTCCGCGAACTTCTTCCCCACGCAGAAGAAGAGCGCCGCGAAGGCCGCACCGACGGAGGCCGACCGCGTGCTCGCCCTGCCCGACCACGTGCTCCGGCTGCTCCCCGAGAGCTACCTCACCACGCTCCCCGCCGACGCCCTCGCGACGATTCGCGCGCGCCTCACCCGCTGAACGCCGGGTATCTCCGCGGTCGCGCGCCGTACGACGCGCGGGCGTCGGGTCGTCGCAGACGCCGCGCCGAACGCAGCGCTCAGCAATGACCGCAGCCGTTGCACCCGTTGCAGCACCCGTTGCAACTGTTGCCGCAGCCGTCGCACGGACACGTGCAGCCGTCACACGGACACTTGCACCCGTTGCACGCGTTGCCGCAGCCGTCGCAGGGGCACTTGCAGCCGTCGCAAGGGCACTTCGCGTTGCCGCAGCAGTCGTTCGGGCAGGGCTTGCAGCTGTCGTCACAGCCCATGCGCTCGGGCTTGCAGCAGCACACCGCGTCGCAGTTGCGCTTGCAGCACGCGTTGACGCCGAGCCCGTCGAGGCACTTGTCGCAAGTGGCGTCGTAGCACTGCTCGCACGCCCGACCGCCGCGCGGCCGAGGCGCGCCCCCCGACGCGCCGGGGATCGGCGGGTTGTACTCATCGGGCACTCGCACCGACGGATCGGCGGCGATCGACGGCGCGTCGGGGAGCGACTGCGACGCGTCGGGGAGCGACTGCGCCGCGTCGCTCCCCGCGTCGAGGAGGGCCCTCGCGGCGCGCGCGTGCGATCGCCGCCCGCGGCGCCCGCTGTGTTGCGCGAAGGCCGTTGCGGCGTTCGCGAGCCACACCCAGAGCGAGAGGGCGAGCACCACGGCGCGCGACGACACGCGCCCGGCCCAGGGCTGCGTCGCCGCCGATTCGTAGAGCGCGCGGAGCTCGTCGCTCGCCGCGCGGCGCCCCGGCGCGAGGGCTTCGAAGCCCGCGGGGGGGAAGGCGGCGCAGAGCACGTTGCGCAGGAGGTCTCGGTGGCGCCGCAGGGGCAGGGCGTCGAGGAGCGCGGGCAGCGCGCGGAGGTCGTCGCCGAGGCGGTCCGAGGCCGCCGCGACGCGCGCGGGCGAGACCCGCGCGACGCCCGTCGCGTCGCGCGTGAGGCAGGGGTTGAAGGCCCCTCCGAGGAGGTCGGCCGAGAGGTCTTCGAGGGCGTCGCGGAGGTAGATCGCGCGGCCCACGCGCTCGCCGAGCTGACGCAGCGTCGCGCGCGCGTCGAGGGCCCCCGCGGCGACGCCGCTGAGGTCGGCGAGGGTCGAGAAGACGTAGCCGAGGGCCTCGGCGGTCGGGGCGGCGGCCTCGTCGGGCGAGGCGTCTCCGCCGCGCTCGCAGCGGCTCTGGCGGTCTTCGACGCCGACGAGGGGCGCGGTGTCGACGTTGAGCGCGGCGAGGGCGGCGCGGGCGTTGGCGACGCGCTCGCCGAGGGCGGCGCGGGCGACGGCGAAGGCGCGTCGTCCGTCGGCGGCGCGGTCGGCGAGCCACTGGTCGCCGAGGAGCATCTGCACCGCCGACGCGTACCGGATGGCGGCGCTCTCGTGCGAGACCGTGGGCCGGCGCACCACGGGCAGCATCGGACATCGGCACGACGAGGGCTCGGCGGGCGCATCGGCGAGGGCGTCGGCGAGCATCGCCATGAACACCGCGTCGTGGGTGAGCGTGGCGCGCGTCGCCTGGCCGTAGTGCTCGCCGAGGCCCTTGCACACGCCGCAGTAGAAGCGCTCGTAGCCCTCGCGCTGCGGCGTCTGGAGCACGCAGAGGCGAGGCTTCAGGGTGCCGAACATGGGCGCTCCCGTGTGCCGCGAACGCGCATGGGGTCAGACTCGTAGCGCCCCAGGAGGTACGCGTGGATCCACGCGAGGTGCGCGGGGAGCGCGCCGAGGCCGTCGAGGTCGAGGGACGCGCGGGCGAGCGCGCCGGGCGGGGGCGACATCGCCGCGTCGACGCCGTGTTCGGCCACGAGGGCGTAGACCGCGGCCGTGTCGCGGCGAAGGAGGGCGTCGTCGAAGGCCGCGGGGGCGCGCTCCCAGAGCCCGTGGCCCACGGCGGTCGAGAGGAGGCCGTCGTCGAGGTCGCGGGCGAGGTCGGCGAGCGCGTCGGCGCGTTGGATCCAGCGGCCCCAGCGGAGCATCGCGCGACGGCGCCGAAGCGACGCGGTGCGCGGCGCGGCGAAGGGGAGCGCGCCCACGGCGGAGATCATGCCCAGCCAGAGCGTCGAGATGCGGGTCGAGACGCGCGCGACGCGGGCGGCGCTCACCGTCGCGGGGTGCGCGGTGAGGGTGACCACGGCGTCGACCTGCGTGTCCCAGCCGCGGGCGATGAGGCCGTGGAGGCCCGCGAGGCGCGCGGGGTCGTGGGCGAGCGCGGCGAGGCGCTGCCCGGTGAAGGCCGCGAGGGCGCAGCGGGCCTCGTCGCAGCGAGGGCGCGACGCGCGGAGCGAGTCGAGCGTCGGCGCGAGGTACGCGGCGGTCGCGCGTCGGAGGGCGTCGCGCGGGGCCCCGGCGCCGCCGTGAAAGGGGCGGCCGTCGATGACCTGGTCGTCGACCTTGGTGAGGAGCGCGAGGGCCGCGGCGGCCTCGGTCACGCGGGCGCGGAGGGCCTCGTCACGCGCGGGCGCGAGGGCGTCGTAGACGGCGCCCGCGAGCTCTCCGAGGGCGGCGCAGAGGAGCGCGCTGCGAGGGGCCACGGGGGCGCGCGCGTCGGCGCCTCGCGCGGCGTCGAGGAGCGAGGCCGTGAGGTTGTGCCGCCCCGCGGCGTCGAGGTGAGACGGGAGGCGCGTGAGGTCGAGGCGTCCACCCGTCATCGGAGCGGCGGAGGTTACTACGCCCCGAATCCGTGGCGCGACAGGGATCGGGCGACGCAGCGCGCGTTGCGTCGACGCGGCCTCACGACGACGGGCGCGTCGGAGTAGCGCCCGCGCCTCGCCCGCCGGGTTGTACGCTCGGGGCGATCCCCACACACCCTCCCGATGAACGTGCCCCGATGAGCGAAGCCGACGCCTTCGCGACGCTGCTCCCCTGGTGGATCGCGCTCGCCGCAATGTTCTTCGTCGTGCTCCTCGCGCGGCGCGCGCCCTACGGCCGACACGCCACCGCCTCCGCGGGACCGACGCTCGACGCGCGCCTCGGCTGGGTCCTCATGGAGCTCCCCTCGCCCCTCTTGATGGTCGCGACCTTCGCCACGGGGAGGCACCGGGGCGCGACGTGGGCGTGGGCGTTCCTCTCGATGTGGCTCATCCACTACGCGAACCGCACCGTCGTGCAGCCGCTCCGTTGGCGCGGGAGCCCCACGCCGATGCCCTGGCTCATCGCGCTCTCGGGGGCCGCCTTCAACCTCGTCAACGGGTACACCAACGGACGCTGGCTCTTCGAACTCGGGCCCGCGTACACCCCCGCGTGGTTCGCCGGTCCGCGCTTCGTCGCGGGCGTCGCGCTCTTCGTCGCGGGGATGTGTATCAACGTGTACGCCGACGAGGTGCTCCGCGACCTGCGACGCGAGGGCGACGCGGGCTACAAGATCCCCCGCGGCGGCGCCTACCGCTTCGTGTCGTGCCCCAACTACCTCGGCGAGATCATCGAGTGGTGCGGCTTCGCGCTCTGCACCTGGAGCCTCCCCGCGCTCGCCTTCGCCGCGTGGACGACCGCGAACCTCATGCCCCGCGCCCTCGCGCACCACCGCTGGTACAAGCAGCGCTTCGCGGACTATCCCCCCGAGCGTCGCGCCGTCGTGCCCTTCGTCTTGTGAGGTCGCCCGTCGCGGCGCGCCGCGCAGGATGCACGGTGCGTCGGAGATGCGCACCGAGTGGCCCGCCGTCGCGCGATCGAGCGCTCAAACCCCGCGTAGCGCGAGCCGCACGCGGGTTGCATCGCACTTCGCGATGAGCGATCAGCGGCCGACGTTGCGAGCCGGCGCGGTGATCGGCGGCAAGTACCGTCTCGATCGGCTGCTCGGCGAGGGAGGGATGGGGGCGGTCTACGCGGCCGAGAACCTCCAGCTCCGCGCGCCGGTCGCGATCAAGGTGTTGCACCCCGAGCTGTCGCTGCTGCCGAACATCCTCGGTCGCTTCGAGCAGGAGGCGCAGGCCGCCGCGCAGGTGCGCCACGCCAACATCGTGAGCGTGCTCGACTTCGGGCGCGACGAAGAGACCGGCGCGCTCTACCTCGTGCAGGAGTACCTCGTCGGCCGCGACCTCAAGCACCGGCTCCAGGAGCGCGGCGCGATGGCCCCCGACGAGGCACTCTCGCTGCTCCTGCCGATCATGCGGGCGCTCTCCTTCGCGCACTCCAAGGGCGTGGTGCACCGCGACCTCAAGCCCGACAACATCTTCCTCTGCGAAGAGCCCGACGGGGTCACGCCGAAGCTCATCGATTTCGGCATCGCGAAGGTCTTCGGCGCCGACGGTCGGAGCGTGCAGAAGACCCGCACCTCGCAGATGCTCGGGACGCCGCTCTACATGTCTCCCGAGCAGACCCGCGGCGACGCCACGGTCGATCATCGCACCGACGTCTGGTCGCTCGGCGTCGTGCTCTACAACATGCTCACGCTCCGCCACCCCTACGAGGGCGAGAGCGCCAACGAGATCATCGGGAAGATCCTCTTTCAGCCTCCGACGCGCATCGAGAGCTGGCTCCCGACGCTCTCGCCCGATGTGGCCGCGCTGGTTCACACGGCGATCCAGCCCGACCTCGCGCTGCGCCTCCCGAGCATGGACGCCTTCGCCGCCGCGGCGCGCGCGTGCTCCGCCGCCGAGGGTGCGGACGCGCTCGCGAAGGACGCGACGGTCCTGCGGACGCCCGCGTTCACTCCGTCACGCACGCCCCCTCCGACGACGCACACCCCGAGGGAGACCACCGACGCGCCGCGCGTCACGACGGCGCCCGATCCTCCGCGGCGAGGCGCTTCGCGGGCGCTCATCGCGGCGCTCGCCGTCGCGCTGCCGGTCGCGATCGTCACCGTGGTCCTCTCGACGCGAGGCCCCGACGCCCCCACCGCGCCGCCAGTACCCGCCGTCACGCTCGCGCTCACGCCGCGCCCCGCGGACGATGCGGCGACGCCAGATCACCCCGCGACGGAGACCTCCGATCACCCCGCGACGGAGACCTCCGATCGCGCTCCGGTCGAGCCCGTTGCCGCGCTCGCGAGCTCCGACGTGCCTCCCGCGATCGAGCCGGAGACCCCTCGCGCCCACACGCGCGCCGAGCGGAGACAGCGCGCGCGTGACGCCTCGACGCCCGCCCCGCAGACGACGCCTACGCCGCCCGCACAGGGGACGTCGGCGACCCCGAACCTCGAGTACTGACACGAACGGAACCGACGATGCGAAGCACGCGGACAGCAGGGATCACGGTCGCGCTGTTCCTCGGACTGTGGAGCCGCGCCGCGGACGCGCAAGCGCTCTCGGAGGCCGACCGGATGACCCGCGTCGCGCTCATTCGACAAGCCCGAGAGGCGATGGGCGCAGGGCAGCCCGAGCGGGCGCTGGAGTTCGCACAGCGGGCCGAGCAGATCGGTCCCACCTCGGCGACGAGGCTCCTCCTCGCGGAGGTCCGCGCGAGCCTCGGGCGCCATGTCGACGCCCTCTCGGCCGCGGAGCTGTGCCTCCAGGAGGTGGGCCTCGACACGCAGACCACGGCCGAGAACCGCGAGGCCATCCGACTGCGCTGTGAGGCGCTCCGCGACGAGGCTCGGGGCCGCG
>JBPOHC010001122.1:0-32955 GCA_052035985.1 Myxococcota bacterium | reverse complement strand
GCCGTCGGGCCCGTGCACGCGGGCGTCATCGAGCCGGGACACTTTCGCTTCCAGTGTCACGGAGAGACCGTCTTTCACCTCGAAATCTCGCTCGGCTACCAGCACCGCGGCGTCGAGCGCGCCCTCGTTGGAGGACCCCACAAGCGCAGCCTCCACCACGTCGAGACGCTCGCGGGCGACACCTCCGCGGCCCACGCCACGGCGTACAGCGAGCTCGTCGAAGCGCTCTCGACCACGGAGGTCTCTCCGCGCGCGTCGGCCCTCCGCGCGGTCGCCATCGAGCTCGAACGCCTCGCGAACCACACGGGCACCCTCGGCGCGCTCGCGGGCGACGTGGCCTTTCTCCCCACGGCCGCGTTCTGCGGCAGGATCCGCGGAGACTTTCTCAACCTCTCGGCCTCGCTCTGCGGGAGCCGCTTCGGCAGGGGCTCCGTGCGCCCCGGAGGCGTGGGCTTCGACGTCGACGACGCGCTCGCGAAGACCATGATCGCGCGCCTCGACGCGGCCATGCGCGACGTCGATCAGGCCGTCGACCTCATGATGCGCGCCCCCTCGGTGCAGGCCCGCTTCGAAGACACCGGACGCGTCGACAGCGCCACCGCGGCCTCGCTGGGCCTCGTCGGCGTCGCGGCGCGCGCGAGCGGATTGCTCCGTGACGTTCGCAACGACCACCCCACGGGCGCGTATCGCGCGTCGCGCGTGTCGGTCTCGGCGTGGCCGAGCGGCGACGTGTTCGCGCGCGCCTTCGTGCGGCATCGCGAGGTGCAGCGCGCGGGCGCCTTCGTGAAGGAGCAGCTCTTGAAGCTCCCCGCGGGCGTGCTGCGCGAGAGCGTGGGCGCGCTCTCACCCGATCGCGTGAGCGTGTCGCTCGTCGAGGGCTTTCGCGGCGAGGTCTGTCACGTCGCGCTCACCGACGGCGACGGGCGCTTCGCGGCCTACAAGGTCGTCGACCCGTCGTTTCACAACTGGATGGGCCTCGCGATGGCGCTGCGCGGACAGGCCATTTCGGACTTCCCCTTGTGCAACAAGAGCTTCGACCTCTCCTACTGCGGCTTCGACCTCTGAACGGAGACCACGGATGTTCGACGTCCTGCTCGCACGCCTCCGCCAGGGTCATCGCACCGCGGACTATCCCGCCCGCGAGCCCACGCTCCCCGAGCGCTTTCGCGGCGCGCCCGTCGTCGACGACTCGCGTTGCGCCGAGGGCTGTCGCGCGTGCGTCGACGCGTGCCCCACCGACGCCTTCGTGACCGGCAACGGTCCGCTCGCCGTCGACCTGGGGCGCTGCCTCTTCTGTACCGACTGCGTCGACGCGTGCCCCGAGGGCGCCCTCTCACACTCTCGCGAGTACCGCCTCGCTGCCCGCTCGCGCGAAGCGCTCGTCACGCGGGGAGAGGTCGCCGTGCGCGCCGCGGCGCTCGACGAGAAGCTCAAGCGCCTCTTCGGTCGCTCGCTCAAGCTCCGTCAGGTGAGCGCGGGCGGGTGCAACGCGTGTGAGGCCGACATCAACGTGCTCGGCACGGTGGTCTTCGACCTCGGTCGCTTCGGCGTGCAGGTCGTGGCCTCTCCGCGACACGCCGACGGGCTCCTCATCACGGGGCCCGTGACCGCGAACATGAAGCTCGCGCTCGAGAAGACCTATGCCGCGCTCCCTCCGCCCAAGATCGTCATCGCGGTGGGCGCGTGCGCGATCTCGGGAGGCGCCTACGCGGGTCACCCCGAGGCGTGCGACGGCGCGTCTTCAGTGCTGCCTGTCGACCTCTACATCCCCGGGTGTCCGCCGCATCCGTACACCATTCTCGACGGGCTCCTGCGGCTCATCGGGCGCATCGAAGACGACCCCTCGCGACGCGCGACGCGGTGACCTCTACGCGACCCTCGCGCGATGCACCCACCACACGGCGAGGAGCGCGGGCAGCGTCACGAGGTCCGTCGGGTCGGTGACAGCCGCCACGGGGCCCCTCGCGGGCGCGTGGAGCCCTCGCGCGAACGCGACGAGCGCGTCGAGCGGCCAGCGCATCGCGCCCCACGTCACGCGGTAGAGCTCGGTCGCGGGAGAGAGCGTTTTTTCAAGCGCGAACGCGATCCCCGTAACGGCGCAGGCGACGAGCGCGGCGCGCCCTGACGGACCCCACGGGCGACCGCTGCGCGCGAGGAAGACCTCGACGATTCCCTGAAGGAGAAGCGGGCCCACGACGAGGATCGCGACGTCAGAGAGCTTGCCCGAGAGCAGGCCCGGCGCGCGGAACTTGAGCACGTGATCGTTGAAGATCAGCAGCGCGAGCGAGGCCAGCGCGACGGGGTGGAGCAGCGCGTCGCCCGCGACCGCGCCGCGGCTCACTGGAGGTTCACGAGCTCGAGGCGGAGCCCGCGCGGAGGATCCTCGCCGATGGCGCTCGCGCTGCCCTGCACGGTCCATTGGACGGGCACCGCGGCGCTCGCGTCGGCCTCGTCGCGCACCCACTCGAGCACGAAGCCCGCGCGGCACGGGCCGCCGTTGCAGGGGGCCGACGTGACGGTGCTCACCATCCCGTAGTGCGTCGGCGTCACGGTCAGATCGCGCCACCCGGTGTTGGGCTCCGCGCGCGCTCGGAGGTGCGCCGCGTGACCTCCCACGGTCGTGGCCGACGTGAAGAGGAGGTTGAACGTGACGTTGCCTCCGCCCGCCATCGCCGCGGGGACGAGCCGCAGCTCCACGCGCTGCTGCGCCGACCGCGCGCCCGCGGGGATGCTCAGCGAGCCTGACGCGGGGGCGAGCTCGAGGTTCCACTTGCGCGGGCTCGTCGCGATCACCGCGACCCCTGCGAGCACCAGCGTTGCGAGAGCGAGGCCGCGTCGTGTGCGCATGGGCGGCGATGCTATCGCTCGCGCCTACCGCTTCGCCAGAGCGTGCGCGGCCCGCGTCCGATATCGTCGACGCCGTGAACGCCATCGCGCGCATCGCGAAGCCTCACCCCGCGTACGTCTTCGTCGCGCTCGGCCTCGCGAACGCGTGCGCTGCGAGCCGTCGGGTCGAGGCGCCCCATCGGCCCGCACACGACGAGACCAGCGCGCCCTTCGCGCCCGTCGAACTCCCGCCGCCCATCGTCATCGTCGGTCGCGAGGAGCCCGCGGTCGGTGACGTCGGGGTCACGCGTCCTCCGCCCGACCTCTCGCCCGACCGAACGCCCGCGGGCGCGCGACCGGGACCTCTGGGGAGCACGGTGCTCCTCGGCGAGCCCGGTGACGGCGCGCCCCTCGCAGCGTTCATCGGACCTCGCGCGCTGCACGTGATGGTCGACGCGCCCTACGAGAGCTGGTCGGGCGAGGGGAGCTTCGTGCACGTCGTCGCGGTGACCCCCGCGATGCGTCCGTGTCCCGGCGCGGAGGTCTACCTCGGGCGCCGTCGCATGGGCCGCGCAGACGAGCGCGGGACCTTCGTGTTCCGCCCCGCGCCCTCCGTCGATCGCCCCGTCGCGGGGAGCCTCGACGTCACCTGCCGCGTGGGCCCATCGCTGCTGCGCGGATCGATCGACTACCGCGCCCTCTCGCGCACGCTGACCTTCGAGCGCGCGACGGTGTTCGCGCACACCGACCGCGGGGTCTACGCGCCCGGAGACACGGTGCACGTCCGCGCCATCGCGTGGAAGCTCCGCGGCGCCTACGAGCCCCTCGACGCGCAGACGCTCGGCGTGTCGCTCACGCGCTTCGATGAGCGAACTGGCAGCGTGCGCGTCACCGGGGGAACCCTTCGCACCGACGCGTACGGCGTGGGCTCCGTCGACCTCAAGCTCGACGACGAAGCGCCCGAAGGGGCCTACGAGCTCGTCGCGACGCTCGGCGAGCGCACCGTGACCGCGCGGCTCCGCGTCGAGCGCGCGCGTCATCCCGTCATCGAGATCCGCGCGACGGGAGACGGGTTCATCACCCCCGACGCGACCTCGTTGGGCTTCGACGTCTCGCTCCGCGCCGTCGACGACACGCCCATCACGCGCGCCCACCTCGCCGTGAGCCTCACGCGCGGCGACCTCGCCGCGCCCGCGTTCGAACGCGACGTCGAAGGGCCCGGACCGCACCGCGTCACCGTGGCGCCAGAGGCGCTCGCCGCGCTCCGCGCGAGGCTCCGAGAGGGTGACGTCGCGGAGGTGGTCTTTCGCGTGACGGACCCGTCGGGCCGCGACGACACGCTCCGCCGCGCGCTGACCTTCACGGAGTACCCCTACGACCTCTCCGTCACGATGGACAGGGAACGTCACGCACCGGGAGAGACCGTGGTGCTCAGCGCGGCGCTCCTCTCGAGCGACCGGGCCTTCGCGGCGGGTAGGCGGCTGCGCGTCGAGGGGATCACGCCCGCGGTCGAAGCGGTCACGGGGGCAGACGGCAGGGCGGAGCTGCGCTTTCCGATGCCCGCGGCGGAGACCGACTTCGAGGTCCGCGCGGTCGGCGCCGCGCAGCGGCTCTGGAGCGATCGCTTGAGGCTCGGGGCCTCGCCGCTCACGTCGGCGGTCGTCGAGGCGTCCGTGCGCGAGCGACAGGACGTGCACGTCACGGTGCGCTTTCCGTCGGACGTGCGGCCCGTCGAGTCTGTGGTGCACGCCGACGTGACGGACGCGTCGGGGGCGATCATCGACTCGTTCCTCCTGCCGCTCTCGGGCGACGCGGAGCCCTCGGCGCAGGGCGTGTTCCGCGCGTCCTCGTGGGGCACGATGCTCGTGTCGCTCTTCACGCTCGCCGCGCCGAGGAACAACCCCGACCCGCGCTACGTGGGCGTCGTCACGGGCGGCCAGACCGTGGCCGTCACCCCCGCGACCGCCGCGCTCGACGTCACGCTCCGAGGGCTCCCCGAGCGCGTGCGACCGGGCGAGCGGCTGACCGTCTCCGCCGAGGTTCGCCGCGACGGAGCCCTCGTCGACGCAGAGCTCGGCGCGTGGTTCGTCGACGCCGCGACGCTCTCGCTGCTCGATCCCCTCCCGGTGCCGCCGTGGCAGGTGTTCTACAGCCCCGACGCGAAGGTGCTCGCGAGCACCGGGGCGCAGACCCTCACGTGGCCCCGCCTCGACCGCACCTGGGGCCAGGACCGCGTCGACGTGTGCTGGCCCGCGCGCTTCGGCTTTCACGAGGGGAGCGTCCGTTCGTACTCGAACCGTCGCGTCTACGTGGCCTCGGAGGCGATCGAGTGTCGCGGCGAGGTCGCCCCCGCGCACGCGCCGGCGCCCGAGCTCGTGGTGCGATCGGACTTCGACCCGACGACCACGTGGCTCCCTTCGCTCCTCGCGCCCGACGGACGCGCTGCGATGGACCTCGTCGCCTCGCAGGAGATCACCCACCAGCAGCTCAACGTCATCGCGAGCGACCGCCGCGGAGGCATCGGCGTGGCGCGCGTCGAGGTGCCCGTGCGGCAGGATTTCTACGTGCGATCCGACGTCGCCGCGACGCTGCGCGAAGGCGTCGAGTCGACGGCCACCCTCGTCGCGAGGAACCTCGGCGCCGAGCGCGTCCCCGCGCGACTCTCGCTCAGCTCGCCGGACCTCGACGTGCGGCCCCTCGACCCCGTCGGTGGCGCCGTCGAACCCGGTGGGAGCTTCGCTGCGCGCTTCGCCCTCACGCCCCGGCGACCGGGCCCCGCGCGCTACGAGGTGCGCGGGGAGAGCCCTGCGATCACCGACGTCGCGCGGCGCACCCTCGCGGTCACGCCCGCGGGCGAACCCTCGGTCGATGCGCGCGAAGGACGCTTCGCGGCGGGGCGGCCCTACGCCGAGAACGTGTCCGTCGACGGGGCGCGCTACATGACCGCGACGCTCTCGGTCGAGATGCCCACGGTCGCGTCGCTCACGGCGACCCTCAAGGCCCTCGCCTCGCAGCCCCACCTCGGCGCCGCGTCGCTCGCCTCGCAGATCTTCACCGCGGCCGCCCTCTGCGGCGCGCAGCACGCGTTCACCGAGAGCCCTCCACGGCGAGAGGCGAGGCGCGTGCTCGACGCGTCCCTCGAAGCCCTCGGCGCGCTTTCGAACCCCGACGGAGGCTACGCGTGGAGCGCCGGGGGGCCGTCGTCTCTGCGCGCGACGGTCTGGGCCCTCGAGGCGCTCGAGGCCGCCGAGGTCAGCGGGTGGGGCGTCGACCTCTTCGAACGGAAGCGCCTCGCGAGGGCCTTTCTCCTCGCGGCGATCGAGGCCCCCGACCCGTGGACGACGCCCGAGACCGCGGCCCTCGAGGGCGACGGCGCGCGCGTCCGCGACGCCCTGATGGCGCAGGTGTTCGCGAGCCTCGTCGACACGCGGAGCGAGCGCCCCCCCGCGGTCGAACGGCTCGTCGCGGCCGCCGAGGCCCTCGTGAGCGCGCCCCACGCAGACCTCCTCGCGAGGGCCTACGCGCTCCGCGGAGTCGTGCGGCGGGGGTGGTCTCTCCAGCGAGATGACGAGGTCGCCGCGTTGGGCCCGCGCCCGCGTCGGAGAGCCCCCGCGAATGACTGGGCCGCGATCCACGCGAGGCGCGCGCAGCAGGCCGAGGCGATCCTCGTCGCGTGCCGCGACAGCCACGCCGAGCCGGGGTGGTTCGACGCGTGGGGAGGCACCCTCGCGGCGACGGCCATCGCGCTCGACGTGCTCCGCCTCATGGCGCCCGAGCGCGCCGCGCGCTTCGAACGCGAGGCCGTGGAGCGCGCGCTCGCCTCGCGCCCCTCGTGGGGCTCGGCGCACGACACCCGCACGGCGCAGTGGGCGCTGAGAATCCTGGCGAGCGTGGGCGGCGGAGAGGAGCGCCGCGGCGCGTCCGTCACGGTCCGCGCGAACGGTCACGACGTCGCGCGCGTCGAGCTCGGCGGCGCGTCGTCGTGGGCCGCCGCGCTCGCGCTCTCGCACCTCGACCTCACGCCCTTTCTCGCGGGCGGCGGGCGCGTCGAGGTGCGCTACGACGGCGACCTCGACGGCGTCGCGACCCTCACCGTGCGGCGCTGGCGCGGCCCCCCGCCCGAACGTCGCGGGAGCCCGGCTGAGCCTCCCGGAGCTCCGCGCGGAGGAGCCTCCCGGCGCTGACAGTCAATGTCAATTTGCGGTGCGCGCTCACGCCCTCGCGAGGGGTGACGGTACGGTGACGGAGCCATGACGATGCCTGGTGACGCCATCGACGCCGTGACCTTCAACCTCCGCCGCCCCGAGCGACTGTGCGCAGCGCTCGCGGCCCTCGCGGAGGTCGCCGCCCCGACTCGCGTGGACTTCGCCGACGTCGAGACCTGCGACGCCGCGCTGCGCAAGGTCCGCCGCGGTCTCACGATGCTGAGCCACGAGGAGTTCTCTCGCTTCACGCGCGCGGTGACGGGCGAGGCGAGGGATGCCCTCGACGCCGCCGTGGAGCGCTCGCTGCGCGTGCTGCGCGCCCACGAGGAGGCCATGCTCCGCTGGCGCTCGGAGGCGCTCGAGTCGCTGGAGCGCGACGGCGAGCGCGACTCGGGGACGTGGGCGAAGGCCGGAGACGGCGCCGCGGGCGAGTGGATGAGCCGCTGCGCGTCGCAGCGCTGAGCGCGCCCTCAGCGGGCGCCTTCGAGCTCCGCGAGGAGGCCCTCGGAGGCGCGCGTACAGATCTCGAAGACCCGCTCGAACTCCCCGGTGTACCAGGGGTCGGGGACGTCTTCGTGGTCGGCCCCGCGCTCGTAGTGGCGAAAGAGCGAGACCTTGCGCCGCTCGTCGTCGGTGCGCGCGAGGCGGTGGAGGTCTCGGAGGTTCTGCCGGTCCATCGCGATGAGCCGGTCGAAGCGCGCGAAGTCGGCGTGGGTGACCTTGCGGGCCCGGTGGGTGATCTCCACGCCGCGCTTGAGGGCCTCGGCGCGCGTGCCCGGGTGCGCCGACTCGCCGATGTGGTTGTCGCTCGTCCCCGCGCTGTCGACGTGAAATCGGTCGGCGACGCCGCGCGCCGTGATGAGCGCCACGAACGCGGCCTCGGCGGTGGGTGAGCGGCAGATGTTCCCGAGGCAGACGAAGAGGACGCTGTGCATGGGGAGAGCTTGTGGAGCGACCGTGGCGTCACGGGGTTTCGAAGCGCGAGCGGCGCGGAACGCTACATGAACGCGAGCCCACGCACCAACGGGCCCTCACGCGACGCTTCGCGCCCGATCATGTGCGATGTAGGCTCCGACGCAGGCAGCACCACCCCGAGGCTCGCGATGGACGCCGCGACCAGGATTCGAGACGGCGCAGACGAAGCGAGCGTGCAGCGGGTCAAGCGGTTCAACTCCGTCGCGATCGCCGCGTGGATCACGTTCATCCCGTTCTACGTGCACCTCGGCGCCACGCGCATCGCCGCGACGAGCTGCGTCGCCCTGGTGTGCTGCGCCCTGGTCCAGCGGTGGATGTCCCACCGAAACGCGGCCGCGAGGGCGAGCGTCGCCGCGAACGTGATCCTCGTGATCGCCTCGCTCACGGTGTTCTCCAACTCGCTCATGTCGGGCGGCCTCGCGTCGCCCATCGCGCCGTACCTCGGGTGCGTGCCGCTGAGCGCCGCGTTCCTCCTCGGCAGGCGCGCCACGCTGACGTGGACGCTCGTGACCGCGTCCCTCATCGGCGCGATGGCGCTCGCCACGCCCCACCTCACGCCCGTGATCATCTTTCACGGGCCGGTGCAGGCGCTCACCGTGATCGGCGCCGTGCTCGCCATCGCCGCGATCGCCCTCGCGCACGAGGCCGTCAACGCCGAGCTCCTCAACAAGCAGACGGCCTACCAGCGAGACCTCGCGGCGGCGCGCGACGAGGCCCTCGCGGCGTCGACGGCCAAGAGCGAGTTCCTCGCCACGATGAGCCACGAGATCCGCACGCCCCTCAACGGCGTGCTCGGCATGGCCGACCTCCTCGGCGAGACCTCGCTCACCGACGAGCAGCGAGAGTTCGTCACCACGCTCCGCGGCTCGGGCACGGTGCTCATGACGCTCCTCAACGACCTCCTCGATTTCTCGAAGATCGAGGCCGGGCGCCTGGAGCTCGAGCGCGCGCCCTTCGAACTCCGGGAGATGGTCCGCAGGTGCCAGTCGCTCTACGTAGGGCAGGCGCAGCGCAAGGGGCTCCGCCTCGCCGTCGAGGTCGACCCTACCCTCCCCGAGTGGGTCTCGGGCGACGCCGTGCGGCTCACGCAGGTGCTCTTGAACCTCGTCGGCAACGCCGTGAAATTCACGAGCCAGGGCGAGGTCGCGCTGCGCGTCACGGCGCTCCCTCCCGCGTCAGCCGACCACGCGAGGATGCGCTTCGCCGTCCGCGACACGGGGATCGGCATGAGCGACGCGGCGCGCGCCAGGCTCTTTCAGCCCTTCTCGCAGGGCGACGGCTCGACCACGCGGCGCTACGGCGGCACGGGCCTCGGGCTCTTCATCTGCAAGCGCCTCGTCGACCTCATGGGCAGCGAGATCGAGGTCGAGAGCGCGCCCGGGGAGGGCAGCACCTTCGCGTTCTCCATCGAGCTCGGTCGCGCGGAGCGCAGCGTCTCCACCCCGCCGCCTCCTGCGCCGAGACATCGCGTGCGGGGCAGGGTGCTCGTGGCCGAAGACGACCGCGTCAACCGCGTGCTCATGGAGCACCTGCTCAAGAACCTCGGCGTCGCGCCGGTCTTCGTCTGCAACGGCCGCGAGGCCGTCGAGGCCACGGCGCGCAGCGACTTCGACCTCGTGCTCATGGACTGCCACATGCCCGAGATGGACGGCTTCGCCGCGACGCGCGCCATCCGCGAGCGCGAGGACGGCGCGCGGCGCACACCGATACTCGCGTGCAGCGCGGGCGTGCTCAGCGAGGAGCGTGCGCGCTGCCACGAGGCCGGCATGGACGACTTCTTGAGCAAGCCCATCGACCACAAGCGCCTCGAAGACGCCCTCACCCGCTGGCTCGGCCCGCGCGAGGTGGCGCACGACGCTCAGACGATCTCGTAGCGGAGCGTCACGCGCCGCCCGCGCCGCTCGAGCGTCAGCGTGATCTCGTCGGTCTGGCGGAGCCGCGCGTACGCCTCGAGGCAGCGGTCGGGCGTCGCGATGTCGAACTCGTTCACGCGCATGATCACGTCGCCGCTCTCGACGCCGAGCCGCGCGAGGAGGTCGCCCGTACGCACGCCGAACACCTGCACGCCCACCACGCGCCCGCCGCGCTCCACGGGGATGATCCGCGTGCTCCGCATGAGCGCGGTCTGGTCTTCGAGGGCCGCGTCGATCGCCTGCCGCGACACCGCGTAGACGCCGCGCCCCATCGCGCGAACGCCCGAGAGCGCAGCGGTATCGGCGCTGGCGCGCGGGGGCGGCGCGCCGTCGCTCACGTAGAGGGTGCGCCCCGTGACGTCGACCTGATAGCCCGCGGCAACAAGCGCAGACCGAAGGCCCTCGACCGCGGGCGCGTCGCGCGTGAGGCGGAGGTCGATGGGTCGCCACGGCGACGCCGACGCGCGCTCGACGGTGACCGAGGCGAGGCGCTCGACGCGCGTCGCGCATGCGTCGAGGGTGCCAACGCAACTCAGGTCGACGGCGGTGAGCTCGCGCTCGAGGCGCAGCGTCCCGTCGTCGTCGTGGAGCCACAGGCCCCGCGTCGCGGCGTAGGCGTCGAGGGCCCGCGTCGCGGCGCGGAGCGTCCCGGTGGGCGCGTCGGAGACGGGGATCGTGAGGGCGCTCAGCTCGAGTCCGGGCTCGATGAAGAGGGCCTCGCCGTGCCTGCGCGCGAGCGCTTCGACGGCGTCTGAGAGGCGGGCGGCGGGGCTCACGGTTCGAACGGCGAGGCGGTTCGTGACCGCGAGGCGCGCGACGTCGCTGAGGGTGCGCGTGAGGCGGATCGAGGTCGCCATCGCAGCGACCGCGAGGCCCATGAGGAGCCAGCTCGCGACGGTCAGCGCGCGAGAGGGCTTCGGCGTCGGCGGCGCGGCCTCGATGACGGGGGTGTTGCGGTAGGGCGAGCAGGTGGTCGCCGCGGGGTCGTGGGGGAGGGCGGTGTCTTCCATGTCGGAGCGTTGAGCAGCCGACGTGCCGACGCGAAAATGGCTTTGAAATACGGTGTTCGACGCGCTCTCGCAGCGCGCGCGAAGACAACTTGTCACGGGCTCCGTCGAGCGCCGTGACAGCGCGTCGATGGAGCGTCCGCGATGTGGCGATCGCTCAGCGCGATACGGCCGCGTCGACCGCTGCGCCGAGCGCGCTCGCGGGGAAGCGTCGATGAAAGGCCGCGGCGCGGGTGCGAGCCTCGGCGCCTCGTCCGAGCGCGACGAGCGATTGCACGGCGAGCACCTCGCGCTCCTCGGCGAGCTGACCTCGCGGAAAGCGCCGCGCGTGCTCTTCGACGGCGGCGAGCGCGTCGCCGGGGTTGCGCCGTAGGAGCGCCACGCGGGCGCGCTCGACGAGGGCGCTGTCGTCGTCGTCACGCGCGACGTTGGAGGGACGCGCGTTCGCCGGGGTCGGCTGCGGGCGAGGGGCGATGGCGGCGTCGATCCCCGCGTCGTCGGTCACGGTGACGTAGCGCACCACGGGGACCTCGACCCTCCGCTCGACGACGCGCTCGACGACGCGCTCGACCACCTCGCGCCGCGGCGCTGGAGGGCGCTGAAGGGCCGCGTGGAGCCCGGCGCCGAGCACCGCGCCGCCGAGGGCCGCGAGGGCGCTCCGCGCGATCGAAGATCCACGTCCCGGCGGGGGCGGTGGCGGGTCTACGTCGACGCGCGCTCGCACCCGATCGAGCACGCGGTCGCTGACGTCGGGAGGCAGCGTCGAAGGGCGCCTGCGCTCGGCCGAGAGGAGGTCGCGCAGGTCGTCGTCGAGCGCGTCGTCGGGATGTTCGTCGCTCATCGCTCACCCCTCTTCAATCGAATGCGACGCACGGCGGCGGCGAACTCCTCGCGCCCGAGGCGCAGCCTCGAATACGCTGTGTTCAACGGCACGCCGAGGGTCTGCGCGACCTCGGGCATGGGGCACTCCTCGAGCTCATGGAGCACGAAGACCTCGCGGCGCTCGGGGTCGATGCCGTCGAGCGCTTCGAGCACGAGCCGCTGCTTCTCGCGGTCGATGAGCCGCTCGTCGGCGCCCGGTGAGGCGTCGTGGGCGTCGGCGCCGTCGTCGGCCACCTCGCGTCGGATGCGCGCGCTCTTGCGGTAGTCCGCGGCGACGCGCACGGCGAAGGCGCGGACCCACGGCCTCGCGGGGCGCGTGGGGTCGTACTGCGACCAGTGCCGGTGGAGCGCCACGAACACCTCGACGGCGGAGTCTTCGACGTCGGCGCTGCGGACGCCGAGCCTGCGCAGCGTCCTCATCACGTGCGGAGCCTCCGCGCGGTAGAGGGCCGTGAAGGTGTCTTCGAGCGCCGCCATGGGGTCAGGGCAACGGGTGGAGCGCGCGGGGCGACGAGCGCGCGACGTCGGCGACGGAGGTCCATCGATCGAGGTGTTGGGTGCTGCGCGCCGGGTCCGTCACGGAATCGCCGCGACGATACCTAGCGATCGCGCACGCGGCGACCTTTCTGTCAGGGGAGTCGCCAGAGCGCGCCCACCGAGGCGACCCCTGCGAGGAGCGGCGGACACCACACGGCGACGTGCGTCCCCTGGAGCTCGCTCGGGAGGCACGCGCCGCCCTGCCCGGTGATCGGCGCCGCGGCTTGCACGGTGGGCACGACCTGGCTCTGCGCGACGAGCTCTCCCGCGGCCTCGATCGACCACGACGTCGAGAGCGGGATGCTCAACCCCACGCGCAGCCCCCCCGCGAGGTACGGCGCGACGTCGGAGCGCGGCGCGTCGATGCCTTCGCTCTCGCGGAGGAGCGCGCCCGCGATGAAGACCCCGCAGCCTCTCGCCCACGCGTAGTGAACGCAGGCCGCGACGACGCCCGCAGCGAGCGACGACGTGAAGGTCCCCCGAGGCACAGCCTCCATCGCCGTCGAAATGGGCGCGTCGTAGCGCCCTTCGAGTCCGAGCGAGAAGCTCCCTCGACGGAGCGAGAGCCGCACGTCGATCCCTGGCGCGACGGGGTTTGAAGCGCCAAACGACGCATGTCCGCCGAGCCCGAGCGAGACCGTCCATGACGGTCCACGCGGTGCGGGAGGACGCTCCACGGGCGGCGGTGGTGGCGGCGGTGGAGGTGGCGGCGGTGGAGGTGGAGGTGGTGGCGGTGGAGGTGGCGGTGGCGGCGGTGGCGGTGCCGCGAAGGCCATCGGATCGATCAGCACGGTGATCGAGAGGGCCATGCGATCGATGAGTCGCTCGCAGTTCGGGGCGGTGATCTCTCGCGGCGGTGACGCGGGCGCGTCGCTGCGTTCGACGGTGAAGCGTCCGCGGCGCGCGCTCTCGACCGTGACCCTGACCACGCCCGTCGCGTCGGCGGCGAAGGGGTCTCTGCCCAGTCTGCGCGAGACCTGATCGGAGACCGACTGCGCCGTGGGACATCCCTCGACCCCCGCGGCGACGCTGTACTCGAGGCGCCACGTGGGCGACGGCTGCGCGGCGGCAACGCAGGGCGTCGCGACGACCGCCGCGGCGATCGTGAGACCCGTGTTCCGACGGTGGTGCGAGCGGGGTGACATCGCGCGAGCGGAGCCTCTCCGACGCATACGGGCCGCGCCTCCCGCCGCGCAATGGAATTGCTCACCGCCTCCGTGCGATACGCGTCTCCGGGCGACACGCGATGACGAGCGACCACAGCGACAACCGCGCGCCACGGAGCCTCTTCGCGGCGTGTGCCCTCGCCCTCGCGCTCCTCGGTTGCGCCTCTCCGCAAGACCTCGGCGCCGCGCGCCTCTGCGCCCTCGGAGACGCCTCTCGCTGCGAGGTCATCGATGCGTCCGCGGAGCGCTGCACGAGCCCCTCGGAGACGCGCGCGTGCTACTCGGGACCTTCATCGTCGCGCGCCGTCGGGCGCTGTCACGACGGCCTCGTGCGCTGCGATCCCCTCCGCGGACGCTTCGTCGGCGCGTGCGAGGGCGAGGCGCTTCCTTCTCCCATCGAGCTCTGCGGCGACCGGATCGACGACGACTGCGACGGCGAGGTCGACGAAGACTGCGCCGCGCCGAGGCTCACCCAGGTCGCCGTCGGAGACCGTACGAGCTGCGCGCTCGCGAGGGGCAGCGACGGCGCGCGCGTCGCGTGCTGGGGCGACGGATCTTCGGGAATCTTCGGTGATTCACGCCTCGCGAGGTCGAGGCCCGAGCGCGTCGCGGCGCCGCCAGACACCACCTCGATCGCGATGGGCGCGGCGCACCTCTGCGTCCTCGCGCGCGATGCGGTCTGGTGCATCGGACGCAATGACACAGGCGCGCTCGGAGACGGAACGCTCACCTCGCGGAGCGCCTTCGTACGCGTCGAGGCGCTCCCTCCCGCGGCGGCGATCGCAGCGGGACGCGCGCACGCCTGCGCCCTCACGCGCGACGGGGCCGTGTGGTGCTGGGGCGCCGACGCGATGGCCCAGACGGGAGGCGCGTTGAGCACCGCGATTCCATGCGCGGGAGGCGGCGTCCGCGGGTGTCAGCCTCGCGCGTCGAGGGTCGCGTCGTTGCCCGTCGCGCGCGTGTTGAGCGCGGGCTTCGAACACACCTGCGCGCTCGTCGAGGGAGGCGGTGTGTGGTGCTGGGGATCGAGCGCGGGCTTTCGATCGACGACGACCCCCGTCGCAGTCCCCGTCGCCGAGCGGGTGTTCACCGACGCGTCGCGCGTGGTGGCCGGAGGCGCGTCGACCTGCGCGGCGACGGGGCGCGATTCCGTCGCGTGCGCGGGGAGGCTCGCGGCGCTCTCGGAGCCCATCGGCGCAGGGGTTTCGGCCTTCGCGGGCGGCGCGCGCTGGTGCTTCGCGACGCCTCGGATGACGCTGCGATGCACGAACGATCCGTGGTGGGAGTCAGCCGATCGTCCCGGCGTCGAGGCCGACCCGTTGACGCTCGTCGACCTCTCGGGAACGGATCGCTCGCTCGGGCAGATGGCCGTCGGGATCTCGCACGCGTGCGCGCTCTGGGGCGATCGCACGGCCCGCTGTTGGGGCGGCGACAACGCGTACGGACAGCTCGGCGTCGGAACGGCCGAGACGTGGATGGAGCCTCAGCGCGACGTCGCGTGGTGAGCCCGCACGAGACAGCGAAGAGCGGTGTGGGAGATCAGTGCGGCGCGGCGGCGGTGGGAGGCGGCGGGGCGCCCGTGGGGAGCGCCGGAGACGTGGGGTTCGCACCGGGCGGCGGAGCTTCGGGCGCAGCGGCGGCGCTGACCGACACGAGCTCGACTTCGAAGGTGAGCGTCGCGCCCGGGGGAATCCCTCGCTGACCGCGGTCGCCGTAGGCGATTTCAGACGGGCACACGAGCTTGGCCTTGCCGCCGACGTGCATGAGCGCCACGCCCTCGGTCCAGCATCGGATGACGCCGTTGAGGGGGAACTCCACGGGCTGACCGAGGCCGTTGGAGCCGTACGAGCTGTCGAACTCGGTGCCGTCGATGAGGGTACCGCGGTAGTTCACGCGCACCGTGTCGGTCTCGTGCGGCTGCGCGCCGTTGCCCGCGCGGATCTCGCGGAACACGAGGCCCGACGGGAGCCTGCGCGCGCCCTGCTCCTGCGCGGCCCGCTCGGCGTAGGCGCGTCCGCGGGTCTTCTCCTGCTCGCCGCGGCTCTCGACGCGGGCGCGGGCGAGGTCGTTGATGCGGGGGCCCCACTCGCGGAGCTCGACGGCCTTGGGGGCGCCGGTGACCTGATCGCCGATGCCGCGCTGCACCACGACGAGCTCGGCGGGCGTGAGGTTGAAGTCACCGAGGCGCTGACCCATCACCAGTCCGAGGGCGTAGAGGGTCTTGTCCTGGTCCGTGGTGAGCGGGCCCGCGGCGCCGTGGGCGGCGGTCGTGGCCGCGGGCGTGGCGGGCTTGCAGGCGCCGATCGCAAGCGCGGCGCAGATGATCATCCTTCGCATCGTGAGAGTCCTGTTGCCTTTCGTGGGTCGCGGTGGCGCTTCCCTTCGCGGAGCAGTCGCTGGTGGGAAGAGGGGCGCGGAACATACAGCCTCGCCCGGTCGCGGCGCCATCGGGTAGAAGCACGAAGATCGCCGCTTTTTCGCGGGTCATCCCCGCGCGGCGGCGCACCCGTTCACATGACGTAGCCCGACTCGCCGTGCTGCGTCTCGTCGAGGCCCTCGCGCTCGTCGTCCTCGCTCACGCGCAGCCCCACGAGGCGATCGACCAGCTTCAGGAGCACCCACGTCACGGCCGCGCTGTAGGCCCCGACGATCAGCACCGCGGCGACCTGCTTCGCGAAGAGCATGGGATTGCCCGCGAGCAGCCCGTCGCCGCCGTCGGGGTTCACGGCCTTCGTCGCGAACACGCCCGTGAGCAGCGCCCCGAGGATGCCGCCCACACCGTGCACGCCGAAGGCGTCGAGCGAGTCGTCGTAGTGCCACCGCTCCTTGAGGAGCACCGCGCCGTAGCACACGGCCCCCGACGCGAGTCCGATGAGCGCCGACGAGCCCACCGTGACGTAGCCCGCCGCGGGGGTGATGGCGACGAGGCCCGCGACGAGGCCCGACACGAAGCCGAGCATGGTGGGGCGTCCGCGGTGCTTCCACTCGACGAGCACCCACGAGAGCGCGGCGGCGGAGGCCGAGACGTGCGTGGTGACCAGCGCGAGCGCCGCGAGCGCGTTGGCGCCGAGCGCGCTGCCCGCGTTGAAGCCGAACCACCCGAACCAGAGGAGCCCTCCGCCCGTGACGGTCATCGTGAGGTTGTGCGGCGGCGCCTTCTCACGGGGAAATCCCACGCGCTTTCCGATCACGAGCGCGCACACGAGGGCGGCGATGCCCGCGGTGAGGTGAACCACCGTGCCGCCCGCGAAATCGAGCACGCCGAGGCGCAGGAGCCACCCCCCGTCGGCCCAGGCCCAGTGCGCGACGGGGTCGTAGACGAGCGTCGTCCAGAGGAGCGCGAAGACCACGTAGGCCGAGAACTTCATGCGCTCGACGAAGGCCCCCGCGATGAGCGCCGGCGTGATGATCGCGAACTTCATCTGAAAGGCCATGAAGGCCATGTGGGGCACGGTCTTGTGCACCTCGCTCCCGACGCCTTGGAGCAGGGCCATTTCGAAGCCTCCGATGACCCCGCCGTGCGAGCGCCCGAAGGCGAGCGAGTACCCGAAGAGCACCCACTGGAGCGTGATGATCGCGAGCGCGAAGTGCACGAACATGAAGGTCGAGAGCACGTTGCGACGGCGCACCATGCCGCCGTAGAAGAGCGCGAGCCCCGGGGTCATGAAGAGCACGAAGGCCGACGAGACCAGCAGCCACGCGGTGTCGCCGGAGTCGATGTGAGCGGCCCCGTCGGCGAGGGCCACCGAGGGACAGAGTACGAGCGCGACCGAGAGCAGGGCCGCGCCGAGGGCGTTCGAAGAGCGTTGCGTCATCGCCGCGCGATCTGACCGAAACGCTCGCAACCGCGGGGTAACGTGTGTGTTAACGATCGTGAACGAGGGTATGGGCGACCGCCCCGCTCAGCCGTGACAGCGCGGGACGAAGCCGCAGCGCAGCCCGTCGCACGCGTACCGCGGCAGCGCCTGCCAACGACCGCTCTCCCTCGCTGCGTCGAGCTGCCTCGCGGCGTCGAGCGCGCGCGCGCACACCACCTCGTCGCTCACGGGCTGGACGAAGTGCACCGCGGCCTTCGCCTCGTCACCGAGCGCCACGATCGCGGCCCTCACGGGCACGGGGCTCCCGCCCTCGGCGAAGCGCTTCGCCAGCGCGATGCGCGCGAGGAGCAGGTCGAGCTCGGGATCGGCCCCCGGCAACGCCGCCTCGTCGCGATCGGGCAACGTCGCCACGCGCGCCACCACCACGCCATCGCGATCGAGCGCCTCGCCGCGCAGCACCAGATCCGCCACGCCCGTGACCGTGAGCGCGCGACCCGACTCTTCGAGGCGCAGCGCCCACGAGAGCGATCGACCGAGCACGAGGCCGTCATCGTCCGCGAGCGCGCGGGCCAGCGGGAGCGAGGTGAAGCGACGCAGAAGAGACCGTGCCGCTTCTGCGATCGCGCCCGTCGAGCGCTCTCCATTCGCCGCGCAACAACGCGCCAGCGCGAGCTCGGGGTCGTCGACGAGGGCCGCAGGAGACGCGTGCGCGAGGGCCCGACGCGCGAGGTCGCCGCCCGCGAAGTGCTCCCACGACGCGCCCGTGTGCTCACGCAGTCCGAGGTCGTGGAGCGCGTGAAATCGCCGCGCGCACCACGCGAAATCTTGCAGCGCCTCGGAGGCGAGCGCGAGGTGCCTCCGCGTCGGCGGAGCCTCGGTCTTCTCGACCGTTGTGGTGCGTTGAACGTCGTCGTCCGTCGCCTCGGCGCGCGCCCTCACGGGGACGGTCGCGCCGTTTTCACCCGCCGCGACCACGCGCACGCGGAACGGCGCTTCGGCCTCGAGCGCAGCCCTGAGCGCGGGCCACTCGCCTTCGCCAGCGCCCGCGGGGCCCGTCACCACGAGCAGGTCGCGAGCGCGCGTGAGGGCTACATAGAGGAGCCTCCGCGCGTCGTCTTCTTCGGCCGCGTGCGCGCGCTTCCGCATGTCGCGAAAGCCATCGGGAACGTCGACTCCGCCAGGGAGCGCGACGAGCCTCCCGCGGTCATCGAGGAGCACGCGATCGACCCGCGGCGGACGCCTCCGTGACGTCTGCGCCACGAAGACCACGGGCCACTCGAGCCCCTTCGCCGCGTGGATCGACATCACGTTCACGCTGCCCGTCACGGCGTCTTCGAGGTCGGCCTCGCTCTCGCGCTGCGCCGCCGCGCGCATGCGGTCGACGTAGAGCACGAAGCCCGCGAGGTCGGCCTCGTCACCGCCGCGCTCCTCGGCCGCCGCCGCGATGCTGAGCAGCTTGTCGACGTTGGCGACGCGCTGCGCCCCGAAAGGAAGCCGCGCGAGCACCGCCGCATACCCGCGCTCCGCGAGCACTTGGCGCAGCACCCCGTGAGGGCCGAGCGTGGGACCGAAGCGCACGAGCCGTCTCAGCGACGCGCGGGCTTCGTCGAGACGCGCCCTGTCATCGGCGTCGAGCGAGGCCCTGAGCGACGTCGGCGGATCGAGGATGTCATCGAGCCCGGCGGCTTCTGCGAAGAGGTTTCCGAGCCCCGCGTCGGAGAGGCCCACGAGCGGCCCGCGGAGCAGCGCCGCGAGGCTCAAGCGATCGGAGGGCTGCGCCACGAAGCGGAGGAGCACGATGAGGTCATCGACCTCGCGCCGATCCCAGAACCCCGGTCCGCCGCGCAACGTGTAGGGAATCCCGCGGATCTGGAGCGCCCGCTTGATGGGCTCGAGGTGCGACCACGAGGGGACGAGCACCGCGATCTCGTCCATGCGCGGCGCGCGCCACCCGGGGCCGTGTCCGCTGCTCGTGGCGAGCTCGGTGATGCGACGCGCGATCACGTCGGCCTCGGCCCTGCGCTGATCGTCGGCGCGGCCCTCAGGGACGAGCGCCAGCTCGACGCGCGCGCTGGTGTCACCGACGGCGGTCGCGACGAGCGTGTCTCGCACGCGGTCGTACATCCCCGTCGCGTGAACCCCCACGCCCGTGAGCAGCGCCTCGGTGATCGGGTTCACCGCTTCGAGCACGCGGTCGAGCGCGCGGAAGCTGTCGGTGAGCTCCAGCCGCTCTCCGCCCGCGTCGGCGAGCTCCTGCTCCGTCGAGAGAAAGACCGCCACCTCGGCACCGCGGAACGCGTAGATCGACTGCTTCGCGTCGCCCACCACGAGGAGCCCCGTGCGCTCGAGCTCCGCCGCCGTGAGCGACTGCCCCGGCGCGAGGAGCCGCTCCGCGTCACGCCGCTCGCGCAGGAGATACAGGAGGTCTCGCTGCACGCGGTTGGTGTCCTGAAACTCGTCGACGAGCACCGCGTCGTAGCGCTGCTTCCACTCGCGCCGCAGCGTCGCGCGGTCGCGCAGGCCGTCGCGCAGGAGGCGCATGAGGTCGCTGTAGTCGACGCCCGCGCGCTGCTTCTTCGCGCGCTCATAGCGCCGCTGCGTGTCGGCCGCGACGGAGCGCGCGGCCTCGGCGAGCCGCACCGACACCACCGAGAGCGCGTCGCGGAGCAGCGACGACACGGCCTCGCGCGCCTCCTCCGCGAGCGGTTCGAGCTTCCGCGTGCGCGTGCGCGGGGGAATGGTCTTCCCCTGCGAACGAAGCACCCTCACGCGTTCGAGCGCGCGCTCCGGCGAGGTCATCGGAGGAAAATCTTCGATGCGATGCGCGAGGTCGTGGACCCGCTGCGCCGTCCCGTCATCACGGAGCGCAGGGACGTCACCGCACGCCGCCGCGAAGCGCGCGAGGGTGTCCGCCGCGATGTACGAGCGCACGTCGGTGGGCTCCACCGCGGCGGCCACGGCGACGCTGTCTGCGCGCAGTCCGTCTTCGTCGAGCGCGCGCACGAGGTCTGCGATGAGCGTCACGAGCCCGCGATCGCCGCGCTCGCCGATGCCGCCGCCCGCGGCCATGAGCTCGACGACGGCGCTCACATCGCGCTGCGCGGCGTCGGAGAGGGCCGCGAGGGCGGCCGCGCGGAGCATGCGATCGGCGTCTTCCTCTTCGATGACGCTGAAGGCGGGGTCGAGCCCGAGCTCCACGGCAGACCGTCGCAGAAGCCCTGCGGCGAAGCCGTGAAAGGTCCCCACCTGCGCGCTCCCGAGGCTCCACGCGATGCGCTGCCACGCCTCGGGCGAGGGGAGCGGGCGGCCGTTCTGCGCCGCGCTGTCTGCGAGCGCGAGCACGCGCGCCACGACGGCGGGCGTCACGCCACGGAGCAGCCCCCAACGCTTCGCGGCTTCGAGGCGCGCCTCGGGATCGGTCGCTTCGAGCTCTCGCGGCAGGCGCTCCGCGGCGAGGAGCGTGACCGCCTCGGTGATGCGCTCTCGCATCTCGCGCGCGGCTTTCTCCGTGAAGGTGAGGGCCACGATGCGCTCGGGGCCGACGCCGCCGCGGGGCCACACGGCGGGCGACGCGATGCCTCCGACGAGGTGCAGGTACACCGTCGAGAGAGCCTCGGTCTTGCCCGTGCCTGCGCCCGCGCGCACCACGGCGTTGCGTTCGAACGCGAAGAGCCGTGACCGACCGGGGGAGCCGCGCATGCCGACGTGTGCGCTCATGCCATCAACCCGGGGTGCTCGTCGATGGGGACGGGGCTCACGACGTCTCTCCCGGCTCATCGAGCACGCCGTCATGCGTCTCGACGCGGCAGAGCGAGCGGTACTGACAGAAGTCGCAGTCCCTCGGGCGCGGTTCGAAATGGCCCGCGCGCAGCGGCAGAACCACGCGTCGCACGGCGTCCCCGAGGGGGCCCTCTCCCTCGGCGCCGCGCCCCACGAGCATGTCGACATCGACCGCGGGACCCTTCTTCCGCGGCTTCGAGAGCGCGTCTCTCAGCCCGTGCTCCGTGAGGTCACGAAAGCCCACGTACACCCCGTCGACGGCCGTCGGATCGCCTTCGAGCACGCCCGCGCGCCGCGCCCGCTCCAGCGCAGCCGCGTAGACCACCATCTGAAACTGTGTGTCGAGCGCGCCCTCCTGAAGCCGCTTGCGAAAGCCGTCTCCGCGTCCCGACTTGAACTCCACCACGCGCAGGGCCATCCCCGAGCGCTCCACGCCGTCGATGCGGCCCTGAATCACCACGGGCGCTCCGTTCTCGACGGGGACCTCGAGCGCGGGCCACTTCTTTCGCGGTCCGAACGCGACCTCGCTCTCGATCATCTGCCACGCCTCGGCGCCGGTCATCCGACGCTCCAGCCACAGCTCCACCTGCCGACGGATCGACCGCAGATCCGCTTCGAGCAGGCTCGCGTTGAGCCTCGCCTCGTGCACCGCGAACTCGGCCCCCGCGTCATCGAGCGCCGCTCTCACGGCCATCCAGCGCTCCGTCTGCGTGAGCGCGCGCGACTCTTGAAGCGCCTCCTGTCCAGCCTCCAGCAGCTTGTGCAGCAGATGTCCGCGGCTCTTGTCGTCGAGGGTCTCGGCCTCGTCGGCGCGCTCCTCGATGCGCAGCACTTCGAGCGCGAAGGCCTTGTAGCCACAGCGCGCGGCGCGTTCGAGCGTGGTCACTGCGATGGGCCTGCGTGGTCCCGCCCAGTCCGAGAGCCGCAGCCGCTCCACGAGCGCGGGATCGTGATCGATGCGCCCCGAGTAGCGGTCCGCGGTCGCATCCACACGCGCGAAGAACTCCTGCCGCGAGCGCTCGACCGAGGCCCTCGTCGCGACCGAGCGCAGCGACTCACGCAGCCCCGCGGCGAGCTGCGCCCGCGTGAGCTCGGCCTCGTCGCACTGCGCCCACCGCCGCAGCGCGCGCTCGGGGCCCCTCGGCGGAACCCTCCGCGAGCGCGCGAGCGGATCGCGATGCACGCGCTCGACGGTCACGCCCGCGATGCGCTGGAGGTCGCCGAAGAACGGTGACGGCGTGAGAGCCCTGCCGCCCGCGTCGTGGCGCGCGTGACTCACGGCGACCGCGACCCGTGCCGACGCGATGATCCCGAGGAGGAGCAGCGTCTCTGACTCGCGTCCGCCCGATCGCTCGATGGGCGCGCCGAGTGCTTTTCCGACCGCGGTTCGCTCCGCGTCGCTCCAGAGCGCCTCGTCATCGCGTCGCGCGGGAAAGCCGCCGTCATGCATCGCGGGCACGACCACCGCGGCGAGGTCGCGTCCGAGGGCTTCGCGCGCGTCGAGCACGAGCACGCCTCCGCCGCCCGGTCCGCTGCGCTGCGCGCCGAGCGTTCGAACGCGCGCGAGGTCGAGCACCATCTCGCCGAACTCGCCCGCGCTGATGCGCGACTCGCGCCCCACCGACTCCGCCACCGAGGGGAGGTCTCGCAACAGATCCGCCGCCGCCGCGAGGCCCTTCTCGTCCCTCGCGAGGGCCCTGAGAATGGCGTGCGCGCCAGCGTCGAAGCCGGCAGTCGCGACCACCGTCCGCGACTCTTCGAGAAAGCGTCCGTCGCCGCCCGCGCGGAGCACCCAGCGCTCCAACCGCTCGACGTGCTCCGTCACGGTGCCGTCTTGCGAGAGGTCCCAGAGGTCGCGCGCGAGGTCGTCGATGGCCGAGAGCACGGCGGCGCTCGTGCCCTTCTTCCGCGCTCGCGCGCACAGCTCCATGAGCCGCGTGTCGAAGAGGCTCTCGACGTCCATCGCGCGCAGCGCGTCGGCCACCCTCCACGGCGCGGGCTCGTTTCCTCTCGGCGCGTTGCCCTGAAGCACCGCGAGCGCGCGCAGCACCTCCTCACGCTCGGCGCCCCGCGCCACGACCCTCGGAAGTCCGAGCAGCGCCCTCGCCACGGGCGACGTGAGCAGCGCCGCATCACGCGAGTCACGCCACGGAATCCTCGCGTCATCGAGGGCTCTCCCCAGCGTCTCGACGCGCTCGCTGTCGGGCCTTCGAAGCACCACGGCGATCTCGCTCGCCCTGATCCCCTCGGCCATCCATCGCTCGATGCGCGCGGCGATCCAGCGCGCCTCTTCATCGGGGCCCTGCGCCTCCGCGAACGAGAGCCCCTTCACGGCCTCTTCGCCGTCGAGTCGTCCGCCGATGGCGAGCGCAGAGACCCACTTCGCGAGCGACGGTGACGCGGGTTCGAGCGACGGATCACGCAGCCCGTACTGCATCTCGAAGCGCGCGCCCTCCTCTGCTTCGAAGGCCCTCAGCGCGCGGTCGATCGCGAGGGGGAGCTTCATCCTCCTCGGCTCGCACACGACGTGAAACTCCGTCGATCCGCGGTGCGCGCCCATCCACCGCGAGAGCGCGGTGAGAAACATCACGCGCGTCGGAGGAAGCTCCGCGAGGTGCCACACCCTGAGCTCCGAGCCGAGCCCCGCCTCAGACGGCTTTCTCCGCGTGTCTGCGAGCGCCTTCGCCGCGACATGCTCGGCAGAAGCCGCCGCGACGAGCCCCGCGGACGAGAGCCTCCGATCCTGCTCGTCGAGCACCGCCGCGAGGATCTTGAGCCTCCCCCGCGCGCCGTCGTCGTGGTCGTCGGTGAGCCGCACGGCCTCGGCGAGCGTCGCTCGCTCGGCGCCGTTGATACGCAAGATCGCGAGGGTCCGCGCAAACGCATCGACGGTGCCCGCGCGCTCGGTGAAGGCCGCGTCGTAGGTGGGGAGCACCGCGCGCACGGCGCCCGCGAGCGCGAGGCGTTCGACATCGGGCGGCGCGATCGAGGCGTCGGGGGCGACGCACGAGAGCACGCGCGCGACCATCTCGGGCCACGAGAGCGTGCCCGGCGCGATGGCGGCGCCGAGGGGACGGGCAGGGGAGTCTGCGAGCGCGCGGGCGAGGCGTTCGCCTACGTGGCCTCGGGTCGCGACGACATCCACCACGGGCAGCATGAGCGATGAAACTCTCGATCTGGGCGACGCGTCGTCAACGGGAGCTCCGACACCTCCGCGACGCGCGAACGGGCGGAGCGATTGTTGCGCACCCGCATCGCAGCGCGCAACGCACCGACGGACATACCCTGACCGCCTGCGTTCTGTCGCCCGTCTTGTCGCCCTCTTCGAGTTTCTCTTCGCGGCGTCGGAGACTCTCGCGCATGGAGTCTTCACGTCACGGCGCGGGTTGGGTCGAGGTGATCTGCGGTCCGATGTTCTCGGGCAAGACCGAGGAGCTGATCCGGCGGCTCCGCCGCGCGGTGATCGGGCGCCAGCGGGTGCAGGTGTTCAAGCCCTCGATCGATCAGCGCTATCACGAGACGCGCATCACGAGTCACAGCGCGCAGTCGCTCGAGGCGCAGGCCGTGAACGACGTCGCCGCGCTCGAAGCGGCCCTCGACCCCGAGACGCAGGTCGTCGGCATCGATGAAGCGCAGTTCTTTGGCCCGACGCTCGTCCCCGTGGTGCAGGCGCTCGCAGACAGGGGCGTGCGCGTGGTGATCGCGGGCCTCGATCAGGACTACCGCGGACAGCCCTTCGAGCCCATTCCGCAGCTCCTGGCGATCGCGGAGCAGATCACCAAGTGCCTCGCGGTGTGCTCGTCGTGCGGCGCCCTCGCGAGCCGCTCGTACCGCGTCGCTGGCGGGAGCGAGCGCGTCCAGGTCGGAGCCGCGGACTCCTACGAAGCCCGCTGCCGCACGTGCTACCTCCGCGCGATCAGCGGCGAAGAAGAAGCGGACCTCAAGCGCGGCGTCGCCTGAGCGCGAAGAGCTTCCTCGGCAGCGAAACGACGAAGCTCAACGCGTCGTCGAAGAGCATCGCGAGCAGCACCACATAGAGCACGTCGACTTCGAAGCGGTAGCGCGCGAAGTCTCCGTACGAGACCAGCACCGCCGAGGCCGCGTAGAGGATCGTCGCGAGGATCATCGCGAGCGCGGTCACCGTCACTCGCTGCGATACCAACCATGAGCGCGGCGAGAGGAGCCTCGCGAAGCCGTAGAGCAGCGCCAGCGGGAGCGCCACGGTGAGCACCTTCAGCGACTCGTCGGGCTGCGGCTTGAAGCGCGCCACGAAGCGCTCTTCGAGCTCCTTGAAGGGCACATACACGAAGGCCTTCGTGATGTTCTGGTCGTTCGCGGCGGAGCGGAAGTAGCCCGACGAGACTGCGCTCCACACGGCGCGCAGATAGGCCCGCGGATAGCGCCGCAGGAGCGTCTTCGCGTCGCGCAACGAGACGTCGGCCACGTACGCGTACTGGAGCGCGTTGGCGTTCACGACGCCGTTCTCGCGCACGAGCGTGTCGAGCGCGGGCACTCCCGTCACGGGCACCCCCTCGACGCGAAACTCCCTGAAGCGATCGAGGTTCGGGAAGGCGAGCTCGCGCGACTGCGGCGAGAGCACCTCCGTACGAAAGAGGATGTCGCGCTCCTGCGGCGGGAGCTCGTCGAGGATCTTGATGACGAGGTTCGGGCCCACGAGCGCGTGCCCGAGCGAGCGCCCCGAGACGAGCGGCGTCTTCGCCGTGTAGAGCGCGATGACGAGCATCGGCACCGCCGCGGCCTTGAGCACGAGCCTCCGCGGCACGGGCTTGTAGAACAGCAGCGCCGCCGCGATGGCCCCCATGAAGACGAGCCCGAAGGTGGCCCGCGTGAGCACGATGAGGGCGAGCGACGAGAAGAAGGCCACGCCGCTCGCGAGCGTCTCGCGCCGCGCAAATCGCTGGAGCGCCGCGAGCGACAGGACGAAGAGCCCCGTCACGATGTGGTGATAGAGCAGCCAGTTCTCGTAGAGCACCACCGTGGGCGCCGCGGTGTAGAGGCAGGCCGAAATCGTCGCCACGAGCGGACGCACGCCCATGCGCCGCAGCACCGAGAGCATGCCCAGCGCGAGCCCGAGCGCGAGCGCCTGAAAGAGCCCGTCGAGGATGTCGTGAAAGCGCGTCGCCGAGAGCTTGAGCGCAACTCCGACGACGAGGTCGAGCAACGGAGCTTGATGGTGCAGCGACCAGAGCGTCCGCCCGAGGTCATCGCGCAGCCACGCGCGGTCGACGAACTGGATGCAGTACTCCGTCGTCGCGGCGTCGAAGCGCACGCCGAGGTGGACCCTGTACCAGTAGCGCGCGCCGAAACACGCGAGCACCACCGCGACCGTGGGCAACCATCTCGCGATGACGGCGACCGCGCGCCGGAGGCTCGCGGCGAGGCCCTCGGAGCTCAAGGGATCTCCACGTTGCGGAGGTGGAGCACGGTGCGCCTCGGCACGCTGAGCCTCACGTAGCGGGCGCGCGTCGAGGAGAAGGTGGCGGTCCAGTCGTCGAACTCCGTCACGTTGCGCGCGACCTCGCGGAAGTCTCCCGTCGCGGCGCGCACCTCGACGACGAGCGGCGTCGCGCGCTCGCGGCAGCAGTCGAAGCGGTTGGTGACGATGACCCGCGAGACCGCGCGCTCCTCGCCGAGATCGATCTGGAGCCACGGTCGCTCCTCGTCGGTCGTGTGAAAGAAGACGTCGCGCGAGGTGGTGACGGGGAGCGTCCCCGCGGCCGCGTAGCCTGAGAGCGCGCTCGACGTGGAGAACGTGTACGGCGAGTGCTCCGCGCGCCAGAACACCATGAACGCAGCGGTGAGCGCGGCTGCGACGGCGACGCTCTGCGCGAGCCTCCACACGATCGCGGCGCGTCCGAGGCGCCTGCCGTTGGTGGCGAGCTCCACGAGCTTCGAAGCGAAGAGCTCGGCGTCGTCGAGGTCGGTGACGTCGTCGCCCCGCGAGGCCGAGAGCACCGTCTCCGTGAGCGAGAGCGCGCGTTCACGGCTCCCAGCGACACGTGCGAGGGTGCCGTCGTCGAGCGCGCCTACGGTCTCCGCGAGGCTCTCCTTCTCCGCTGCGCCGAGGGCCATCGCGGCGTGACGGAGGCATTGCGAGAGCAGCGCTCCGCCGAGCGCGGTGTCACCGTGACGAGAGGCTTCGGTGTTGGGATCGAGCGCCCGGCCCGCGAGCGAGAGTGCGAGGGCCGCGCGCGCCGCGTGCGACGTCGCGGGGGGAGGGGACATCGAGAGCGCGCCCGTCGTTCGACGCGCTACGAGCGCTCGACGTCGAAGCCCTCAGACTCCCAGCCGAGCATGCCGCCCTTGAGCAGCACCGCGGGAACGCCCTGCTTCTGCAGCGATTCGAAGACCCTCCGCGCGTCGTCGGCGCAGGAGCGGTCGTAGATCACCAGGGGCTTGCGCTGCGCCATGAGCGACGGGAGCTTCTCTTCGAAATCGTCCGCGGGGACGTTCACCGCGCCGGGCACGTGGGCCCTCGCATAGACCGCGGGCTCGCGCACGTCGACCACGACGACGCGTCGGGCCTTGAGGAGGGCGGGCAGCTCCTTGGCCTGCACCTCGTCTTCGGCGCCGGGGAGAAAGGGCTCCACGAGGTCGAGGATCTCGCGCTTCGAGAGCGCGCCGACGGCGGTCTTCACGGGGCGTCCGCCGGCGACCACGACGAGCATCGGGATCGACTCGGCGCGAAAGGCCTGGGCGATCTGCGGGTTCTGGTCGACGTTGATCTTGACGACCTTGAGGCGGCCGTCGAACTCCCGCGCGACCTCTTCGACGCGGGGCGAGAGCTGTTTGCAGGGCCCGCACCACTCGGCCCACAGGTCGATGAGTACGGGGAGCTCGCTCTCGAGGACTTCACGCTGGAACGTCGCGGTCGTGACGCTGAGCACGGGCATGGTGGCTTCGCTGGGCTCCTTACTTGGGGGCGGTGATGTAATACAGATCGCGGCGGCGAACCACCGGCAAGGCGTTGTGTGCTACGTGGGCGCCCACACGCTCGATGGCCCTCACGCGCGGACGCCGCAGCCCCGACACGACGCACGTCACCCGCAACCTCTCGCTGCTCGCGAAGCGGCTGGTGGCGGGCGCTGGCTTTCTCGGGGCCTCGCTCGGCCTCGGCGCGGGCGTCGGCGGATGGGCCTGGGCGCTCTCGGTCCTCGTGGCGATCCCCGGCGTGTTCACGCTGGTGTCTGCGCGAAAGCCCTTCACCGCGCCGTGTCCCGCGTGCGGCGCGCTGCTCGGTGACGGCCTGCTGCACCTGCCCGACGAGCCCGTGATGGGCAGCGACACGACGGACCTCCGCTGTCGCGCGTGCGGCGTCTACGTCGACTGCATGGGCGCGCAGGTGCGCGAGGTCCCCTTCAACCGTCTGCAAGACGCGCCGGGCTACGAGCTCACCTTCCTCCCCGACGATTTCGCGAAGGCGCGCTGGGGCAAGAGGTGTGTGCGTTGCGGCGCCGAGGCGACGAGGGCGCTGCGGCTCGCGCGCTTCGAGATCGGCGTGCTCTCGGGCTTCGAAGCGACGCTCGACGGAACGCCCGACGGGAGCAACGTCCCCTACTGCGCGAAGCACGGCGACGAGAGCGACCCCGCGGGACGCGCCGTGGTGGTCGCCCGCAGCCCCGGTCGCATCGAGGTTCAGTTCAGCCTCTATGCGACGTACCGCGAGTTCCTCGACGAGAACCGCGCGCTGGCCGAGGTGAGCGTGCGAGAGGCGAAGGAGCCCTCGTAGCGCCGCCTCCGCGCCTCAACGGGTTGTGACTGTCGCGACATTGCGTCCCTCGCGTGTGAGCGTGTAGACCCGACGCGATGCTGGTCCCGACGAAGATCACCTGGTGGCGCCTGGTCTTGAAGTACCGCGGGAGCGAGCTCCCACGGACGAAGTACCGGATTCTGGGCGTGGTGATCGTGGCGTCGCTGGTGACGCTGATGTGGCACCACCAGGGCTGGCACCCCAACCTCAAGCCGCTGCCGTTCACGCTCTTGAGCGTGGCGCTCGGCATCTTCCTCGGGTTTCGCAACAACGCCGCCTACGACCGCTGGTGGGAGGGCCGCAAGCTCTGGGGCGCCCTCGTGAACACGTCGCGCTCGTTCACGCGACAGATCCTCACGATGGTGACGGCGCAACCCGGGAGCAGCCCCGATGAGACCGCGCTCCGCGCCCTCCGCATGGAGCTCGTCAAGCGCGTGGTGGCCTTCGTCCACGCCCTGCGCCTCGCGCTGCGCGACGACGAGGACCTCTCGGAGCTCGAGCGCCTCCTCCCGATCGATGAGGTCGAAGCGCTCCGCAACGAGCGCAACCGCCCCTACGCGATCACGCAGGGCACGGCCGAGCGCATCGCGAAGGCCTGGAAGGACGGCCTCATCCACCCCGTGCACCTCCCCGTGCTCGAAGGCTCGATGACGGCGCTCACCGACATCCAGGGCGCGTGCGAGCGGATCAAGAGCACGCCGATTCCCTTCTCGTACACGACGCTGATCCACCGGATCACGGCGGTGTACTGCTACGCGCTGCCCTTCGGTCTGGTCGACGAGGTGAAGGTGTTCACGCCCTTCGTATGCGCGATCGTGGCGTACGCGTTCTTCGGCCTCGACGTGGTGGGCGACGAGATCGAGATGCCCTTCGGCACCGACTACAACGACCTGCCGCTGCGGGCCATCTCGCGCATGATCGAGGTGAACCTCCTCCAGCGCCTCGGCGACGAGGAGCTCCCTCCGCTGCTCAAGCCCATCCACGAGTTTCTGGATTGAGCGCCCCCGGTGTCGCCCGCGACCGGGCGACGCGAGACACGCTCAGGGCCACTGAAATCAAGACGGTTTCATCCGTCGAACGCGTCGGCGCCTCGTACCGTGCGCACGGCGGAAGCGCGGTCTCGCCTCTGAGGGCGCCCTCCACGCGCGACGCCAGAAGGGGAACCCGACGCTCTCATGAACTTCGAACAGCTTCTCTCGACCCTCAAGACCGTGGGTCTGAGCCTGGGCCTCAAGGCGCTGAGCGCCATCGCGATCTGGGTGATCGGCCGCTGGCTGATCAGCGCGATCAGCTCGCTCCTGCGGCGCGCGCTCAACGCGCGGTCGATCGACAACACGATCACCACCTACATCATCAACACGCTGACGGTGGCGCTGAACATCTTCCTCGCGATGGCGATCCTCGGTCGCTTCGGGGTCGAGACCACGTCGTTCGCGGCGCTCCTCGCGGGCGCCGGCCTCGCGATCGGAACGGCCTGGGCGGGCATGCTCGCCAACTTCGCCGCCGGGGCCTTCATGGTGATCCTGCGGCCCTTCAAGGTCGGCGACTTCGTGACCGTCGGAGGCATCACCGGGACGGTGCAGGAGATCGGCATCTTCGTGACGGCGATCGACACGCCCGACAACGTTCGCACCTACCTTGGCAACAACAAGGTGTTCAGCGGAGACATCCTGAACTTTCACACCAACCCTCACCGAAGGGTGGAGCTGAAGGCGCAGCTCGCCTCGGGCGCCGACTTCAAGAAGGCCATTTCGCTCTTGAAAGAAGGCCTCGTGAAGATCCCGAACGTGACGCCGAACGTGGGCCCCGACGTCGAGATCCTCGAGTTCACGGAGTTCGGCCCGGTGCTGTGCGTGCGGCCGTACTGCAACAACGACCACTACTGGCAGGTGTACTTCGACGCGAACCGCGTCATCGCGGAGACGCTCTCGGGCTTCCCCGGTCCGGCGCGCCCGGTGGCGATGCGGTCGGTGAGCTGACCCGCGCGGAGAACGCACCCGCGTCGTTGGAAGCCCCGATCCTCCTACGGTACAAGCCCGTCGATGCAACCAGGAGGCGCAGGACAGGTGACGAAGGCTTTCGACGCGGGTCGTGCGATGCGCGCGGCCACACGCGGCGAAGGTCCCTCGACCACGGCGCTCTCTGGCCGCTGCGGCGCGGTCACGCGGGGCCTGAGCGGTCTTCGGGCGCGCGCGTTCGCCCTCGGTCCCCTGCTGCTCGCGGGGTCGTTGCTGGTGCTTCCGGCTGCGCTTCCGGCGCAGGGGCTCTCCCAGGACGCAGCGCCGCGGCGAGTTCCACCGAGCGCCTGGCCTGAACTCCCTCCAGGCCGCACATGTCCGTCGACCGCCGACGCCCTGCCCGGACGCGGGAACTTCCTGAGCCTCCGAAAGTTCTCTCCGGTCCGCGCGATGGCGGGGTGCAGCGCCCGGTGGAACGAAGACCTTCACCGTCACTTCTTCCGCGGGAGCCCGCCGAACCTGCGAGGCATCGAGTGCCTCGGCACGTCGTTCGGGGTCAATCACATGATCGACCTCCGACGCGCGGACGAGATCGCGGCGGACTCCGAGTTCGGGGGATTTCGATCCGAGGAGGCGGCCCTGGCCGACTTCAACCGGGCGCATCCCGACCATCCCATTCGCTACCACAACGTGACGACCAGCCGCACGACGCCCGAAGAGAACCAGCGGCAGATCGAAAACGTCGTGCGCTACGTGCAACAGGCGCTCAGCGAAGATCCCTCCGCGGTCTTCTACCTCCACTGTCGCGCGGGCCGCGACCGGACCGGCGTGATGGTCGCAGCCATCGAGTCGGTCGTGGGCGAATGCCCGTGGCCCGAGGTGCGGCGACAGCTCTTCGCGTATCGCTTCGACCGGAGCTTCGCGCGCCCGCTTCTTCGCCCGCTCCAACGCGCGATCGGGGTGATCCGGTAGAGGGCCTTCTGCTGGCGATGTGCGCGTCGACAACATCTCGGGCCTACGCTCTGGCCGTCTCGGAGATCGGGAGAGGAGAACGCAGAAAGGGCGGGGGAGCCTCGCAGCTCCGACCCGCCCTTTGCTGCATGCCTTGCTACACGCGAGGTGAATCTCGAGTGTGTTTGGCCGCTTACTGAGTGGAGGCGCCGGGAGTCGAACCCGTTCTGCGCCTTCTCTCCAAACAGGCGATGTCACACGTCTTTCGCGGAATTGGCCGCGATTTCGTGCGTGCTCCGCCAGCGAGCGCTCTCCCCTCGAATCCACGGGTTTCCACCCCGATCCGCCCCTGTCTTGGAGACATTCTGGAGACGGTCGACGGGTGCGCGAGCGGGCGCGTGACGCGGCCGATCGGTCTGCGCGCTCGGATGTGATACGACCCGACGGATGGCGCACTGGTTCAACATCGCGGGTCCGTGCCTCGCGAACGAGCACTACATGATCCCGCCGGGGCGTCGCGTGCCCGAGGCGCTCGAGCTCATCGAACAGGGCCGGTGGTTCTCGCTCGTGTCGGGGCGCCAGACGGGCAAGACGACCTGCGTCCGCTGGATCGCCGAGCACCTTCGCGCCGGAGGCCAACAGGCCGCGCTCTGGGTCGACCTCGAAGCGGCGCGCGAGACGCCCGACGTGGCCGAGGCGATGCGCACGATCCTCGACTGCTTCGAGCGTGCGCTCTCGATGCCCAGGAGCCCCGTCGAGCCCCTCGGCACCGCCGTCACCGACCCGCTGCTCACGACGCCTCGCACGGCGCTCACGCGCTACCTCGAGCAGCTCTCCGGGCGGGTGGGCAAGCCCCTCGTGCTGCTCCTCGACGAAGCCGACAGCCTCGTCGGCGCGGCGATGGTGTCGTTCCTCACGCAGCTCCGCGACCTCTACATGCGCCGAGGCGATACCAGCGCCCCGCGCTGCGTGGTGCTCATCGGCGTGCGCGCGCTGCGCGACTATGCGCTGAGCACCGAGGAGCGTCGCGCCGTGACCTGGCTCGGAACGTCGTCGCCCTTCAACGTCACGGTCGAGAACGTGGGCCTCGCGCCCTTCACGGAGGCCGAGGTCGCCGAGCTCCTCGCCCAGCACACTGCCGAGACCGGGCAGCGCTTCGAGCCCGA
>JBPOHC010000307.1:0-1634 GCA_052035985.1 Myxococcota bacterium | reverse complement strand
GTGCCGCATCCTGCGAGCGCCGCGCTGGCGATCGAGAGGGCCAGGAGGATTCTTCTCATCGCGTGCTCCTCGTATCTGTGGAGGCCACTACAACCTGCCGGGCGCGTTTCGCAACGGGTTCCGTGTCGTTCACGCCGCGGCCGCGGTTCTGTCGCCTCGGTGCGCTCAACCAGCGTGCGCACCGAGCGAGATCAACCACGGCGCGGGCGTCACGGCACCGAGCGCCATGTTCGCGAGGGGAACCCACGACAGCGACTCATCGATCACCCGCGCGTCTGACGAGACGACGAAGCTCCGTCCTGCGAGCGCCGGGTCTGCGTCGCGAACGAGCTCGACCTCGCCTGTGATCGATTCGGCCTCGTGCCACGCGCGGAGCTTCGTCGCGAGCGTTCCCGCGTTGGAGACGGGCGCGTCGACCCACCAACGGCAGGTCGCGACACCCGCGTCGCGCAGCGTCTCGGCCAGCAACGTGAGCGCGCGGTCGGTCTCGGGGAGCGTGCGATAGCTCCCGCGCAGCCCCGCGAGGTCTCGCATCGCGCCGTCGAGTCCGACGAACACGGGGCCTCCGCAGAGCGCCACTTCGAGCGTCACCACGAGGTTGAACGCGTCGATTTCAAGCGTGGCGCCCGCGAGCGACGTGATCTCGACACAGCGGGTCTTGCGTGACGAAGACACGGTCGCGCCCACGACGCCGCGCTGGAGCGCGAGGCGAGCGCGCGCATCGAGTCCGTGGCGGTCGCCGACGAGCGCGAGGGTCGGCGTCATGGGGTATCTCCGCTCGAGGAGCCACGAGAGCTCCGCGGCCGCTTCGACGAGTCGCGCGAGGGCGTCGACGCCGAAGCGCGAAGGGTCGTCGGGGTCACAGCCTCGCAGCGTCACGGGCTGCGAGGGTACGCCACGGTCACCGCCGCGACCTCGATGAATATCTCGTAGCGAAGCCGCGCGCGGGTGGTTACCAGCTTCCGATGCCATGACCTTCGCACGAACGATCACGCCATCGCTCCAGGCGCTCGTCGCGCGAGTGCTTCCCGGTGCGGAGCTGCTCTCCGCGGAGGCGCTCTCGGCCGATGATGCCGCGGAGCGCGATGAGGGAACCGAGAAGGGCGCCGGGTACGGAGAGCCGCTGCGATTGAAGGTCCGCGAGGCCGACGGACGCGACGCGGTGCTGGTGTTTCACACGGCGTCGCCCGACGTGTTCGGTCACGACCGACGCTCCGATCGCGCGTCGGAGATGCTCCTCGCGTGGGACACCTTCGGGCTCATTCCGCGCCACGTCGAGGCGCTCGATGTGGGCGCCATTCGCCGTGATGGGAGCGGCCTCGTCTCACTGCGCGACGTGGGCGAGTTCTACCTCGTCACCCGCTACGCCGAAGGGAGGCTCTACGCCGACGACCTCCGTCGCATCGCGCGTGAGGCGAACGCCACCGACGACGACTTCCGCTGTGTCGCTTCGCTCGCGCGTTATCTCGCGGGGCTTCACGCGGAGCGCGTCGATGCGCCGCCGAGGTACGTGCGTGCCGCGCGCGACCTCGTGGGTTCGGGCGAGGGGATCTTCGGCATCATCGACGGGTATCCCAGAGACGTCGCGATGGCGCCTCCGTCACGCCTCGAAGCGCTGGAGCGCGCCGCCGTCG
>JBPOHC010000930.1:0-10839 GCA_052035985.1 Myxococcota bacterium | reverse complement strand
CGCGGACGTCCTCGGCGCCGAGGACCCTGCGCCCGGCGTGGAGTACTCGGACGCGGAGGCGAAGGTCGCCGCGGCGATGCTCTTCATCGAGACCGAGCGTTTCGGTCCCCCGGTGACCTGGTCGATGCTGCGGGTGCCGCACAAGCGCATCGCGCTCGCTCTCGCGCGGGAGTTCCTCGCGAGCGACACCAAGACCGCTCGCATCGTCCGGCGCCTGCTGGGCCTCTGATGGCGACCGCCTACTACGACACGCAGCGCGGCCGGTGGAGCTTCCTCTGGGACTCCTACTGGGGCGGCGACCGCTACCGCTCGCCCTCGTCGACGACGATCGGGACGGCGCGGCTCACGCGCTGGCAGCCGAGACGCGACTCGCAGGGGCGCGAGCTGCTCGATGAGTTCGATGAGGTCGACGTCGCGACATACCGCACGTACCTCGTCCCGCACCCGGGCGAGGCCCGGCGCGAGTTCGAGCTGCGGGTGAGCTTGGCCGCGTACGTGAACTTCCCGCGCATCATCGTCGACGCGTACGTCGAGGCCGTGGTGGGCCCGGCGGTGCACGACCTCGGCGAGCTCGCCCCCTACCTGGGCAACCTCAACGGAAGGGGGAGGACCTGGGACGATCACATCGAGGACGTCGCGCGGTGGAGTCAGGTCTACGGCTGGACGGCGACCCTCCTCGAACCGCCCGAGAAGAACCCCGCCACGAACGCCGCCGAGGAGCAGCGCCTCGGCATCGGGCTCCGCGCCATCCACGTCCACCCTACGGCGATCGCGTGGGTCGAGACCGACCGCATGGGGCGCATCGCAGAGTTCGCGTTCTGCGATGCGCCGTACGTGCCCCGCGAGACGATGGCGACGAGCTACACCGCGCGGATCTACGTGTACACGCCCGCGGGCTGGGGCGCGTGGGACGTCGAGATGCGCGTCGGCGAGATGCTCCAGGCCGCGCGCCTGAAGATCCTCGGCGACGGGCGCGCCCCACCCCTCAAGCCCTCCGTCGCGGGTCCCTCGGCGATCCCTGGTGTCGTCCCGGTGGTGTTCGCGTACGCGACCGAGGACACGACCTCTCCGGTGCCGCAGGGACAGTCCTCAATCGACGACGCCGCCGACCACGCGCGGCAGGTCTACAACACGCTGAGCTGGATCGAAGAGATTCACCGCAAGACGGCGTTCCCGTTCCTGGCGATCCCCGAGGCCGCGGCGGGCGGTGAGCTCGCGCCCTCGACGCAGACGAAGGTCGGGCCCTCGTCGGCCCTCGGGTACAGCGCCAACACGGGCGCGCCCGCATGGGTGCAGCCGTCGGCCGAGAGCACCGCAGAGCTCCGCACGCACGCGCTCTTCCTCGTGATGCTCGCGGTCCGCCTCGCTGGCCTCGAGGTGAGCCTCGACGCGGGGAGCGGCACGGAGAGCGGCGTCGCCATCGAGCTGAGGAACAGAAAGTTCAACTCGACCTGCCGACGCCTCGCGAAGAACCTCGCGCGCTACGAGCAGCAGGTGTTCGAGCTCGCGCGCGGCATCCTCGCGAAGCCGGGGGCGGTCGCGACCTGCACCTACCCTAAGCGCTTCGTGCTGCCCGACCCCTCGGGGGATCTCGCGCGCATCACGTCGTTCATCTCGACCTTCGGCAAGGAGCTCTCCCCCGACGCGCGCCAGGCCTGTCTCCGTCAGGCGATGGAGGCAGCCCTGCGCCTGTCCGATGAGGAGCTCGCCACGCTCTCCGAGACGCTGCGTCTCCTGCCTCCGCTCGCGGAGCTCACCAGCGCAGATTACGACGCCGGGCTGGTCACGGTGAACGAGGCTCGCGCCGCGAAGGGCTACCCCGCGATCCCGGGCGGCGACGTTCCTGTCGCGCGATGGGTCGCGGACATCATCGGCACCATCGGTCAAAAGGCAGCGCCCGCGGCTGCGTGACGTATGGCGTTCTTCGCGATCAGAGGTCTCTCGTCGCTCGGCGACATCGCGAAGGCCGCTGCCGTGGCGCGCGCTGCCATCGGCAAGGTGCCCGGTGTGGGCATCGAGCTCGACGACTTCGAGCTCGCGAAGCTCAAGTGGCTACAGAAGGGCGGACGTGACTTCCGAGAGGTCACGCCGAAGATGCTCTCGCGTATGAGCGAGGCCTTCACCCGGGCGCTCGCGAAGGTGCTCAAGGGCAAGGCCGCGGTGACGGCGCCGTGGGAGGCTGCCGCGGCCGAGTACATCGACGTCGTCGCAGAGCGCCTGGCCACGGGCGGCGGCGACGTGAAAAGTCACATGAAGGCCCTGAAGCCCGAGACCATCGAGCGGAAGGGACACGCGCGCATCGGCCTGGACTCCGGTGCGCTGCTACGCGCGGTCGCGACCGCGAAGGTGAGGCTCACGAAATGATCGGCACCGTCACTGTCCCGGATGACGACTGGGTCCGCTCGCACGAAGAGGCGCGCCAGCTCCTCCGCTATGCCTGCCTTGGCGCGACCGTCATCGTGGAGCCTGTCGAGCGCGAGCATCAGCCCTCGATGGGGCGATGGACCGTCGTCCTCGACGCGGCCGAGACGCTCGCGACGAGCTCGGCCGAGATCTACGCCCTGCCCTGCCTCGGTGCGCCCCTCGCGCGCCGGGCTCGCACCCTCTGCAACGACGCGCAGGACGCCCTGCGCCGCCACCGCCGCAAGGCATAGGAGACCCGGATCATGGGAGAGACCGACCCCGCAGACATCCTCGCTGAGACCATCGACGCGATCGTGGAGGCCGCCGTCGCGGACGGCATGCCCACGGACCTGTCGAAGATCAGCATCTCGTTCGACGCGAAGGGGAACGCCGCCATCGAAGCGACGCCCACCGACGGGTCGAAGCCCTACACGAACGACATGCCCGCCGACGAGATCGCGAGCGCCCTGGGCATGGACGTCACCGAGGACGCCGCCGAGGGCGAAGGAGCTCCCGCGGCCGCGGCGCCCGCCGAGGGCGGAAAGGCGGCTGCGCAGTGAGCCTCAAGGCCCTCGCCTCCAGGATGAAGCGCCGCGAGGCGCCCGCGCAGGGCGGCACCCCGCAGACGAACGAGGAGCTCGAGCGCGCGAAGCGTGCCCAGGCGCAGGCCCAGAAGGACGCCGAGAAGGCCCGCACCGAGCTCGCGGCGGCGCAGCAGGCCGCGGCTGCGGCGGCGGCTGAGCGAGACCGCGTGCGCATCGAGTCGATGCTCACCAGCGCGGCCTCGAAGAACCGCGCGATGAACCCCGCGCAGGTGTCGCAACTCCTCGGCTCGCGCGTGAAGCTCGTCGACGGCAAGGCCACCGTCGAGGGCTCCGACAAAGACGTCGACGCGTTCGTCGCCGAGTGGCTCGGCTCGGAGGGCAAGCACTTCCTCCCCGCGAGCGTGCCCGGCGGCGGATCGGGCGGACCCGCGAACCCCAACCCGCCGCCCGCGAAGAACCAGCACGACCTCACCACCTCCGCGGGGCTCACCGCGTACGCGCGAGAGCGCGACGCCGGCGCGACTCGCACCATCGGCAACCGCGTCGTCACCCCGGCGCCCGGCCGCCAGCCTCCCCAGGGCGGCACGCAGGGCACCTGACCAGCTTTCCCCACGGGCCCGGCCCATCGGCTGAGCGCGCCCGTGTCTGTCCCAACGGACACCGATCATGACGAACATCAACACGACCAGCTCCTCGCAGCTCCACCGCCCCAACGTCGCCGCCGACCTGACCGACCTCCAGTTCACGGAGACGGACCTGCTCAACTGGTTCGAGAGCAGGGGCTACGTGCGGCCCAACGACGGGGGCTCGCCCTACCAGTGGAACATCAAGACGGGCACCACGATCGCGGCCGAGATCTACACCGAAGGGCAGGGCCTCCCCGCCCCCGGGACGCCCCGCTACACGGCGGCTTCGGTCGCCGCGTTCTACGCGCGCGTCATCATCTCGAACTCGGGCCACGAGCGTGACCAGGTGCGCCTCCGCGGCGTCTACCAGGACCCCATCGCGGTGGGCGTGGACAACGCCCTCAAGATGCTGCGGATGACCCTCGACTCGACGCTCGCGGGCAGCTCGGCGAACCGCGGCATCCTCTCGGCCGTCGACTCCGGCGACGTCTACGGCGGCATCGACCCGGCCATCGTCACCAACTGGGCCGCCTACGAGGTCAACGTCGGCGGCGCGCTCGCGCTCGCGGCGCTCAACACGATGTGGCGCACGCAGGTCGACACGCCCCGCGGCGCCAACCCGACCGACGTGCTCGTGTCGCTCCTCCAGTTCCAGCGGTACACCGACCTCGGCGGACCGGCTGCGACGGGCACGCAGTTCCCCACGCGCCGCGACAACGCCGACGGGCTGCCCTTCGACCTGGGCATGATGCGGCAGATGGCGTCCTTCAACGGCGTGCCGTGGACGCCGATCAGGAGCCTCGCCACCAGCGAGCTGCTCATGGTCGACCCCGCGGACGGCTTCGAGCTCCGCGAGCAGCGCCCGCTCGAGGTCGAGAAGCTCGCGCGGCTCAACGACGACGACGTCCAGCAGATGAGCCGCGCGCTCGTGCTGGTGATCCGCAACCGCTACAAGCAGGCCAAGCTGACCGGCCTCACCTGATCGCCGCGGCAAGGCTCCGGGCGCGTGCTCGGAGCCTCGCCCCTGCCTCTCTTCCTTCGTCCCTCTCTTCCTTCATCCCTCAACACCTCAACTCACGGAGCAGCCTTCATGGGAACTTTCACCATCACCGCGATCCTCTCGCTCGTCGTCGGCGGCGCGGGCGTCTCGCAGAAGCGCGCGATCATCCAGGCCACGGGCCCGGCCTCGTACGACACCAACGGGTCGATCCTCGACCTGTCGAGCGCCAACACCACGCTCACCGGGCTCGAAGCGCTGGCCGCGTTCACGCGCGTCGACGCGATGCAGCTCTGTGCCGTCAACCCGCACGCCTCGGACAAGTACCTGCCCCGCTACGTGCGCGCGGCCAGCGGCGCGCCCGCGACCGGCACCGTGAAGGTGCGCAACGCGCTCACCGTGACGACCGGCACCCCCGGCTCGCTCGATGAGGTCGCGAGCACCACCGACCTCTCGGGCACCACCTTCACCTTCGAGGTGGTCGGCACCTGAGCTGACCACGCCCCTCCGCTCACCCACCCATTACATCTCGCAGGAGTTCATCGCGATGTTGGAGCTCAGGTACCTCACCGAGTTCGAAGAGACCCCCGAAGAGCAGCGCGACAGCTACGTCGCGGGCGAGCTGAGGCGCATCGTCGCCGAGGGCGAACCGCTCCTGCTCTCGGTCCTCCGCGTCCCCGACGACGAAGCGCGGTCGGCGGCGCTTCTGCTCCTGCGCGACAACGCCACGGAGATCGGTGACCGGGTGTTCGAAGTCGCGCCCGGCCCGTACCGTCTGCGGCTCACGGCCGACGCGTCCCCGCCCGCGCGTGACCCTCAGAACCGCCTCATTTCCGAGGCGAAACGCGGGAGGGTCCTGGTCGTGAAGCTGGGCACCAAGGGCGGGCGCCTGCCCGAGAAGGCCAACGGGAAGGCCGTCGCGGCGTTCAGCGGGAAGCGCCGTCAGATCCTCGTGTCGGGCGGCGCCGACCTCTACGAGTCCGCGGAGGTCGGGCGCGAGTGGAAGGCGTTCTCGCAGCGCGAGGCCACGCTCATCCTCCGCACCTGGGGCGTCGGGGTGCAGGCGCAGTCGTGCCTCACGCACATGGTCAATGGCGAGATCGTCGAGGGACAGAGCTTCTACCTCGTCGAAGAGGAGCCTCAGCCCCGCGAGCTCGGCGCGCCGCCCGAGAGCGCCGAGGCCCCGAAGGGTCGCAAGCCTCCGAAGGCGAGGGGCTGAGATGCGCTGGATCCAGCTCGCCGCCACGGGCAGCGTCATCTACGACTGCCCGTCGCGCCCCTCGGGTGCAGGCACGGCCGTCGTGAAGACCGTCAACGGCGGCGAGCTGGAGACGGTCACGCCCGTCCTCGACACCGTGTCGACCACGCTCACCGCCGCCACGGTGCCGGGCGCGAGCTCGGTGGCGGTCGCCTCCGCGACGGGCATCGCCGCGGGTCACCGCTACCTCGTCGACGGCGCCGAGGATGCCGGGGGCGAGGCCCTCACGGTGCTCTCCGTCTCGGGCACCACCGTCACCACCGTGCGGCGTCTCCAGCGGGCGCACGCCGTGAACGCGACCTTCAAGGGATCGCGGCTCACCTTCGCGATCACGACCGCGTCGACGAACGCGCCCGGCAGGAACTTCCGCGTGGAGTGGACCTCCCCCGAGGGCGTGGTCACCGCGATCCCCTTCGACGTCACGCGCTACGCGCCCGTGAGCTCGCTCACGGCCGAAGACCTCCTCGACGATGACCCTCAGCTCCTGCGGCGCATCGCGCAGGGTGAGTACCTGCCCGCGAGGATCGCGAGGGCCTGGGACATCATCCTGAAGCACATCGCCCAGAACTACCGGCCGGGCGGCCTCATCGGCACCATCGACCTGACCATCGCGCACAGCTACCTCGTCCGCGCGCTCATCCAGGAGGGCGCGGGCAAGGCCGACGAGGCCGTGAAGCAGCTCGACGACCTCCGCACCCGGTACACGCAGGAGCGCGACAACGCCCTCGGCGCCGCGGCCTACGACGAGAACCAGACGGGCCGCGCGAGGAACAACCAGGTCAACCGCACGATCCGGCTGGTGCGCGGGTGAGCGCGCAGGCAGGTCACCGCGCGCGCGTCGACGCGCTGCTCAAGGGCACGGTCGTAAGCGACGCCACGCACACGCTCCCCGCGGGCTTCACCGTCTCGCGCTCCCACCTGGAGACGCTGGAGGCGAGCGCCATCGAGCGCGCCTGCGAGGTGCGCTTCGGCGCGTACAAGCCGCTCGGCGGCTACAACAACCCCCTCGACGGCCGCGACCTCGGCGAGCGCGAGCTCACGATCCGCGTGGGCTACCTCCTGACGGCGGAGGGCGGCGACGCGCCGCTCTATGACAGCCTCGGTGGTGACTCCGGCGCGAGCGACGACAACAGCGTGGAGGACCGCGCCGAGTCGGACGCGAAGCTCATCCGTGACGTGCTCGGGTGGCAGCCCAACTGGTCGGGCCTCACGCCGCACGTGATCGACTGCGCGCCCGCGCCTGACGGCGACGCCGACCTCATCTGGCTCCCCGACCGCGTGATCCGAGAGATTCGCTTCGTGCTGCAAACCCGCGCGAGCCTGCCTGACGCGAGCCTCGCGCCTGCCCCCTGAGAGATCCACATGGCCACCACGCCCCTCGACTATGTCCACCTCACCCACCTCGGCAGCGCCTTTGTCTCTGAGGAAAGCTCGTTCTGCACCGTCGGCACGGAGGTCCGGTGTCACCCGATCGCGGACAGCCTCGACGCCGTGCCCACGCAGGACTCGGTCGATGTGAAGACGCTCTCGCCGATCGCCTTCGACAGCGAGACGCCGGTGCAGGGCGACAAGGGCGGCACGGTGAAGCTCGGGTACTACCTCTGCCCGGCAGCCTCTCCGCTCGCCGCGGCGACCACGCCTCCGACCGACGAAGAGGCGCCGTTCCGTCCGATGCTCCGCTGCCTCTTCGGCGGCGAGTCCTGCCTCGCGGGCAGCGACGTCGTCACGGGGACCAGCGCGACGGCGATCACGGTCACCGGCGGACACGGCGCGCGCTTCCTGCCCGGTCAGCTCTTCGCGGTGTCGACCGACGACACCGTCGGCCTCGAGGTGGCGCAGTCGCGGTCCCGCTCGACCGACGACCTCACGCTCTACCCCGCGCTGAGCGGCACGCCCGCGACGGGCAGGGACATCGTGAACCTCGTCACCTACTACGTGACGAACTCGAACAACCGCTCACTCAGCGTGGCCGTCTCGCCCGGCTCGAACACCTCGCGGCAGTGGCGCTTCCGCGGCTGCACCGGCGGCGTGGCGCTGAAGTTCGAGAAGGGGCAGCTCGCACAGATGGAGCTCAACCTCATGGCCGCGACGCACGACGGCCCCGACGCGCTCACGCTCGCCGTGACGCGCTCGGAGGACCCGCTCGCGTCGCCGATCAGCGTCCGCAACATGATCGTGTGGTTGCAGCCGTGCGCCACCACCACGCGCGTGAACACCAGCGTCGACAGCCTCTCGGTGACGATCAACACCGGCATGTCGCACGTGAGCTCGCTCACGGGCACCACCGAGGGGAAGCGCGCGACCATCCGGAGCGAGGGTCTCATCGACAGCTTCGCGACCTGGGAGATGGTCATGCCCGACAACGCGGACGTGTACACCTGGTACGCGGCGCAGACCGAGCTCTGCGTCACCGCGATCGCGAAGGTCGACACGTCGGGCGGGCGGCGCTTCGTCGTCGCGATGTCGCCTCAGTGCGTCATCGACAAGATCATCGAGCCCTCGAAGGGCGACAAGAACCAGAGCAAGGTGAAGGTCTCGCTCCGCGCGAAGATCAGCGAGCAGTGCTCGCCGTCGACGTCGGAGATGGCCCGCTCACCGCTCGTTCTCGGCCTCGGCTGATCCACCGCGCCCTCGGCGCAGAAGGCTCCCAGATGACGTCGTCTCCCTCTCCGCTCTCCACCTCGCTCCGAGTGCTCCGCTGCAACCCCAGCGACCCCGACCCCTCGATCGACACCATCGCGATGGGCCACAAGCCCGACGCGCCCACCGTCGGACCGACGGACCTGTCGCGGTACATCCAGTCGCGCGACGAGGAGCTGCTCCGCTTCGTCGAGGGCGTGAAGCCGTGCTGGTTTCACATCCGCCGCCTGCCGATGCAGTTCCTCGCGGCGGTGATCGACTCGCTCTTGAACCGGAGCGAGCAGCGCATCATGGCGTTCCGCGCGGCCGTGCATCTCATCGAGGACCCGGCCGGGCAGCTCGCCGTCGTCGGCCCCAAGGAGAAGGGCGAGTACGTCGCGACGAAGGGAGACTACGGGGTGCTGGTCGCGCCATCGGCGTGGTCGCAGGAGGTCGCAGACCGCTTCGGCGCCGAGACGGTGCAGGAGATCGGTGAGATCGCCCTCGCGGCCTCGCGTCTGCGGAGGGGCGCGAAGGGCCCTTTCGGCTTCTGGGGTGGGTCGGTAGCCACGAACTGACCGAGGCCCTCGTCGACGCGCCCTGCGGCTGCGACCTCGCGGAGCAGGCTGCGTCGATGGCGGACCGCCGCGGCGCGGCCGTGCTCGAAGGCGACGCGGCGATCTACCAGGGCGCGTGGCGCTGTCCTCGAAAGAAGGGCGGCGCGATCGACCCCGAGGCCCTGGACGCTCCCCACCAGGCCGCGCTCGAGCGCGTCCGCCGTCTCGCGGGCTGTGACCCCGAGGACGTCTGCACCTGCCCCGGCTACTACGTCCGTCGCCCCGAGGCGCACGAAGCTGTGAAGCTCCTGCGCTGGCTCAAAGCGGGGGCTCTGCCTCTCCGCTGCCCGCACCCGTCCGGTGCGGTGATCGACGCCCTCGACGAGCTGCAGAACGCCCTCTCGGCGCGTGAAGCGGCTGAGCTCGAACGGCTCCGCACCAAGGAACCCAGTGGCCGGTAAAGACCCTGCGATCGACGCCCTCGCCGGGCAGCTCGACGAGCTGAACCGCGCGCTCGGGCAGACCGAGAAGGACGCCAAGGCCGCGAAGGACTCGATCCTCAACGTCGGCAACGCGTCCGAGAAGAGCGCGACGTCGACGAACGCCCTGTCGACGGCGATGGGCAACCTCGCGTCGAACCAGATGCAGGCGGCCATCGACGCCGCGTCGGAGTGGATCCGCACGATCCCCGAGGCCGCGGCGCGCTCCGAGGCCCACGCGGCCGCGCTCGCGTCCCTCGGCACCGCGTACGACTCCGTCCGCACGGCGACCAACGGCGTCGTCACCGCGGAGCAGGCGCGCAGCATCCAGCAGCGCACCGCGCAGGCCGGGCTGCACCTCACGGCACAGGAGCTCGCCGCCGTCACGCAGCGCGCGCGCGAGTACGCCCGGGTCACCGGCGTGGAGCTCGGCCAGGCGCTCGACCAGCTCACCGACCAGCTGGTGAACCCGGGCGCCGAGCTCGCCCGCTTCGGCATCGTGCTCCAGCAGGGGCAGAGCCGCGGGCAGATGATGGCCGAAGCCCTGCGCCAGTTGCAGGTGCAGGCGGCGCAGACGGCCGTCTCGGCGCAGACCCTCGCGGAGTCCTACGAGGACTTCAACCGCGCGCAGGCGGAGCTCTCGGACGGGCTCCGCGACATGATCGCGCAGGGCCTCGAGCTCGGTGCGTTCTTTCAGCAGGCGACGGGCTGGCTCCGCGGGCTGCGCACTTCGACGGACGCGTGGGACACCGCCCTGCGCGGCGTGCTGGGGACGCTCGGCGAGATCACAAGCTCCGACACGCTGCGGCGCATGGGGCAGACCGGCGCGGGCGCACAGAGCGCGAGCGGCGGCTTCGTCGCGCAGTACGGTCAGCTCCTCGGCGCGGCTCGCGCGGCAGGCATCGACACCCGCGCGTTCCCCATGCAGGGCGACATCGCGCAGGCTCGCCCCGAGGAGCAGCAGCGCCTCATCGCAGCCATGACGCGCGAGATCAACGCGCGCCGCAGCGCCCCGCGGGCCGCGGGCATGTTCGGCCCCATGAGCGACGCCGAGATGGCCGCGCTCCCCGTGTTCGGCGCCGATGGGTCGACGGGCTACGCGACCTCGGCGGCGTCGATCGCGTCGGACATCTCGGGCGCCGTGTCGGCCCGCGCGGCGATCGCGGCGCAGGTCGCCGACAAGGCCCGTCGCAATCAGGCCGCGCAGCGGACGCGCGACCTCTCGGCCGCCAACGCCGGCGCGAGCTCGTCGAGCAGCGCCACGCCCGAGGACACCACGGCCGCGATCCTCGCGGCGATGCGCGCGCCCGTCTCGCAAGAGTGGGCCAACGCGTTCACGCAGGCGGCGCAGCGCG
>JBPOHC010000295.1:0-10231 GCA_052035985.1 Myxococcota bacterium | reverse complement strand
GCGATCTCAGACGAAGTCATGCGACGCCTCATCGGGGCGAAGGAGCTTCGTCGTGTCGATCGTCGCGCGCCTGGGGATCGTGGTGCTCTTCGCGTGCCTCGGCGCGCTCGCGGGGTGCGTCAGCGAGGACTCGTCTGCCGACGCGGGCGTGTGCCCCGAGGGCCGCTACGTCTGCGACGGGCGCTGTGTCGATCGGGAGGTCGACAACGCCAACTGCGGCCGCTGCGGGCTCCGATGCGTCGATGGCGAGCACTGCGTGGGCGCGCAGTGTCGCGCGTGTCTCTCGGGGCGGGCGGACTGCGACGGTGACCCGCTGACGGGGTGCGAGACGGTGATCGCGAGTGACAGACTCAACTGCGGTGCGTGCGGTCACGTCTGCGCTGTCGGACGGTGCACCGAGGGCGCCTGCCTCGACGAGCCCTGCGATGCGACGCAGACGCGATGCGGGGACCTCTGCGCCGACCTGTCGCGCGACCGCGAGAACTGCGGCGCGTGCGGTCACGCGTGCAGCGGAGACGAACGATGCGAGGGGGGCGTGTGCGGTTGTCCCGTCGGAAATGTCTTGTGTGAGGGCGCGTGCGTCGACCTCCGTTCGAGCCGTTTTCATTGCGGCGCGTGCCGCCACGGCTGCGTCGGAGACCAGCGATGCGATGGCGGCGTGTGCGCCTGTCCTCCCGAGCGCGTGGAGTGCGAAGGCGCATGCGTCGACCTCGCGTCGAACGCCTTCCACTGCGGCGCGTGCGGTCACGCGTGCGGCGAGGGTCAACGATGCTCGCTCGGGGCGTGCGTCTGCATCAACGGCGGATCCGTGTGCGGCGGCGTCTGCGTCAGCCTGCAATCGAGCGCCGCCCACTGCGGCGCATGCGGACGCGCGTGCGGGCCTGATGAACACTGCGCGTTCGGCGCGTGCCTGCCCGATTGCCGCGGAACGACCCTCTGCGGCGACCGTTGCGCCGACGTCAACACTGACGCCGAGCACTGCGGCGAGTGTGGGCACCGATGCGCCGCCTCGCAGGAATGCGTCGCGGGGCACTGTCGGATCTCGTCGTGCGCGGCGGGCACGGGTGACTGCGACAGCGACGTGGCGAACGGCTGCGAGACATCGATCTCGACGAGCGTAGAGAACTGCGGCGCGTGCGGGCGAGCGTGCGCCTGGGGCGCGACCTGCACGGGCGGTGTCTGCGCGTGTCCGGCGGGACTCGCGGAGTGCGGACGGTCTCCGAGCTACTGCGCGAACCTCCTCGGCGATCGCTCCGACTGCGGCGGGTGCGGGCGCGCGTGTCATGGCCAGCTCGAGTGTGTCGCGGGGAGGTGCGTCTGCCCGCCGGGTCAGACGAACTGCGGCGAGTACTGCGCGGACCTTCAGACCGGATCTCTCAACTGCGGCGGCTGCGGCGTTCGATGCCATGACAGCGATCGCTGCATTCGCGGCGTTTGCCGGTGCCCCGACGGGTACACGTCGTGTCCTGCAACGCCGGGCCGCCTGGACACCTGCCTGGACCTTCGCTCGAACACCTTCGCGTGTGGCGACTGCGATCGAGCGTGCCGATCCGATCAGGTCTGCGCCGACGGGCGCTGCACCTGCGCGGAGGGCATGGCCGAGTGCGCAGGGCGATGCGTCGACGTCGCCTGGGCGACGACGCGTTGCGGCGCTTGCGACGTGGTGTGCCCGAGCGATCGCACCTGCACAGTCGGGCGCTGCGCGTGCCCTGTCGGAACGGTCGACTGCGGAGGCACCTGCGTCTCCACGGCGACCAGTGTCGCCAACTGCGGGCGCTGCGGTAACGCGTGCAGCGCGCCCGCGGGCTACGTCGCCGCCTGCCGAGAAGGCGTGTGCGCGTCGGCGTGTCGCGACGGCTTCGGTGACTGCGACGGCGACACGCGCAACGGCTGCGAGACCGACGTGCGGACGTCTGCTTCGAACTGTGGACGCTGCGGTCGCGCGTGCTCCGGTGGCGACGCGTGCGTCGGCGGGGCCTGTCCGCGCGATCGTCGGGCCTTCGTGTTCGGCGGCGCGAACGAGGACGCGGTGGATGACGTCGCCGTCGACGCGGAGGGAAACGTCTACGTGGCTGGCCACGTCGGGGGTCCGAGCGCGACGATCGGTACGTCGACGCTGACGCCCACCGCGGGAGGCGCTGCGGCGTTCCTGCTGGTGCTCTCGGGCGAGGGCGCAATGCGTTGGGTGCGGCGCGTCGGCGACGGCGTGTACGATCATGCGTGCGGCGTCGTCGTCGGCACCGGGGGCGACGTCTTCGTGCTGGTCAACGAGACGATCACATCGGGCGCAGGGGCGGTCGCGTTGCTTGCGAGCTTCTCTCCGACCGGCACGCTCCGATGGAGCCGCAGCCTGCCCGGGGCATCTTGCGGAAGCCCCTCGGGGCTCACGCTCGACGCGGAGGGGAACCTGCACGTCGCCCTGCGAGCGGGGCGCTCGATTGACGTCGGCGCGGGACCTGTCGCCGTCGCGCACGACACGCTGACGGCGTCGTTCACGCGCGATGGCGCCTTTCGCAGCATGATCCAGTTCGTGGACGACAACGACCTGTACCTCGAAGCGTCGCTGAGCGAGATCGCGTTCGGGTCGTCGGGAGACGGCTACGCGGTGGGCTCCTTCAACGGGCGCCTCACCGCGGGCGCGTTCTCGCGGACGTCGGCTGGAGGCGTAGACGGCTTCGTCGCGGGCGTCACGTCGACGGGTTCCGTGCGGTGGCTGCGGACGCTGGGCGGTTCCGGCGCGGAGAACGTGTGGTCGGTCGCGGTCGACGCTTCGGGTGACGCGCTCATCACGGGTGCGCTCTCGGGCGGTCGGGTGATGTGGGGCGCCGAGGAGTTCGCGCCTTCGGTCACGCGAAGAGGCGTCTTCGTCGCGCGCCTCGCGTCCGATGGAGCGCTCCGCTGGTCGAGGCGCTACCCGTCGACGTACGCGATGGCGCTTCTCCGCGGGGCGAGCTTCAACGCCGCTGGAGAGGCGCGCTTCTCGGGATACTTCGATCACGGGATGGATTTCGGCTTCGGCCCCATCGCGACGTCGAAGGGCGCGTTCGTGCTTCGCTTCGGTCCATCGGGCGATCAGCGCGCGCTGCGCGTCATCGAGTTGCCCGACGAACTCTACAACCCGGTCGTGCGTGCGCGAGAAGACGCGATTGTTCTCGGAGCGTCGTTCGGGCACGGCGTCTCCACTGCGCCGACGAGCACCGTTGAGGGGCTCACGTTTCGCAGCGTCGGCCCGAGCGACAGCGTGCTCTTGCGCCTCGCGCCCTGACCGTGTGCGGGTGCGATCAGGTGGCGTTGGGGTTGATGCGCGCGAGCGTCCACGCGCCCGCGCCGAGCTGCACCGTGCCGGGGTTGGCGAACACCGCATGGAGGCCGAAGCCCTGGTCGGCGAGGCCGCCGCCCGACGCGGCGCGCGGGGTGAGGGCGCCCGCGGCGATGACGAAGACCCTCTGGTTCACGTCGAGGTCGACGGAGAAGGTGGCGGCGTTCTGTGAGGTTCCCGCAGCGCGAATGGCGACCGTGAAGGGATCGAGGGGCGCGGTCGTTCCTGCGAGGGGGCTCGTCGCGCCGCGCGCCACGTTGGTGAAGAGGGGCGTGAAGGTCGCGCCCGAAAGCACCCCCACGTCGACGGAGGGCGCGTCACCCGAGGCGTGCACCGCGACGATGCGCGGGGCCGTGGCAGTCGTGGCGTCGTTGGTGATCTCGTAGCGGAGCGGAAGCACCGTGAAGGCCGAGTCGGGCGGCGTCTGCGCGGGCTGCGGCGCGAGGAAGTACGCGGCGATCGCGACGTACTGACGACCCGGTTCGACCGCGAGCGTGGGCACCGTGAAGGCAGGGCTGCCCGAGGGTCGCGCGCTCCCCGCGCTGTACGGGAAGATGTCGATTCCGTAGCTGCCCGGAGGAACCTGCACCGAGGCGATTCCGCCCGTGGTGGTGGCGCCGGTGCGAGCGGGATAGCTCAGGTTGTCGACGATCTGGAGCGTGCGCGCGGGGTTGGCGCCCGCCCCCGCGGGGCCCGCGAAGAGGTCGACGGCAGGCGCGTCGGCGCCCGCGTGCACGACGTGGACGCGCGGGTTCTGCTTGATGAACGCCGTCGTGCCCGTCTGGTTCACCGCGAGGAGACCGAAGCCGTCGTTGACCGACGTGTCGGTGCTCGGCAGGAGCCCCGTCGCGATGACGAACCACTGGTTGCCCGCGCCGAGGTTGGGCGTGGTGAAGGCCGTCACCGTCGAGCCGCCCGCCGTGAGGCCCACCTGAAGCGCCGCGTCGCCCGGAAGAGAAACGCCCGACTCGCCCGTGTCGGCGAAGCGCGCGAGGCTCGCGACCTCGGGCGCGGCGGGGTTGTCGTTGCCGACGTCGACGCCCACGGTCGGCGCGTCGGCGCCCGCGTGAACGACACGGACGCGCGCGTTCGTGGCGTCCGCGGCGAAGTTCTCGGCGAGCGCGAGCACGCGGAAGCGGTCGGCCTCGTCGGTGGAGCCGAGGCGACCCGCGGCGATCACCGTGTACGAGCGTCCGCCCACGAGCGTGATCATCGGCGTGGTGAAGGCCGGGGCGCCCGTCGCACCCGCCGCGCGGATGTCGAAGGCCACAGGGCCCGCGGGCAGCGAGAGGTAGCCCGTGGCGCTTCCATACGCGACGTTCGAAGCCGCCGCCGTGGTCGACCCCGCGGGGAAGATGTCGACGTTGCCCGCGCGCGGCGCCGCGTGAATGACGCGCACCCGCGCGACCGCGGTCGCTGCATCGCTCGCGTCGGCGGGCTGCGTCGCGTCGGCGGGCTGCGTCGCGTCGGTGGGCTGCGTCGCGTCGGTGGGCTGACTCACGTCCGCGGTCGACGTGTCGGCGGGCGCGTCGGTCGCCGTGCTCGCGTCTGTCTCGGGCGTCGTCGCCGTGTCGTCGCAGCCCGTGGTCACCGAGAGGCTCGCGAGCAACAGCCCGATCGCGCCACGACCCATCCAGCCAAGCATTTCGTTCTTCATCGTCGTCCCTCCAGCGCCTCGCGCCGCGCGCGCATGCGCGACGCGACGACGGCGCCAATCCGTTCCGTAGAGCCCGACGCCACGGCGCGCGCGGCGGTGTGTGACACACGCCCGCGCGCCGACCGTGCGGCGCCGCGTCCCTACAACCTACTGGGCTCTTGGAGCGCGGACGCGTCCCTCAGGCTTCGAGAAAATCTCTGCGCCTTCGCGAATCAATCCGCGTCGTGGTCTTGCACAGACCTGCTTGTTTTCAGGTCGTTTCGCGATGCGATCGGTGAACAGTGATTTCAATGTCTGACGTCGTTCACGCGCGCCCCCCGCGCGGAGACCCGAAGCCGCCACGCGCGTGTTGACGCTGCGAGGCTTCGCGCAACCCTCGACGCGCGGGCGCCGTTGCGACGATACTCCCGCCCCGAGATGGAGGCCGGAGAGCTCGTCGCCGATCGCTTCGTGCTCGAACGGCTCGCGGGCGAGGGCGGCATGGGCTCCGTGTGGCGCGCGTACGATCGCCACCGCGGCGAGACCGTCGCCCTCAAGGTGCTCCGTCAGCGCGTCGACCGCGCCGCCGTGGAGCGACTCGAGCGAGAGGCGCAGGTGCTCGCCGAGCTCCATCACCCGGGGATCGTGCGCTACGTCGCACACGGCGCCACGCGCGAGTCGTCGCTCTTTCTCGCGATGGAGTGGATCGAGGGAGAGACCCTCGCCGCGCGGCTCACGCAAGGGACGCTCGGTGTGGGCGCCACCGCCGCGCTCCTCATCGCCGTCGCCGACGCGCTCACGTCGGTGCACGCGCGCGGGATCGTGCACCGCGACCTGAAGCCTCAGAACATCATGCTGCCCGGACGCGGCGTGCGCGACGTGAAGGTCGTCGACTTCGGCGTCGCCCGCTGGGACGAGGTCATGTACGCCATGACCGGCACCGGGATCATCATGGGGACGCTCGGCTACATGGCGCCCGAGCAGGCGCGCGGCGTCCGCGACCTCGACGCGCGCGTCGACGTGTTCTCGCTCGGCTGCGTGGCCTTCGAGGCCCTCACCGGGCGCTCTCCCTTCGCCGCCGACACGGCCGTCGCCACCATCGCGAAGGTCATGCTCGAAGACGCGCCGCGCGTGAAGACGAAGCGCGGTGACGTCCCCGACGCGCTCGACGCGCTCATCGCCGCGATGCTCTCGCGCGACCCCGCGCAGCGACCCGCCGACGGCGCCGCGCTGCGACGTCGACTCGACGCGCTCGGCGTGACGCCCGACGCCGACGAGGCCGTGCGCGCGGTGGCCGCGCCGCAACGCGTGCTGAGCGGCGACGAGCGGCGCCCGGTGAAGCCCGCAGAGGCGAAGCCTCCGTCGCGAGGTGACGCCGACCGCGGCGTGGGCGAGGGGACGACCCGAACGCTCCTCGGTCGCACGACGCCCTTCGTGGGACGCGAGCGCGAGCTGCGCACGCTGCACGCGACGTGGGACGAGTGCGCGCAGGACACCGTCGCGCGCGTCGTGCTCGTGAGCGGAACCGCGGGCTCGGGCAAGACCCGCCTCGGCAACGAGTGGCGCATGGAGCTCGCCGCGCGTGATGGCCTCCGCCCGATGCTCATGCTCGGTCGAGGCGACGCGGCGCGCGCGGGCGCTCCCTACACGGTGCTCAGCGCGGCGCTGCGGCGCGAGCTCGGGATCTCAGAGGTCGAGAGCCCGGCGGCGCGCCAGTCGAGGCTGCGGGCGCGCGTCGCGGAGCGGCTCACGGGGGCCGAGGCCGCGCGCGTGACGGTCTTTCTCGGCGAGCTCGTGCGGGCGGAGTTCGCCGACGGCGTCGACGCGCAGTTGCAGGTCGCGCGTCGCGATCCGAAGCTCATGAACGATCAGGTGTCGCGCGCCTGGATCGACTGGCTGCGGGGAGAGTGCGCGGCGCGTCCGGTGGTGATGGTGCTCGACGACCTCCAGTGGGGTGATCGGCCGTCGCTCGACCTCGTCGAGGCTGCGCTGCACGCGCTCCGCGAGATGCCGCTGATGGTGGTGGCGCTCACGCGACCCGAGGCGCACGCGAACCTCAAGCATCTCCGCGCCGTGGGCGGTGTGCAGGAGCTTCCGCTCGGAGACCTCTCTCGCCGCGCGGCGGAGCGCCTCGCGCGCGCCATGCTCGGCGACGTCGACGCGGCGGTGATCGAGCGCGTGATCGACCGCGCGGGCGGCAACCCCTTCGTGCTCGAAGAGCTCCTCCGCGCCGTGCTCGAAGGCCGCGGTGACGCGCTACCCGGGAGCGTTCGCGCGGCGGCCGAGGCCCGCTTCGAATCGATGCCCGCGGGTGATCGACGCCTCCTTCGCGCGGGGAGCGTCTTCGGTCGCGCGTTCACCGCCGACGCGCTCGCCGCGCTCCTCGGCGCCGACGCGACCGCGGGCGGGCGGCTCGACGCGCTCGTGCTCGGCGAGGTGCTCCTACGTCGCGGCGACGGAGCGGCGGCGGAGTACGTCTTTCGTCACGAGCTCCTGCGCGAGGTCGCGTACGACGCGCTCACCGATGAAGACCGCGCGCTCGGTCACGCGCTCGCGGGGCGCTGGCTCGAACACGCTGGAGGCGCCGACGCCCTCACGCTCGCCGATCACTTCGAACGCGGCGGCGACGTCGCCCGCGCTGCGATCCTGTGGCATCAGGCCGCCGAGCAGGCGCTCGCAGCCAACGACCTCGACGCGACGCTCTCGCTCGCCGAGCGCGGCGTTCGCGCGGGCGCCACGGGCGAGACCCTCGGCGCGCTTCGGGGAATCGAGGCGATGGTCTACGCGTGGCGGGGCGAGCTCGATCGCTCCGCGGGGTGCGCGTCGGAGGCCGTCGCGAACCTCGAACGCGGCGACGCGCGGTGGTACAGGGCGGCGAGCTTCCTCGCGTCGGCGAAGATCCAGCGCGGCGACGTGGGCGCCATCGAGGGCGTCATCCGAGAGATCGTGGCGCCGCTCGATGGGGGCGCTCAGAGGGCGCGCGTGATGGCCGCGGCGCAGGTCGCGCTGCATTGCCTCGCGACGGGCCTCAACGCGCTCCTGCCGCCGATCCTCGCGTGCCTCGACGACCCGCGCGTCTCCGCGCTCGCGGAGGGAGATCCCATCGCCGCGGCGTACCTCTGTGAGGTCCGCGCGACCCGCGCCACCGTCGCTGGCGCGCCGCTCACGTCGATGCGCGAGAAGGCGCGCGCCCGCGCGTTCCGGCTCCAGGGTGGAGACCTCCGCGGCGCCTACACCGTGCAGGTCAACGAGGCCGCGTCGCTGCTCGAGCTCGGTGACTTCGTGCGCGCCGAGGAGCTGCTCAGCGAGGCGACGCCGGTGCTCGACCGCTTCGGCCTCGGCGCGATGGCCGCGTACGCGCGGCTCTGCCTCGGGCTCGCGCTGCTCGGTCGCGACGCGCGTCTCGGCGTGACCGCCGCGCAGTCTCGCCTTCGACTCGGCGCGGCCATGCTCGGTCGCGGCGCGCGTCGCGAGGCGCAGGCCGTCATCTCGCTCGCGGTGACCCAGTCGTGGGAGCGCGGTCGTCCCCGCACGGAGGCCCTCGCGCGCTGCGCCCTCGCGGGTGTGCTCGCCGCCGACGGAGACCTCGAAGCGGCCGAGCGCGAGGTGCTCACTGCGCTCGAGCGCGTGACGACGCTTCCGGCGCCGCGCTCCTATGCGCTCGCGACGCTGGCGTCGATCCGACTGCAACGGGGCGCGCGCGCGGCGGCGCTCGGCGACGCGACGGAGGCGATCCAGATCCTCAACGCGCTCGGCGGGCTCGACACGGGCGACGCGAAGGTGCGGCGCATCTACGCCGAAGCGCTGCGGGCCACGGGCGACATCGAGAGCTCGGTGGCGGCGATCGCGTGGGCGCGCGGTCGCGTGCTCGAGCGCGCGTCGCGGATCGATGACGAGGGGTGGCGCGAGAGCTTTCTCACGCGCGTCGAGGACAACGCCCGCACGCTCGCGCTCGCGAAGGAGTGGGGCGTCGCTCAGGGGTAGGGCGCGCGGCCCGGCGGCGGTTCACCCGGGAGCGCGTACCTCGCCATGTATCCCGTTCGGCGTCGCACCGGCAGCGGCTCGACGGCGAGCGACGAGATGAGGATCGAGGGGCGGTCGACGATGTAGCCCGCGTCGGCGCTCTCGAAGGCGGGCGGCGCGGGGTCTTCGGTCATCGTCGAGCGGGCGCGGTAGCCCATCACGAGGATCACGCGCGAGACGGTTTCGAGCTCCGAGGGCGCTTCGACGTCGCGATCGAGGCTCGAGTACTCGTCGACGGGCAGCGCGACGATGAGCTCCCTGCGCAACACGTCGTTCGCGCGCACGCGGGAGTAGAGCGGCGGGTACGTGACGCGCGGGATGATGTTCGGCGGATACGGCGCCTGCGCGAACACGAGGCGGAGCGATCCGTCGCGGACGAAGCGGTAGACGCCGAAGGGATCGGCGATGCGCGCGCGGGCGTCGTCGTGATCCCAGAGGCGGTCTGAGACGAAGACCTCTTCGCTGGCCTCGATGGCGTACGCGAGCGAGAGCGTCGGAGGGGCTTCAGCCGATCGCCGCTCGACGCGGAGCGACCAGGTCAGCGAGAGCGCGCCGTGCTGTTCGGTAGTCGATGCGTTCATGATGTTGGCTCCACGCGGGCGAGCGCGCCTACGGCTTGATCGGTGACCCGTCGGGGTTGACGTATTTTCTGCCGTGGTCGGCGCGTCGGTAGGGGTATCCGCGGTCGGCGAGGTATTCGTTCTCGGTGGGCGATTGCGGCACGCCGTCGACGTGGTAGCGGTCGCCGGGGCGGTTGAGACCGGTGTCGATGGTCTGCTGCTCCTCGCGGTTCTCCCAGCCGTCGCCGGTGCCCTCCCATTGGCGGTTGGTGCCGTAGACGTTGTGCTCGGCGTGTCCCATCTCGTGGAAGAGCGTCGCGTCGGGCGGCTCGGGGTGGCCGTTGGGGCCGTCGACGATGTCGGGGTTGTACGCGATCTCGGTGTCGGTGCCGGGGCCCGCGACGGGGTTGCCCTTGTCGTCGTAGTGGAGGGCGTTGTCGTCGCCGACGCCCGCGCCGGGGTACGTGAGCGAGTTGTTCTTGCCCCACTTCTTCTCCTCGGCCGCGGAGTACTCGCGGATTGTGAGGTCGTGCCCCTTGGGGTTGTTCTGGATGTTCTCGAGCTGCTGCTTGCCCCTGGGCGTCGACGACATCACGCCGAGGTCGCGCAGCACCTTCGCCTGGAAGTCTTTGTACCTGCCAGTGCCGGGCTTGATATTGATGTGATCGCCGACCTGCAGCGACCCGTCGCTCT
>JBPOHC010000074.1:0-1655 GCA_052035985.1 Myxococcota bacterium | reverse complement strand
GGCGTTTGAGCAGGGCGAGGGCCGCGGGGTCGCGCGTCGCGTGGAGCGCGATCACTCCGACGATCGCACGCGCCTCGGCGATTCCAGCCGACGCGAGCCTTTCGAGGGCGCTCGGCTGTGATGGCGGCGCGGGAGGGACGTTGACGATCCGCTCGGAGGCGTCATAGAACCGTGAGTGCGCGTATGGCCCACGCGCAGGGGCGCAGCGATGCGTTTCCATCGATCCTCGGCGGCCCCCATCGTCTGGCAGCGCGTCGCTCTTGGTCGGGTTGAGCGCGCTGTCGAGGCGGTGGTGTATCTACGCGCGGCGGGGACATCCCCGGGGCCATTCCGCGCGCAGGTGCCGCACTATGCGGCGATGGCCTCGAGCGCGAGGTACGCGCGCAGGGCGGTGATCGTTGTCGGGTTCAGCGTTGCGCCTCGGCGGGCGCGGCGCAGCGTACCGGGGGCAGTACCGACGGCGGCGGCGACCGCGATCTCGCCACGGCGAGCGAGGGTTTCTGCGAGCGCGACGCGGGCGTCGGTGGGCAGTGGGGAGCGCATACGCGCGACGATAACAGCGCGAAGTTCGCCCCGCCTACTTCTTGGCGAAGAATGCCCCCCGCTGGAGCTTGTACCCGCCACCCGTGGTGAGGCTAAAAAACGGCAACGATTATTCGTCGACGGCGCACGGGGGCCACGCATCACGCATGTTTGCAGGGACTTTCCCTTTCGGTCCGCGCCTCACGCGCGCGCAATGAACTCTGTGGACGTCACCCCCGCTCGACGGAGTGACGCTCCCCATGACTCCGGGTCGCACTGCAACCGACGGTGTGCAGTGACTCCGCTTGCACTGCGAGGGTCCGAGCGTCACTGGCGCGGTGACTGCGGGCGGTGACTGCAAGCCAACCGTCACCCGCGAGGGAGCCGCGCAACGTTTGGCTGTGACAGAGCTCCGACGACGAGCACAAACAGCCCGCCGAGTGCTGCGGTGCCTACGTCGCCGCCGAGCAGGCGCGAGAGCAGTGCAAGGGTGACGGTTACGACGAGGGCCGTAGCAACAAGCGATGTGGTGGGCATGGTCCGAACCTGCCAGACAGACAGCGGGTTTTGAAACATCACCCGGTGCGTGCCTGGTCGCAGGGTCTGCGATCTGACGGGCTCATCTAACAGCGGTCACGGCGGCTCTTCGCGAGGCATGTAGACCACCGGCACACCTTCGGGAATGCGGGTCGCGTCAACGAGCGGTGACAGGACCGCACGCGCCTGGTCGTCGCCCTCTCGAGCTCGCCTCACAAGCGACGTGAGGCCTGCGCGAAGCCGCGCCTCGAGCTCCTCGGCGGTGAGGCCTTCGACGCTCACCAGTGCGTCGCCGTGTATCCGGTCGATGATGTTCGCGACGCGTCGGTGTAGCTCATCGTCGGTCAGCGTCGCGACGTTGTCGTCGTACTCAACCACGACGGCGCGAACCGACGAGCCTGCGAGCTCCTCGTCGGCGAGCACATGGCGCACGCGCTCGAAATCCGCGGGCGGCAACGCACGCTTGAGACGCTCCATCGCACCGCGAAGCTCCTCGCCCACGCGCGCCTCTATCTCTCGCTCGGCGGACACCACGCGCCCGTGCGCCACGCGCGCCGTCGACACCGCGCGCAGACCTTCGTGGCAAACGTGCGCGA
>JBPOHC010001094.1:0-5625 GCA_052035985.1 Myxococcota bacterium | reverse complement strand
CTGCCGCATCGGCGAGTGCAGCGGCCGTGAGCTCGCGCTCGCGCATCGTCAGCAGCGCGCGCTCGACGTTCCACGCGAGGCAGTGGACCACCTTGCGTGCGTTCTCGCCCATCGCGTCCAGCGAGCGAAGCGTCGCGAGGCGGTCGAACTCCTCGTCCCGGTCGAGGGCGAGGCGTCCGGCGAAGCTCGCGACGCTGTCGTTCATCCCGCGAAGGTCGCGCAGCGCCTTGTCGGTCTTCTCGCGCAGCGTCGCGACGTGCTCATCGTCTCCGAGGGCTTCGCGCAGATCGGCCGCGACGCGCTCGAAGGGTGCGTAGGGCCGCAGGTGACGTCCCCCGAGAGCGGCGTCGAGCATCCAGAGCGTCGTCGCGACCGCACGGCCGCTCGCGCCTTCCGCGCTGGACGCCCGGAGCGCGCGTTCTTCCACCGAGATCGTCAGCCACGAGTCCGCCAACATATCGATGAACGCGGCCGGGGAACGGCGCGGGCCTCGCGGATCGGCGCAGGCCAGCCGCGCCGCATCGCCGACGGAACGTCCGGCGTTGAGCCACGCGACGAGCAATTGGAGATCGTCGAACCCGTCGTTCGCTTCCGCACGTGCGAGCGCGTCGCGCCACCATCGCTCGCCTTCTGCCCCGGGACGCGCGCGAACCTGAGCCTCCGGTAGCTCACCTTTGTGCCCGCGAAATAGATGGTCGAGGGCCCTGTCGAGCGCACGCTCGTCGAGCGCGCCACGCAGCCGATCGAGCAGGCGCGGGGCGTCGACGACGACCGGCGACGGGAGCTCGCGCTTCAAGATCGGCGCGGCCATGCGTCGCGCGACCTCTGCGTCTTCGCGGTCGATGTCACCGCTGACGAACACGTGCTGTGGGAAGCGCTCTTCGAACACCATCCCCGCGGCCAGCACCGCGGAGTGGTAGGGCAGCCCCTGGGTCTTGTTTCCCAACGCGTGGCACAGGCGGCTCTCACGATCGCGCTCCTTCGCCGCGATGTGCAGGATGTCTGGCGTCTCCTTGTGAGATCGCCCCCGGGCGGCGTGATGCCCGACGGAGCGCAGCACCGTCTGGCACTCCGCGCGTTGGAGGCTCTCGCGGTCCCCCACGACCGACCAGCTCGCGGCCTCGCCCTCCGCGTCCCGAATGGACCGCGTGTACATGGGCACCTTGCGCCCGTAGAGCTCGCGCGTCCCCCAGCCGAGGAGGCGCGTCGGCCAGGCTTCGAGCATCGCGAGCGTTTCGTCGTAGGCGCTCGCCCACGCGTCCGCGTCGATGCCCCGGGGGTCGTAGTAGAGATGGATGTAGATTCCCATCGGGTGCAGCTCCCTGCTCTCGGGGTGTCGGTGGTTCCCTCGCGTGTGGGCGACCGAGATGTCGCCGCTCACCGCGTCCCACGGGCACGGTGTAGACGGTCGCCGCCGACGTGATCAATGGCGCGCGAACCCGCGCCGGACATTGACTGACCCGCGACGCGAGATCCGTCGGACGACGACGGTGTTGACGAAGACGAGGAGCGCTCCTCGGCCGCTCGCCGTGTCGCTGACCACAGCGTCGGACCGACCTTGAGGGTGCTCTGGGAGCGCTGCTTCCCGCGATCACCGCGGTTCGCTTGCGCTATCGTGGCCGTCGCCGATGCCGCGCCACTTCAACACCGCCGGCCCTTGTAGGCCCGACCTGCACTACATGCTGCCGCCCGAACGGCGCATCCCGACGGTGCGCATGCTCGTCGATCAGCAGTCCTACTTCGTGCTCCACGCGCCGAGGCAGGTGGGCAAGACCACGGCCTTGACGTCGCTCGCCGTGTCGCTCACCGCAGAGGGCCGGTACGCCGCGGTGATGGTGTCGATGGAGATGGGGGCCGCGTTTCCTGATGACGTCGGAGCCGCGGAGAGCGCCGTGCTCAACGCGTGGCGCGCCAAGGCGCGACACCAGCTTCCGGTCGCGCTTCAGCCGCCGCCGTGGCCCGACGCGGCGCCGGGGGCACGCATCCACGCGGCGCTCGAGGCCTGGGCGCTGGTGTGTCCGCGGCCGCTGGTGGTCTTCGTCGACGAGATCGACGCGCTGCGAGATGAGGTGCTCCTCTCGGTGCTGCGGCAGCTGCGTGACGGGCACGCGATGCGACCCGCGGCGTTCCCGGCTTCGCTCGCGCTCGTAGGGCTTCGTGATGTTCGCGACTACAAGGTCGCGTCAGGAGGGTCGGGTCGCCTCGACACCGCCTCGCCCTTCAACATCAAGGTCGAGTCGCTCACGATGCGCGACTTCACCGCCGACGAGGTCGCGGAACTCTACGCGCAGCACACCGCGGACACGCTTCAGGTCTTCGAAGCGGAGGACCTCGCGAGCGCGTGTGAGCTCACGCGGGGGCAGCCCTGGCTGGTCAACGCGCTCGCGCGGCAGCTCGTGCAGGTGGTCGTCCCCGACCGCGCGACGGGCATCACCGCGCGCGACGTCGACCGCGCCCGCGACCTGCTCATCGAACGACAGGACACGCACCTCGACAGCCTCGCCGAGCGCCTCCGCGACCCGCGCGTGCGGGCGGTCATCGAGCCGATGCTCCGGGGCGCCCCGCTCGGCTCTCTGGCGCCCGACGACCTTCGCTTCGTCGTCGATCTCGGGCTCGTTCGGCAAGCGACGGATGGGCACGTCGAGGTCGCGAACCCGATCTATCGCGAGATCATCGTGCGCTCGCTCACCGACACGATGCGCGCGTCGATCCCGAGGTTCGCGCCCACGTGGCTGCGTCCCGATGGGGGCCTCGACTGGGAGCGCCTGCGCGAGGCCTTCGTCGCGTTCTGGTTGCAACACGGCGAGGCGCTGCGGGGCGCGTCGGCGTACCCCGAGGCGGCGCCGCATCTGGTGCTCATGGCCTTTCTTCACCGGGTGGTGACCGGCGGCGGGCGCGTCGATCGCGAGCTCGCCATCGGCTCCGGGCGCCTCGACCTCTGCGTAGAGGTTCACGGCGAACGCCTCGGCGTCGAGGTGAAGACCTGGCGCGACAGCGACCGCTCCGCGGACCCGTGCATCGCGGGGCTCGTGCAGCTCGACGAGTACCTCGCGCGCATCGAGACCCCGCGGGGATGGCTCGTGCTCTTCGACCAGCGCAGCGGTCAACCCGAGCTCCCTGATCGCCTCCGCGTGGAGCCACAGGTGACGCCCGCAGGGCGCGAGATCACGGTCATCCGACTGTAGCGGGAGGCCCTGACGCGCGACGAGCGCCGCGGCCCGATCGCGTCCCTCTCTTCGATGTCTCGCAGCACGGCGTCCGCGATCTCGTCGGGGGTGCCTTCGTCCGTCGCCAGCGCGGGCATGACCGTGAGCTCGAGCGCCTCCGCGCAGCGCACCGCGTCTTCGCCCACCGCGCGAAAGAACGCGACGAGCGAGCGCGCGTCGGGCCCGGGCTCGGTGAGCCGCGAGAGCGCCGTCTGCTCGGTGATCGCGAGCGGCTGCACCACGACGCGTCCGCGCCACGTCGCGAGCTCCTCGACGAGCCTCGCGCGATACGTGCGAGCGGCGTCGGGCGAGCGGCGCGCGGCGTAGGCGAGGTTGCCCGGGTGCCACGTCTCGACGACGCGCGGAGCCTCGCTCGCGTGCCCCGCATCGCGTTCGAACTCGCGGCGCATCACCTCGAGGTCGAAGGCCTCCTGCGTTCGCATCGCGTGCTGCGCGGGATCGAGCGCGAGCTGCGCGCGACGAAGCTCCGCACCGATCTCGTGTTCGAAGCTCACGCCGAGCCTCGACGCCAGGAGCCGTCCGAGCGTCGTCTTGCCGGCGCCGTGCGGGCCGACGAGGACGATCGTCGTGTTCATCACGCCGCCTCCATGACGCGGCGCCAGAGCACCGCGCCGAGTTCAGGACCGTTCACGCGCACGTAGTCCGAGAGGTCGAAGCCGAGGTCAGGGCGGTCCATGCACGGTTGCAACACGCCACCGTGCGTGAGGCGCAGGGCCACGATTCCCTCTTTGCAACGCGCTCGTTCGGGGCAGGTCTCGCAGGCGGCGAAGGGTGCGACGACGCCGAGCCGCTGGTGCTTGAGCTCCACGCGCAGGCCGTCGGGCCACACGAGGAGCTGCGTCGCGAGGCTGTGAGGGTCCTCCACGATCTCACGCGTGAAACTGTCGCCGCGGAGCTCGCGAAGGACGCGCTCGAGGTCTCGCCACGAGAGGTCGCGACCGAGGTCGTCGAGCAGACCCACAGTGACCGTGCGACCGACGCACCACGAGAGGAAGTCCGCGAGGTCGTCGCGGTCGTGCTCCCCCGTCCAGACGTAGTTGAGCTTGATGGGAACACCGCGACGCTGCGCCTCCCCGATGGCCGCTTCGAGGAAGGCCTGTCGCCGCGACCACGCGTCGCGCACCGCGATGGTCTTCGCGAGCGCTTCGGGGTGCCATCCGTGGATCGACACGTTGACGCGCGTGAGCCCCGCCTCGTAGGCCGCGTGAAGGCACGCGACGGGCACCACGCCGGCCGTGATGATCGACACGTCCGCGTCGGGTGCGAAGGCGCGAAGCGCCGCGATCACCGCGGAAAGATCCTTCCGCAGCAGCGGCTCGCCGCCGAGGACCTTGAACTTCCTCACGCCCGCGAGCACCGCCGCGCGCAGGCTCGCGACGAGCGCTGCCGTCGGGAGTTCCGCGGAGGTGCCGGGCCTGTGGGGATCGCCCTCCATGTGGCAGTAGTCGCAGTGATGGTTGCAGCGCGTGGTGGCGACGACGCGCAGGTAGGTCGGCGCGCGTCCCATCACGCGACCTCCGCGAGCACGCGCTCGACGAGGTCGTCGGGGGAGCTGTGAGAGGTGTCGAGGCGCAGCACCGCGCCCGAGACGCGCGATGCCTCGAGCGCGGTGCGGTAGTGCGCCCTCAGCGCGTCGCGCTGCGTGACGCTGTCGCGGTCGGCGGCGGTCATCCCCCGCGCGTGAAGTCGCTCTCGCCGCGCGCGCTCGTCGACCTCGAGAAACACGGTGAGGTCGGCGCAGAGGAGCACCGGCTCGACGGCCGAGAGGTCGACGTGCGCGTCGCGGCACTGCGCGTACGCGACCGTCGAGAGCCAGTAGCGATCGATGACCACGGGCGTTCCTTCGGCGAGGAGCGCGCGGGCGCGATCGGACGCGTGCACCACTGAGGCGCCATAGAAGAGCTGCGCCGCGATGGGGCTCCGCGCGAAGGCGACGTCGACGACGGGACGCACCTCACCGAGCTCCGCGGGAGGCGTTCGAAGGAGCGTCGCGCCCATGCGCGCCGCGAGCCGCGCCGCGAGGGTGGACTTGCCGGTCCCATCGAGCCCTTCGATCACGACGAGTGACGGTCGCATCAGAGTTCCTCCTCGCGGGCGCGCTCGACGGAGACGACAGTGAGCTCGCGCACGCGCCCGCCGACGCTCACCTGACGACACTCGCCCGACTCGGCGCCGAGGAGGGCCAGCGCGAGCGGAGCGGTGTAGGCGACGCGTCGGAGATCGGTGTCGCCGTCCTCGTAGCCGCCGATGATGACGCGCTCGAGTTCGCCCTCTTCGTGCTCGACGACGACGGCGCATCCGAAGCCCACGCGCGTCGGCGCGAGCGGCGGCGTGACGACCTCGAGGCGTCGGTAGCACTCCTTCAGGTCGCGGAGGCGCCTCGCGAGCTGATGCATCT
>JBPOHC010000497.1:0-4084 GCA_052035985.1 Myxococcota bacterium | reverse complement strand
GGCCCTCGAGCCTCCCGCCGCGCTCCATGAGGGCTCCGGCGATGAGGGCGCCCGCGAAGACCGGGGCCCAGGGCTCGCCCGCGTGCATCACCGCGAACACCGCCGCCGTGAGCACGAAGGACCACGGACGCAGCCGCGCCGCGAGGTCGGTCTTGAGCGCGTGCTGGAGCCACCCGCGGAAGAAGACCTCCTCGGCCGCGGGCGCGACGATCGCCACCACGCCCGCGAGCGCGTAGCGCAACGCACCGGGCGCCGCCGAGAGCGCCATCGCCACCGCGCTCGCGCCGCCCTCGTGAGGACCTCGCAGCGCCTTCATCGCGGCCACCGTCACCGCGAAATTGAGCGCGCCCAGAAGCGCACCGAGGATCACCGAGAAGCGCCCTGACCAGCGCGGGGTGAGCTCCGTCGCGACGCGCCGCCACGCGGTGAGCGACGCGGGGACCACCGCGAGCGCGAAGGCCGCGTAGCCCGCCACGAGCCCCGTCGCGAGCGAGGTGTTGAGCACGGAGCCGCAGGTCTCCATCGCGAGCACCTGCGCGAGGAGCGCAACACCAAAAGACCTCAGCGCGGGCCACGCGCGTCGCGCGGCGTCGGGGTCTCCGTCAGGGTCGCGGATCCAGCGCACGCGGGCGGTGGCGGCGCGCTCGAGCGACCACGCGAGCAGCGCGAAGAGCCCGAGCGCCGCCGACCACTGCGCGAAGGGCGTCGCCGAGAGCATCACCACGAGCGCCGCCGTCGGGAGCGACACCGCGAGCACGCCGAAGAGCGCGCCCACCGAGAGCCCCGTGAGCCGATCGGGCGCCGGGTCGATGAGCAGAAAGAGGGCCGACGACTGCGCCCACTGCCCCACCGCGAGCGCCGCGAGCAGGCCCACGGCCATGCGCGGATACCACCACGCCTCGGGACGCTCCACGCGGAGCAGCACCACGAGCGGCGCGAGCGCGAGCGGCGCCGTGACCGCGAGGTTCGCCGCGGCCACAGCGCGCACCGTGGCGTCTTGCGTGAGGCCGAGCGTCGGAGGGATCCACAGGACGCGCCGCCAGCGCCTCGACGCGGCCCCCGAGAGCGCCGTGCCCATCACCACGACGGCCCATGAAACAAGCCCCATGAGCACGATGAGCGGCAGGTCGGCGCCCGTGGCCGAGCGCGACCCCTTCGCCAGCAGCGCGAAGAAGGTCAGAAACGCGGGCGTCGCGAGGAAGATGTACGGCGCCTGACGCCCGAGCGCGCGCAGCTCGACGCGCCACTGCGCGAGCGCGTGCTCCCAACGCCCCGCGCCCCAGCGGCCCCACGGAGAGTCGAGCGAGAGGTCGGCGGGCGTGCGCGCGCGCCACGCAAACACGACGAGCGAGAGCGCAACGGGCGCCGCGAAGAGCAGCGCCGTCGAGAGCGCAGCGCTCATACTCGCGTCACCGAGCACGCAGCGAACGAGCGGACGCGTCGGGATCAGCGCGCTCCACCGCGGGACCACGGTGCCTGTACGGAGCGTCCTCGCGAGGCCCGCCCCCAGCGGACCGATGGCCGTGAAGAGCCCCATGAGCCCGACGCCCATCACCGCGGCCACGACGCGCGCACCGTCGAGCGCGCGACCGGCGAGCCTCCGAGACGCGCCCTCATGGAGCGCCACCGCGACGAGGCTCGCCGCGGCGTTGAGCGCGAGCGCCGTCGAGGCCACGATCGCGAGGGAGCCTCCGCGGTCGTGCGCGTGACGCGCGAGGCCCCAGAGCGTGGGACACATCACGAAGGCCACGACGCCCGCGCTGTACGCGTTGGCCGCGATCACCTCGCCGAGCGAGCGCGCCGCGAACGAGAGCGGGAGCGCTCGGAGAATGGGCGTGTCGAAGAGCTTCCGCGCGCCGCGACCGGGGAGCACGCGGGCGTACTTGAGCGCCACGAGCGCGCACCAGAGCTCGGCCACCCAGAACGATCCGTAGTGCAATCCGCGCTCGGGCGAGACGTACCCGAGCACGCGCGTCACGCCCCACGCCGATCGCCCGCCGAAGCGCGCCAGCTCGATCGAGAGGAACGTCCCAAGCAGCGCGAGCACCATCACGGCGCCCGCCCCCTGCCGACGGCGGAGCGAGTTCAGGGTCGAGAGCACGAGCATCCGCGCCACGGCCACGAGCTGCGACGCCGCCGAGGGATCTCCCATCTACGCGCGCCCCGTGAGCGCGATGAACGCGTCTTCGAGCGACGCTGCATTGGCCTGGGCGCACACCTCGTCGGCGCGTCCGAGCGCGCGCAGACGCCCTCCGCCAAGGACGCCGAGGCGGTGACAGACCCGCTGCGCCACGTCGAGCAGGTGCGTCGAGAGAAGCACGGTCACCCCGACCGACGCGAGCTCCTCGAGGAGCGCCCGCACCTCTCGCGCAACAACGGGATCGAGTCCGTTGGTGGGCTCGTCGAGGAGCAGCACCCGCGGGTCGTGCGAGAGCGCCGCGACGAGCGCGAGCTTCTTGCGCGTCCCCATCGAGTAGCCCGCCACGAGCTGATCGAACTCGGCCACGAAGCCCAGGCGCTCGACGCGCTCTCCCACCGCGCGCCACCGATCGGGCGATGACAGACCCCGCATCGAGAGCACGAACGACACGAGCTCGCGGCCCGTGAGGTTCTCGAAGAGCGACGGCTCCTCGGGCATGTGACCCACGAGGGCCATCACCGAGCGCGTCTCGCGCGTGCAGTCGAGACCGCAGATCGACGCGCTCCCCGCCGTGGGTTTTAGAAACCCCATGAGGAGGTTCAGCGTGGTGCTCTTGCCCGCGCCGTTGGGCCCCAGGAGCCCGAAGATCTCTCCCCGCGGGAGCGAGAGTTCGACCCCGTCGAGCACCACCCGGTCGCCGAAGCGTCGGGTGAGCCCGTGGACCTCCACGGCGGGCTCGTGATCGGCGCGCATTTCTTCATCGACTGTAAGGGTTTCGTAGGCGCCAGCGCCACCGCGACGCGCGGCCATTCTGTGATTGCGGTGCACCACCGACTTGCGTTAGCCATCGGCGCGCGGCGCCCCACCCTCTGTTCCCCCCGTCACGCGGGGCGAGACACCCGAAGCAACACCCATCCCTCACCGACCGCGGCGCCTGTGGAGCGTTCATGATCCCCTCGAAGCGCACCTCCCTGCTCACCACGGCGACCCTCGCCCTGGCGCTCGCGCCCTCCGTCGCCTCGGCGCAGAACTACTCGGGCTGGGTGTTCCGGCTCGAGGCCGGCGCGGGCACCACGATCCGTGATTTCACCCACAGCGACGTGAACACCAGCACCCTCACGGGCGAGGTCTCCGCGCGCGTCTCGTACCGCCTCTTCGAGCCCCTCTCGCTCCAGCTCGGCGCCGGCGCGGGGCGCTTCTTCCGCCCCGACAACCAGGCCGACGTGCCGCTGATCTTCGGCTTCGGCGGCGTGCGCATCGAGCCCAAGCTCGGCGACTTCGCCCGCCTCTGGATCGACGGCGACGCGGCCGTCCACGCCGTCGGCTCGGTGAACCGCTTCGGCGTCGACGCGGGCCTCGGCATCGAGTTCTTCCTCTCGCGCCGCATCGCCATCGGCCCCTACGGCCGCTTCTTTCACACCTTCGACGGCCGCGACGCGTCGCCCGCCCTCGTCAACGCCGCCTCGATGGCCCCGCAGACCGTCACTGGCGACCTCCAGTGGTGGAGCGCGGGCATCTCCCTCGCGATCTACTCCCTCGCCGACGCGCCGCCCCCGCCGCCTCCGCCGCCTCCGCCCGCGGACACCGACGGCGACGGCGTGAACGACCCCGACGATCAGTGCCCCAACGACGCCGCGGGTCAGCACCCCGACCCCGCGCGCCGCGGCTGCGCGGCCACCGACTCCGACATGGACGGCGTCTACGACCCCGACGACCAGTGCCCCCACGCCGCCGCGGGCGATCACCCCGACCCCGCCCGCGCGGGCTGCGCGCTCCCCGACGACGACCACGACAACGTCTTCGGCGCCGACGACCTCTGCCCCACCGACGCCGCGGGCGAGCACCCCAACCCCGAGCGCGCGGGCTGCCCCGACGCCGACGGCGACCACGACGGCGTGTTCGACCACGGCGACCAGTGCCCCGCCGAGGCCGCGGGCATCCACC
>JBPOHC010000587.1:0-1932 GCA_052035985.1 Myxococcota bacterium | reverse complement strand
GGCCCGATCGCCTCGAGCCGATCGAGGATCAACGACAGCGTCTCATCGGTCGTCTCCGGCGAGGCCAGCGCGGCGTCGAGCGCTACGAACTCCGCTGCGCCCCTTACCCCGGTCCTCGCGGCGCGGGCGCGCAGCTCCGAGGCCGGCGTCACGTCGCCGAGGGCCTGGTGCGCGTTCGCGCGCCAGCGAAGGACGCCCGCGATGACGTGGTCTTCGAGCCCCGCGAGGGCCACCGCATCGAGCGCCTCGAGCGCCTCCCGGGCGCGTCCGGTCTGCACGAGGGCGCGCCCCGTGGCCCAGCGCAGGTACGCGATCGACGCGCGCTTCGTCGAGTGCGCCCGTTCGAAGGCACGTCCCTTCGCCTGCGCGCGGCGCACGCCCTCGGCGTCGCCGACCACGCCGCACAGACGCATCAGCTCGCAGAGCGCGCGCGAGGCGTCGCCCGACTCGTAGATCTCCCACCAACCGTCGACGGCCTGTGACAGCACCGCGCGGGCGTGCTCGTACTCTCGGAGCTGCGTGAGCGCGCGACCGATGGCACCCCGGAGCTCGAGGGTCTCACGGGTCGTGTCGGCCCCGTCGAGGCGCGCGAGTACGGATGACACCCTCTCGCGTACGTCGGAGTTGCCCGAGTCGACGAGGCTCTGCACCCCCTGAGCGAGCGCGCGCCACCGCACCGACGGCGGGAGTGAAGCCATGAGCCGCTCCGTAGGCCACGCGAGCTCTCCCGTATGCCCGGCGTGTCGCGCGGCGACGCTCCGCGCGAAGGCGGCCTTGTCTCTCGCGATGCCTGCGCTCACGAGCGTTTCGAGCGAAGCCGCCAGGTCGGCCACGGCCGGCCAATGAAGCGACGCGTCGCGCGGCGGCGCGAGCACGAGGGAGAAGAGCTCATCGAGCTCGGCGTCGATCGCCGAGGGCTCCGTCCACCGCGCGCGGCGCTTCACATCGAGGTCGGTGAAGACCCGCGCGACGGCCTCCCGCGCCGTGGTGACGGCGATCACCTCGAGCGCGTCGCCCGCGTGCTGAAGCGCCTCGCGCTCCTGATCGGCCGCGACCACGACGCGCCGAACACCGAGGGCGGTGGCGCGCACCATCGCGAGCTTGTGGGGCATGCCGTCGACGCGCGCGAGACGCCCGTCGTCGCAGAGCGCGGCGAGGGCCAGAAGGTCGGCGGGCACAGGCTCGTCGAGCCACTCCGACGCGTGCGCGAGGAGCATCGCGAGGCCGAACGACGCGCCGTCGACGTGCGCCGAGGCCCCCGTCCCTTCGATAAACACGGGCGACATCTCCCATGACCCCTCGGGGCGCGAAGGGGTGCCCATGGTGAGCGTCGTCAGGCTCATGGGCGCCAGGGCACCGGCGAGCGCGAGAGCCGCGCGGGCCTCGGGGCCTTGCGGCTCGAAGTGGGTCTTGTGCCGGGGCCTCCGCGCGAGGTGAAGCAGCGTCGTGCGGAGCCGGTCTTGGGTCACCGCGAGCAGGAGCGTCTCGCCCACGGGTGGCGCTGCGGGAGGTGACGCCCCGAAGCGCTTCGCCGCCGTGATATGCGCGACGTCGCGCGGCCAGCAGCCGGGATGTTGCAGCGCCCGACGCGCCAGGTTGGCTTCCTCGAAGCCCGGCTCGGGGTGCGCGAGAAGGTCGATCAGCATCGTCGGCGAGACCTTTGAAACTGGCCGAGAAAAGACGGGATCAGCGCCCGAGCGGCGTGGTGGCCCACCATGCGTCGGGCTCCTGCCACGACACGCTGCTGAGGCGCGCGTCGTCGAAGGCCTCGGAGAAGGCCCACATCTCCTGGCGGAGACCGGCCTCGCGATCGACCGCGGCGAGCGCGGCCCGCACGGCGTCGACCTCGACGTTCGCGCGCGTCAGCACGAAGGCCACCGACTCGAGGTCGTCGCGTCGGTGCAGCCACGAGCGCGCCTCTTCGCGCGCGTC
>JBPOHC010000006.1:0-28587 GCA_052035985.1 Myxococcota bacterium | reverse complement strand
AGTGCGGCATGAATTTCTGAGGGGGGGTGGTTCGATGATCCGCAGAGGCGCAATCGCGGTGCTCGCGTGGCTGATCGTGGCGGGATGCTCCGAGCTGAACGACCTGCCCCGTCTGGCGGACGATGCGATGGCCGACGCCTTCATCGATCACGATCCGGCCGACACAACCACCGATGGTCCTGATGTGGAGCTCATCGATGGAATGGCGATCGACGCGGATTTCCTAGAGTCCGATGTAGATGCTGGTGCTGATGAGGGAGTCGACATCGACGCCGATGTCGCTGACGGAGGGCTCGCCGACCGCGTAGACACCGAGGCTCCCTCTGCAGACATGATGGCTGCGGAGGTCGATATCGTCGAGAGCGCGGATGCTCCGTGCCTCGCTGGGCAGACGCGCTGCGGGACTCGCTGCGTCGACACGCGGAGCGACCCGGCAAACTGTAACGGCTGCGGCCTCGAATGTCATCCGATGAGCGGGTATTCGCCCACCTGTATCGATTCCGTTTGCGTGGAGGGAAGGTGCACGCTCCCCTTGCAGGACTGTGACAGCGTGGCTTCAAATGGATGTGAGGTCAACACGCTCATGAGCGCGAACCACTGCGGAGCGTGTGGTCATGTGTGTTCGTTGACGCATGCGGTATCTCGATGCGCTCTCGGTGTGTGCGAGGTCGCTTCGTGCGACGCAGGCTTTGGTGATTGCAACATGGTCGCGGCCGATGGATGCGAGGTCGATCTGCGCTCCTCGACGACAAACTGTGGAACTTGCGGTCACTCATGCGCAACTGTGTCGCACAGCACACCCATCTGCGCAGGGAGCGCCTGTGGGATTTCGTGTGAAGTTGGGTATGCTAACTGCAACGCTTCGATCACGGATGGATGCGAGGTAGGGTTGCAGACCAACGCGGCAAACTGCAACAGTTGTGGCCACGCGTGTCTCCCTGGTCAGAGATGTACGGCGGGAAGTTGTGTGGGATGCGCGACAGGAACCACGGCATGCGGGGAAACCTGTTGTTCCTCAATCCAATCCTGCGTGGTAGCAACATGCTGTCCAACATCACAGGCGTGCGGCTCTGTTTGTTGTCCGTCGGGACAAACGTGTCTCGGCGGAAGTTGCTGTCCGGCATCTCAGACTTGTGGTTCAGTTTGTTGTTCATCTGGCAGAACGTGTTCTTCTGGAATCTGTTGTCCGACGGGCCAGACAAACTGTGGAGGCACTTGTCTCGATCTCCAAACCAGCAACTCCAACTGCAGCGCCTGCGGTATCGCGTGCCCATATGCTGATTCCTGTTCCGCCGGTGTATGTTCATGCAACTCAGACCAGACATTCTGTCCCCGAATCGGCTGCGTAGACCTTTCATTTGACGTGAACAGTTGCGGTCGATGCGGTAACGTTTGTCCTTCGGGGCAGGTATGCTCTCGTGGCAGCTGCGCAGCCGCATGCGCAACTGGACTAACGAATTGCTCTCGGAGGTGTATTAACACGGCAACGAATTTCGAGAATTGTGGAACATGCGGGCATGTCTGCCCGAGCGGTTCCTATGGAGGATGGTGCGATGCGGGAACATGCCATCTCAATCTCTGCGAACTCGGCACAAATTCCAACTGCAGCGCCTGTGGTGATGCCTGTTCCCCTCCCGACTTCTGCAATGGTAGTTTCTGCGATCACTGAAACAGGGGGGCGAGAGGGGCGAGAACAGCGTCTTCGGGACGCCGTCGATCAAGGAGCCTCCCCGACGCTTCACATTGCGTGTTTCTGCGTAACATCCACATTATTCTATTCTCCTCCTTCTTGACCCCCTCGCCCCGCTCAAAGACAGTGACCGCGCTCCCCGTGAAGCGCTCCACGCCGCTCGCCGCGTATCCCGCCGCGCAGCCCGATCTGTCGGGCCGCGTCGACCTCGTCCGCCTGCGCGCGGGAGCCGAGATCGCCCCCGCTCGACGCGCGGAGCTCGGTCAGTTCATGACCCCCGCGCCCGTCGCGCGCTTCATGGCGGAGCTCGTTCGCGCAGACGCCTCCGCGCTGCGAGTGCTCGACGCGGGCGCGGGCGTCGGCTCCCTCACCGCGGCGCTCGTCGAAGACCTCCTCGCGCGCGACCGTCGCCCCGAGAGCCTCCGCGTCGACGCGTGGGAGATCGACCCGCCCCTCGCGCGTCACCTCCGCGCGACGCTCTCGGAGTGCGCCTCGTGCTGCGCCGCTGCGCATGTGGGCTTCGACGCCAGCGTCCACCAGGAGGACTTCGTCGCCGCGGGCGTCTCGATGCTCGACGGGAGCCTCTTCGCGCGCGTGCGCCGCACGTTCCACGTCGCGATCCTCAACCCGCCGTACCACAAGATCCGCAGCGACTCCGACGCGCGCCACGCCCTTCGCCGCATCGGCGTCGAGACGAGCAACCTCTACACGGCCTTCCTCGCGCTCGCGATCGAGCTGCTCGAACCCGGCGGCGAGCTCGTCGCCATCACGCCGAGGAGCTTCTGCAACGGCCCCTACTTCCGCCCCTTTCGCGAGCGCCTCCTCGCGGCGATGTCGCTCTCGCGGATTCACGTCTTCGAGCGCCGCGACAAGGCGTTTCGCGACGACGCGGTGCTGCAGGAGACGGTCATCTTCCGCGCCGTGAAGCAGCGTCAGTGCGCGCGCGTCACCGTCTCGTCGAGCGACGGCCCCGACGATCCGTCGCCCACGATGCGAGAGGTCTCCTTCGAGCAGGTCGTTCGACCCGACGACCCCGAGCGCATCTTTCACATCGTCACCGACAGCGAGGGAGACACCGTCGCCGCCCGCGCTTCGACCTTTCGATGCACCCTCGCGGACCTCGGGCTTCAGGTCTCTACGGGTCGCGTGGTGGACTTCAGGGCGCGCGAACATCTCTGCGCCGATCCCGAGCCCGAGACTGTACCGCTCATCCATCCGACGCACCTGCGTCACGGCGCGGTCGAGTGGCCGAAGCGGGGGAGCAAGAAGCCCAACGCGATCCGCGCGAACACCGAGACGTCTGCGCTCCTGTTGCCCGCGGGGTTCTACGTGCTCACGAAGCGCTTCTCTTCGAAGGAGGAGCGCCGACGCATCGTCGCGTCGGTCTACGATCCGAAGGCTGTACGAGGCGAGCGCGTCGGCTTCGAGAACCACCTCAACGTGTTCCACGAGGACGGTCACGGGATGCCCGAGCGCTTGGCCCGCGGGCTCTCTGCGTGGCTCAACACCACGCTCGTCGACGAGCACTTTCGAAGCTGGAGCGGCCACACGCAGGTGAACGCGACGGACCTCCGCAAGATGACCTGGCCCACGCGCGCGCAGCTCGAAGCGCTCGGCGACGCCGTCCCCGCGCGACCGATGACGCAAGGCGAGCTCGACGAGACCATCGAGAGGGTGCTCTTCGCGTGACGAACAACGCATCGACCGACCCCACCGTCGCGAAGAAGCGCATCGACGAGGCGATCGAAATCCTCGAAGCGCTCGGGCTCCCGAAGGAGCAGTTGAACGAGCGCTCCGCGTTGACGCTCCTGGCGTCGCTCGACCTGAAGCCCGCGCAGCCGTGGACGGAAGCCTCGGCGCCGCTGCGCGGCATCACCCCGATGATGGAGTTCTTCGCCGAGCACTACGGAAAGCGCTACGCGCCCAACACGCGCGAGACCGTGCGGCGCTTCACGGTTCACCAGTTCGTCGACGCGGGCGTGCTGCTCCTGAACCCCGACGAGCCGAGCCGTCCGACCAACAGCCCGAAGGCCGTCTACCAGATCGCGGCGGGGCTCCTCGCGCTCGTTCGCACGCGCGGCACGCCTCGGTGGGAGGGCGAGCTCGCGGCGTGGCTCGCCTCGGTCGAGACGCTGAAGGCTCGCTACGCGCAGGCGCGCTCGATGGCGCGGCTCCCGGTCACCGTCGCGCCGGGCAAGGCGATCAAGCTGTCGCCGGGCGGACAGAACGACCTCGTGAAGCTGGTGATCGACGAGTTCTGCCCGCGGTTCACGCCGGGAGGCGAGGTGATCTACGTCGGCGACACCGACGACAAGTGGGCGTACTTCGACCGCGAGGCGCTCGAAGCGCTCGGCGTGAAGGTCGACGAGCACGGCAAGATGCCCGACGTGGTCATTCACTTCACGAAGCTGGGGTGGCTGGTGCTCGTCGAGGCGGTGACCAGCCACGGGCCAGTGAATCCGAAGCGCCGTGCGGAGCTCGCGAAGCTGTTCAAGGACTCCACCGCGGGCATGGTCTTCGTCACGGCGTTCGCCGACCGACACGCGATGACGAAGTACCTCGGCGACATCTCGTGGGAGACCGAGGTCTGGGTCGCGGACGCGCCGTCGCACATGATCCACTTCAACGGCGAGCGCTTTCTCGGACCGTATTGATTCGCATCGTCGCGGACGGGCTTCACGGGAACGGGCGTCGAGACGGCCTTCTTCGCGCGTCGCGGCGGGCGGAACCCTCGGGTAGCGAGCGTCAACACCAGGAGCGCCCCCATCGCATCCACCTGCTCCTCGATGGCCGACGGCGTCCTCATCGGCCCGCCCCGTTCGCGCCGTACGGGAGCGCGCAGAAACAACGCCGTGATAGGGTCACCCGCGATGGCGGCAGACCCGGCGCCCGCGATGGATTCTGAGTTCCCGAACCTCCGCGCCGACGTGGTGGCCGCGTACCGCGCTGCGCCTGCCGACGTGGTCGCGGAGATCGTCGACGGCGAGCTGTTCACGATGCCGCGCCCCGCGGTGCCGCACGCCAGCGCTGCGGTCGACCTCGTGATCGAGCTCGGCCCGCCCTTCACACGCGGTCGCGGAGGCCCTGGCGGCTGGGTCATTCTCCCCGAGCCCGAGCTCCAACTGGGTGCGAAGCCCGACCTCGTCGACCCCGACCTCGCGGGGTGGCGTCGCGCGCGCATGCCGGTCATCCCCGACACGGCCTCGATCACGCTCGCGCCCGACTGGATCTGCGAAGTGCTCTCCGAGCGTACGGAGGCGCACGACCGCGGTCGCAAGATGCGGGTCTACCGACGCGAGGGCGTCGCGCACTACTGGTTGGTCGACCCGCGCGTCCGCATGCTGGAGGTCTACCGCCTCGAGAACGGTCGCTACACGCTCGTGGACACGTGGGAGGGCGACGAGAAGGTGTGCGCCGAGCCCTTCGACGCGATCGAGCTCGACCTCGCGTCGCTCTGGGCGAGGTGAGGCGGCGCGCGTGCGCGGCGCTGGCGATCAGCCCGTGACGGGCTTCACGGGAGCGTGGCGTCGCGGCGGCCTTCTTCGCGCGTCGCGGCGGACGGAACCCTCGGGTAGTCGCCCTTGCGCGCGGCGATGCCATCGATAAGGGTCGCGCAGCAGCGTGGCTGTTGTAGACGTCCTGCCCCTCGTCGGGCGACGCCGCCGTTGTACACTCGCGGGCCGTGAGTGACAGCGTCGACGACCATCCTCCCGCGCGCTCTGCGGTGGCTGCGTGGGCGCGGGCCGAGCAGCAGGCGCGCGAGGCAGCCCTCACCGCGGAGCAGCGGATCATCCTCGCGCTCACGCTGGGACGCCGCGCGCGAGCGCTCAAGGCGTTGGCGAGGCCGTGACGGTCTCGTCGACCGACGCCGCGATCGACCTGGACACACTCCGCGCGCTGTGTGTGTCGCTGCGCCTCGATCGCAAGCTCGCGCGCGTGCTCGCCGACGCAGACGAGACGCCGTAGCCGCGCGGCGCGGCCCTCTTCGGCGTGAGCGTGTACGCCGCGCAGGCCGCGTGGAGCGTCGCGTGGCTGCGCCGTCACCCCATCGGCCCAATGGAGCGCCTCTGGCGCGCGTGGAGCTACGGGCCACGACGCGCACGTTGACGCGTGTGGGGTGCATAGGTCCAACGGTTGGCGCACCAGCGCGGTCATCGTGAAACCGGTCGCGCGCGGCAGTGAGGCCGAAGCGTCGAGACGCGGAGCACGGGTGTCGGCGTAGCGGTGATCCAGGTGGTCTCGAGCGTGAGGCCCGCGACGACCGATCCGACCGGACAGCGCGACTCAGCGCCCAGCGTCGCGGCGGCGTTTCCGTCGTCGGACCAGGTGGGCGCGAGGCTCCCGTCTGCCGCCCCGCACAGCACGCCTACGCGCAGCGGAATCGCGCCGTCGAGCGTCGAGCGAGCCCTCACTCCGATCGCGACGCGCCCACCCTCGCAGCGCGTGTGCAGCGGGTGATCCGCATCGGTCGAAGCCGTGCCCAGCGCGGGCAGAACACGCTCCTCCGAGGCATCGCGCAGCGCAGCACCTGTCGTCGACGCGGCTGGAGTCCGACACCGGGCGCCGAGCCGCACGATGCCGTTTCCCCGCTCCGCGAGCGCGCCGAAGAGGCCCACGACAGCGCCATCGCGATCGCAACGCCACGTCCTCGAAGTCACCGGCGGGTGCGCCCGAGCCCCGATCCGCACCCCCTCGCTCCACGTCACGGCGTGTCGCGCGCGGTCGAGGCTGTCGCACCACACCGTGAGCCGTCGGAGGCCCTGCGTGCTCGTCGCCTCGAGCCCGCGCACCGCGGAGCCCGGCGGACACCGACGCTCGACGGCGCCAGGCCCCGTCACGCGCGGCACCGCGGTGAGCCCCGCGTCTGTCGATGACATCAGCGAGGCCAGCGGGAGGCACAACGCTTGACGGACCACGACGCCGCGCTCCGTCACGCTCGCACGCGCTCCCACGAGCACGTCTCGACCGCAGCCGAGCGTCTGCGCGGTCACGGCGTCGAGCACCGGGAGCACCACGTCCGCGGCCGACGTCTCGCCGCGACACGAGAGCGTGAGCGCGCGCGTCGCGCCCGCCGAGTCGGCGACCGCAACACCCGAGGCGGTCGTTCCGGCCGGGCACCAGCGCGCCTCGTCGCGCTCGAGGGTCTCGGAGAGAATTCCCAACGGCGCGAGCGCCACGTCACGCGCCCCATCGAGCGCGGGCAGCGGCGAGACGCAAGCCTCGAAGCGCACGGGAACGCTCCACCCGTACTCTCCGAGCGCGTCGCCCGAGGCGCCGTAGTGCGCATAACCGAGCGTGTGCGAGAGCTCGTGGGCGAGCGTCTCGACGAGCGGACGACGCGCCTTGCCGCCCGCGAGGTAGCCATGATCCACACGGATGACCGCTCCGTCGTCGGAGCCCGAGGCCTCGGCGTCGCGGCCTGGCGCCAGATCCGCGCAGCGCAGGGTGGTCCAGCCCGGGCGCCGAAGCGCGCTCGTGATCGTCTCGATGTCAGCGCGTTCGACCGGCGAGAACGTGCCCCGCGAGAGGCACGACACGAAGTCGGGCGGCGCGGCGCACACCTTCGCGCTCACCTCGCGCCACGCCGTGGTCAGAAGCTCGCGCTCGTGCCGGTGACACCCCGAGTCGTCTGGCAGAAACAGCGTGCAGCCCGGCGGGAGCGCGTCGCCCCCCGCGCAGCTCGCCGCGAGCGACGCGACGACGAGCGCCGCGCACGGAGAAGAGGTCGCGACAGTGAACCTTGAGGTGCGCATGGGCGTCGGCGCTCCGGAGCGGCGTTCGTGGAGTGGCATTGGAGACGAGCGACGTGGAGACGAGCGGCGTGGAGACGAGCGACGAGAGAGCGCGCGACGCGCCGCGGTACACACGGCGCGCCGCGCTCGCTCACGAGACGGTCAGGAGCCGACGAACGCGCGGCAGACGGGCGCGAGCCGATCGACCACGCGGCCCACGGGGATGGGCAGGCCGTACTCGGCGCTCGACGCGCGCAGCCCCACGAGGCGCTGTCCCGGCGGGCAGACGCGAGACTGAACGCCGGTGGTCGACCACGTCCCCGCGACGAGCACCGGCGTCAGCGGCGAGGCCGGTGACATCGTCCCGCAGAGGAGCCTGAGCCCGCCGACGCCGCGTCCCGTGGGCGCGGAGCGCGCTTCGAAGCCGCGCGCGACCTGACCCGCGCCGCAGCGGGCCTCGAAGGTGTCCGTCGTCGGTCCGTCGCCGCCCGTCGAGAGCAGGTGCTCACCGAGGAGCGTGTAGCCGCCCAGGGCCGTGCGCCGGAGCCCGCGGCAGTACGCGCCCATGCGAACGATCGCGCCGCCGCGCAGCGAGCCGAAGAGGCCGTTGATCGCGCCGTTCTCCGCGCAGCGCTCCTCGTGGCTGCGACGCGACGACGAGCTCCCGGGGTCGAAGGTGACGTTGTCGATCGTGGTGTTCCACGCGCCGCCCGCCCCGAACGCGGGTCGACCGCACCACACGCGGAGCTGCTCCATCGAGCCGTCGAGCGAGCCGGCGAGCGCGGTGATGTACATCCCGCGCGGACAGGTGCGGCGCAGCGTGTTGTCGTTGAGGCCGAGCGGCGCAGGCAGCGGCGCGTTGGGCGGCAGCGGAAGGTCTACGAGCGTCGGCTCGGCCCCGGCCAGCACGTCGGTCCAGCGCCGACAGGAGAACGCCACCGAGCGCACCAGTTGATCGGTCGCGCGCGCCCTCACCCCCACGGCGACGTAGCCCGCGGCGCACATCGACTGGGTGCCGAGGCTGTTGTCGGGCCCGATGCCGACGGGCGTCGCCGGGTCGTTGGTCGTGGGCTGCCTGCACCACAGCCGCACGCCCGCCACGGCGACGGCGTTGAGCCCGATCTGCTGACCCGCGAGCACCGTGCCCGCGGGGCACTGCGAGAAGAAGCGCGCCCCGTCGCTGTCGCCGGGATCGCCGAAGGGCTGGAGCTCGGTCTCCTGCGCGATGTTCCGCTCGCGAGAGGCGCCGTGGGGCGCGGGCGTCGCGCCGTCCGCGACGAGGCGCGAGCAGACCTCGACCTGCTCGTTGACCGAGTGGTCGTACTCCTCGCCGGTCTCGCGGTAGTGGACGTAGCCCTTGTTGTGCGCCACCTCGTGGAGGAGCACCGACGCGACGCGGGCGGGCGTGTTCATCTGGACCCCCGGCGTGTTCGCGTCGGTGTCGGCCTTGAGAAACTCGTGGTCGAACGTGAGGCTCTCGTTGCTCACCCCGACCGGCGCCTGCGCGTTGCGGCCGGGCGGGAGCGACTTGCAGCGGATCGTCGTCGGGAGGTTGGCCCGGAGTCGACGGATGATCTCCTCGGCGTAGGCCTCGCGCGACGGCGAGAGACGCGCCTCGCGCACGCAGCGAGAGAGCGCCGCGCTCGGCCCCGCCTCGCACAGCTGCGGCCGGATCACGTTCGTCCACGCCAGCCGGATGCGCGACTGCTCCAGGGCGTCGCAGTGGTCGTCGGGGTCGCTCGGGTCGTCGGCGAACACGGGCGAGACGCCCACCGCGCCGCAGGAGATGGGCGCGTAGGGGTCGGCGTCGACCTCGGCGGCGACCTCGGGGTCGACCTGCGCGCCGTAGCAGCCGGTCATGGCGGAAATGAGCACGAGAGACGAGAGCAGACGAGTGGAACGTGAACGCATGGTGTCACCTGTTTGGTTGCGGCGGTCGCGATCCCCTCGCGCCGCCGAGACGTCGCTAGAGCAGCGGCCGTACCAACACGCGAAGCGCCCGTAACTCCGCGGTCGCGGCGTGCGACGGCGCCGACGCGAGGTGACAGATCAATCGGCGCGCGTGCAGGTTGCGCGAAACTGGCGCAACGCACCTGCCAACGGCTTCGTGTATGCTGCCCCGCGCATGCGACGCGAACCCGACGTCCACGACGCCGAGACCGCCGAGCGCGCGGGGAGGTCCGACGCTTCGCCCGGGACGCTGCAGCTCGTCGTCATCGCCGCGGGCGTCGTCAGCGCGCGCCCGCTGCCCGCGCGAGGGAGCCTCACCATCGGCCGCGCCCGCGAGGCGGACGTCTCCATCGAGGCCGCGTCGGTGTCACGCCGCCACGCCGTGCTGACCCTCTCGCCGCGGGGCGCGACCATCACCGACCTCTCCAGCGCGAACGGGACCAGCCTCCGCGGCCGACGCCTCACCGACGGCGAGCGCTGCGCGGTGCGCCCCGGCGACGCGATCGAGGTCGGCGACGCGGTGCTCGTCCTTCAACCGCGCGACGCGACGGTCACCGCGAGCGCGCCGACGAAGCCTCCGCCGCCGGGGATGCGCGCGGACGTCGTCGTCGAAGACGACGCGACGCGCGGGGTCCACGGGCTCATCGCGCGCGTGGCGCCGGGGATGATCAACGTGCTCCTCCTCGGTGAGACCGGCGTGGGCAAGGAGGTCCTCGCGGAGCGGGTCCACCGGCTCTCGCCGCGCGCCGCGGGTCCGTTCGTGCGGCTCCACTGCGCGGCCCTCTCAGAGAACCTCCTGGAGAGCGAGCTCTTCGGCCACGAGAAGGGAGCGTTCACAGGCGCGAGCGAGCGGCGCGTCGGACACCTCGAAGCAGCCAACGGCGGGACGGTCTTCTTCGACGAGGTCGGCGAGCTCCCGCCGAGCGTCCAGGTGAAGCTCCTGCGCGTGCTGGAGGAGCGCCGGGTGACGCGCGTGGGCGGCACCGAGCCCGTCGACATCGACGTGCGCGTCGTCGCCGCGACACACCGCGACCTGACCGACGACGTGGCGCGAGGCCGCTTCCGCCAGGACCTCTGGTACCGCTTCAACGGGATCTCCGTGACCGTGCCTCCCCTCCGCGAGCGACGCGCGGAGATCGCCCCGCTCGCGAGGCTGTTCATCGCCGAAGCCGCCGCGCGCTCGCACCTCGGCGCGCCGCCGCCCATCACCGCCGAGGCCGTGCGCGCGCTCGAAGCGCACCCCTGGCCGGGCAACCTCCGCGAGCTGCGCAACCTCATGGAGCGCGCCGCGCTCCTCTGCGACGGCGCCGTACGACCCGAGCACCTGGCCTTCGACGCGCCCGCGCAGCGAAGCCCGGAGACCACGACACAGACCGCCCGCGCGCTCCGCGACCAGCTCGACGCCATCGAGCGCGACCGCATCCTCGACGCGCTCCGCCGCTGCGGCGGCAACCAGAGCCGCGCCGCGAAGCTCCTCGAGATGCCGCGCCGCACGCTCCTCGCGCGCCTCGACGCGTACGGCGTCCCGCGACCGCGCAAAGGCCCCGACGGCCCGGAGGACGCGTGAGCGCTGGCGACCTCGAGACGCTCCCTGCGGCCGACACGCCCGTCGCGTCCGCCGTCGCGGCGACGTCCGCCGGGCCCGCCGCGCCTTCGCCGGGCCTCGTGCTCGCGAACCGCTACCGCCTCGTGCGCCCTCTCGGCCGCGGAGGCATGGGCGAGGTGTGGGAGGCCACGCACGTCGCCCTCGGCCACTCGATCGCGGTGAAGACCCTGCGTACGCCCGCAGGCATCGACGACGGCGCCCGCGCGGCGCGCTTTCTTCAAGAAGCAAAGGTCGCGGCGGGCCTGCGTCACCCGGGCGTCGTGCGGGTCACCGATTTCGGCAACGAGCGCGGCGTGCTCTGGTTCGCGATGGAGCTCGTCGGCGGCGAGACCCTCGAAGCGCTCTTCGAACGCGAGGCGCCGCTCTCCCCGACGCGCGCGCTCGCGCTCCTCGGCCCGCTCTTCGAAGCCGTCGAGTGGCTCCACGCGCAGGGCGTCGTTCACCGGGACATCAAGCCGGCCAACGTCATCCTGGAGCGCGTCGCGGGGCGCGCCGAGCCGTCGCCGAAGCTCCTCGACTTCGGCATCGCGCGCAGCGCCGACCTCGTCAGCGACCTCACCGCCACGGGCGACCTCCTCGGGACGCCTCGCTACATGGCCCCCGAGCAGGCCCGCGGCGACCGCGAGGTCGGCCCCGGCGCAGACCAGTACGCCCTCGCGCTCCTCATCTACGAAGCCGTCTCGGGCGCCGCGCCGCACGAGGGCGAGGGCCTCGCGCTCCTCCACGCCCGCGCGCAGCAGCCCGCAGCCGACATCGCCTCGCGACGGCCCGAGCTCCGCGGCCCCTTCTCCGAAGCGCTGATGAAGGCCCTCGCGCCTGCTCCCCGCGATCGTCACGGCTCCGTCGACGCCCTCTCTCGCGCGCTCTCCGCGAGCCTCTCGCCGACGCCCGCCACGCGCCCCGCGCGCCGCCGTTGGACCGCCGCGCTCGCCGCAGCAGCAGCGCTCGCAGCCCTCGTCGCCGCGGCGTGGCCCGCGCCCGCACCGCCGCCCGCCGCGAGCCCCGTCGGCACGCGCGTGGATGCCCTCGTCGCGCGCCGCACGACCGTCGACGCACCCTCCGTCGCGCCCCCGACGCGCGCGGCACCCGAGCTCGACGCGTCGACCAACGCGACGACGCGCGCTCCCTCGGCCCCCGTTGAGACCGCGCGTCCCGCGACGCCGATCGCAGCGCAGCGAAGACCCGCGAGGGCGCTCCCCATCGACCGCGTGTACCGCGAGACGCAAACGTCGGAGGCGCGACGCGAATGAAGGCGCTCGCGGGCACGCTGCTCGCCCTCGCCCTCGTCGGGCTCACGGCGTCGCGGGCAGATGCGCAGCCTGTTTCGACGCGCGCGCGGGCGCACTTCGCACGAGGCGTGGCCGCCGCCGACGAGGGGCGCGCGGAGGCCGCGATGGTCGAGTTCTCTCGCGTGTGGGAGCTCACGCGCGACCCCTTCGTGCTGTTCAACATCGCGGTGACGCACGAGGCCCTCGGCCACGACGGCGACGCCCTCGACGCGATGGAGCGCTACGAGCGCGAGTCGCCCCCGCGGCCCCCCGCGCGCCGCGCCGCCGTCGACGCCGCGCTGCGGAGGCTCCGCGCGCGCGTCGCGACCCTCGCGCTGCGGCTGCCGGTCGACGGCGCGCGGGTTCACGTCGGAGGCGCGATCGTCACGGCCGCCGCGGCGCGAGCGGGCGTGCGGCTGCCTTCGGGCGTGCACCGGGTCGAGATCAGCGCGCCGGGGTTTCGCCCCTACGAGACCTCGATCGAGCTCGCGGGCGGCGACAGGGTCGTGCTCGACGCTCGCCTCGAGCCCGTGCGCGCGCCGCTCGCGGTGGAGTGTGACGTCCCAGGCGCCGAGGTCCTCGTCGACGGAGCGCGCGTGGGCGAGACGCCGATGGTGAGCGCCGCCCTCGTGCCCGAGGGGTTGCACCGCGTCGAGGTGCGCCGCGCGGGGTACATCACGTTCACCGCGGCGGTGGAGGTGCAGGCCGCGGGGCAGCGGGTGCGCGCGGAGCTCCCCTGGGCGGCGCGCGACGCGGTGAACAGCGGGCGGCTCGTGGCCCGCACGACGCCCTCCGACGCGGTGCTCCTGCTCGATGGCCGCGTGATCGACGCGGCCGACGGGGCCTTCGTTCCGCCGGGGCCTCACAGGCTCCGCGCCGAGCGCGCGTCGTACGTCCCCGAGGAGCGCGACGTGACCCTCACGGCGGGCGAGACGCAGCGACTTCAGCTCGCGCTCGCGCCCACGGCGGCGCTGCGTGAATCGTGGGTCGAGGCGCGCGCGACGCGGCGGACGCGAGGCGCGGCGCTCACGGCGGCGGGCGCGACGCTCACGGTCGTCGGCGCGGCGGTGGTGGTGTTCACCGCGGTGAACCTCCATGACGTGGGCGCGCGCCTGAGCGACTACAACGACTGCTCGACGCGAGAGCGCCTCCTCACGTGCGAGCTGCGCGCGGGCGCGGGTCGCGAGGCGATGATCGCGGACTTCATCGACCTCCGCACCGGGCTCATCGCGGCGAGCGTGGCGACGGGCCTCGCGGTCGGGGTGCTCTCGCTCGGTCTCGAGCAGTGGCTCGGCGCGCGCGCCCCGGTCGTCGCGTGGTCGGGCGCCGGGCCCCAGAGCGTGATCGCGCGGTGGTGACGGAACGCGCGAGTCAGAACGTGACCGGGCACGGAGGGTTGTACGTCACGCCGGGAAAGTACCCTCCCCCGAACGTCCCTCGGCCCCAGCAGAACACATCGTGCCCGTCGGCGGCGAGCGCGCAGGCGAAGCCGTTGCCGACGGCGAGAACGTCGCGTCCCCATGACTCATTGGAGACGTGAAGAGGTCCCGCGCCGCCGAGTTCGACGCGCGTCGCGTATCTGTCGGGATTGTCGACGATGTTGGAGGTCCCCGTGCAACTGCTCACGCCGCGCAGAAAGAAGCTCTCTCCCCAGCAGTACACGACGCCCTGCGCGTTCTCTTCGACGCGGGCGCATGTTCTGGTCTTGAAGGCGTGAACCTCGCGTGCGGCCGTGAGCGGCGTCCCTTCGGCGCGAAGAACGGGCGCGGGCAGATCACAACGGCGCGAATCCCCAAGATTGCCGCGACCGAGCCGCGCCTGGACGCTCGCGCCCCAGCACCAGACCTCCCCGGATTCGAGGACCGCGCAGGCGTGCTCGAACCCCACGGTGAGGTCGCGCGGCGTCGAGGGCAGCGCGATCACGCGCGCCGTCGAGGGCAGCGCGATCACGGGCGCGTCGACAGGGACGCACCCCGTGCCGGCGGACGGCGTGGCGCCCCAGCACAGCACCGCGCGCTGGCCGCAGATGACGGCGAGCGCGCAGGCGAAGTCTCGGCCCATGCCGATCGACTCGACGGCCTCGAAGGCGGACGTGCCCCCATCGAAACGGCACGCCACGTCGGGCTCGATCGCCACCTCGCGCGCCGGGTCGAGCCATGACGCCTGACAGCGGATCTGTCGCCGCTCCGGGCTCCACGCGCAGGCGCCCATTGGAGAGGCGTCGCGGCGCGCGCACGCGAGCACGGTGCTACCCCGGAGCGCGTTCACGACGCGCCAGCGCAGGACGGCCCCACCGTCGACGGAGTCCTCCTGGGGTAACGGCTGACCGGCACAGCGGACCACACCGTCACGCACCACGCAGAGGGTCCCTTGAACGGGCTGCGTCCCGACGTCGGGGTAGAGCGCGCAGAGCGCCACCTCGCGTGTCGAGTGCGCGTCGAAGTCGCGCGACGCGATCACGGGCGTCGAGGCCACGGGCGGAATCCCTCCGTCCACGGTCGGAACGAGCGGAAAGGGGATCGACCGCACCCCATCTTCGAACACGGGCTTCCCCCAGCCGCGCCACTGCTGAACGAGCCCCACGGCGGTCCAGGGCAGCACGAGCGCGGTCTCGTTGGTGGCGAGGATCCCCCGCGCGACGGAGCACTCGCCGCCTTCGCAGGTGAGGCACGACGTCGGCTCGCAGCGACCGCAGCGACGCCGATCGGTGAGCAGGTCGGCGTACACGTTGCCGCAGAGGGTCTTGGGATCGACGGTGTTCCGCTCGCAGCGTCCGTCGGAGAGTCGGCAGAAGTACCCGGGGTCGCAGCCGTGCGAGTCGCACTCGCGCGCCGGCGCTTCAGGGATGCACCCCGCGAGCGCGAGCGACAAGACCAGCGCGCGATGGACGCGCGTCAGGGCCTGCATGCTCCGGCGCTGCAATGACCGACCACGCAGAGATTGTTGCGACAGCAGGGCTGCGTGAGGCGCCCGCAGCGGCCCCCCTCACAGGTCCCGCCAGCCGAGCACGTGAACGGAAAGGCGCACGCGGAGTTCCGACAGCACGGCCCCCCGCGCAGACCGCACGCGACGCACACACCATCCCGATTGCGAACGAGACCCGGCCCACACGGCATGGGCCCCGTCGAGGTCCCCGCGTCCGTGCGAGGCCGGATCGCCAGGCACAGCCCCGCGTCCGCCGGGCATCGGAGACAGCGGTAGACGTTCTCGTCGTTGTAACAGCCCACGGGCGGGATCTGCCCATCGCGGCAATCCTCGCTGTTGGAGCGGCTGCAACAGAGCTGGTTCTCGCTCCCGCACGACTGGCAGAGATGCGAGTCGTCGTTCGGCTGCGCCCACTCGTCACACGACGGCACCGTGCCGCAGAGTATCGTTCCCGGCGCACCGCACGGAACGCAGATGCCTCCGAGGCAGGCCGTTCGTCCGTTGCATTGATCGCCCTCGCAGCAGCGGAGACCGAGCTCGCCGCAGGGGCCGCTCTGACGCTCGTTTGCGGTCTCCGTGGCGGCGTCGGGGGCGGTCTCCACTGGCGGCCCGACGTACGGCGGGGGAGGCGAGGAAACAGTCGATCTGCAGACGAAGCCTCCGGCCACGAGGAACGTGAGCGCCGCCCCTGCAAGCCGCACCAGACGAGGTCCCATGCGTGGTTGGGTAACACGGACCACACACCGCGCGTCAACAACGCTCGCGACCTCCGATCAACTCTTCGATCGCGAGGGAGGGACGCTCGAAATCACCGCCGCGCGCTGCGCAGCTTCACGAACTTGTCCGCGCAGCGCGACGAGGTCTCCGACTTCGCGCGACGCGCGCTGTGTTAGCGTGCGTTCGCATGAAGCGACATCACCTGGGGTTTGTCTTCGGTCTCCTCCTCGCGTGCAGCCCCTCGGCGGGCGGCGGGGGCTCCAGCGGGACCTCCTGCGCGTCGATCTGCGCGCACCTCGCGACGGCGATGTGCACGATGTCGAACGCGCAGTGCGAGGCGCAGTGCATCTCGCAGTACGCGTCGGTCCCTTCGGCGTGCAACGACGTGCTCTCGGCGTTGAAGTCGTGCCGCGTGACGGCCACGGTGACCTGCGACCCGACGGGCGCGCCCGTCACCGCGAGCTGCGCCACGCGCCAGACCGAGCTCGAAGCGTGCGTGAGGAACCCGCCCGTCGCGCCGCCCGTGCAACAGCCCCCGAGCGCCGCGACCTGCGAGGGAGTCTGCGCCCGCGGCAACGCCACCTGCTCGCGCGTCGACTCGATGTGCGTCTCGCAGTGCAACGCCTTCCTCGCCGCGCCCGCCTGCGCCAGCGCGATGCGCGCGGTGCTGTCATGCGCCTCGACGGCGACCTTCACCTGCTCGTCGACGGGCTCCGCGAGGATCACCGGCTGCGACGCGCAGAGCATGGCGCTCTCGACCTGCCTCAACCCCTGAGCGAGCGGCGAGACCGCGCGGTCGCGAGCGCCGTAGGGGCTCAGCCAGGGCGGCTCCGGTCGCTCACGGATCTCCCGTAGTAGTGATACCAACGCCGCGCGACGCGGGAAGAACAGTCCCATCGTCCACCGGTGACAACCGCGACGCGAAGCAATCGACCTTGGAAGTCCCGCGCCCTCGTCGGGTACTCTCCGCGCCCATGCGTATGCGGCGGGGCTCGTCACTGTTGTTCGTCCTCTCGATGGTCGCTTGCAAGGCGCGCGTTCAGGCCGCGCCCGACGAGGCGCCCGAGGTGGTCGCCCGGCGATACCTCGAGCTCGGCGCGCGCGGCGACCTCGCGGGCGCGCAGGCGCTCGTCGTCGCTGACTGCCGTCAGGGCCCCGTCGGAGACGTCGACGCGGTGAAGATGATGGGCGGGCGCATCACGCTGCAGGGCTGCGAGACGACGGTGGAGTCGCGGCAGGGCGACGCCGCGCGCATCCGCTACGTCGTCTCGGGTCCGCTGCACTCCGACGGGGGAACCACCACGATGTTCGGGGCGCAGGTGCACATCGGCGCCGTGAACATCGAGAACGCGCGGCAGAGCGGCGCGCTCCAGATGGTGCGGCGAGACGGGCGCTGGCTCGTCACGTGCCACTGACCCACAGCGCTGGCGCGACACCACCGCGGAGGCAGCGTACGCGCAGGCGAGCACCTCCGAGGTTCCGCCGCTGCGCCCCCAGCGACGGAGGTTTACCCGAGACTCCGCGGTGATACGTGTGGTCGCCTGCACAGAGGTGACTGCATGAAGCGAATCAACGCAGCGGCGGTGATCGTGAGCGCGGGGCTCGTGACGCCCGGGGCGATCGCGCAACCCGTCTGCACGCTCCCGACCTTCACGGACCAGCAGATCTACGAGGCGCGCTCCTTCGGCGCGACCCCGGCGTCGAGGATCTGGTGCGGCAACGGCTGGCAGTTCGGGCCGCGAAACGCTGGACGCGCCCGCCCGCAGCCCCGGTCCTCGACCTGCACCTCGCGCACGACCTTCGACGGGCGCCCCGTACCCGCCATCGAGCGCGCCGAGCTGCGCGGGTGGATTCGACCGAACAGCGAGCCCGAAGGCTACGACGTCGAAGGGGAGATCCACTTCATGTTCGTGCCCGACTTCGGTTGGTCTCCGACCGCCGCCGGGGTCACGCCGATCAACACCCCGGAGCTGATCGCGGCGCACCTGACGCCGCTCTCAGACGGCGAAGGCTCGATCAAGGTCGAGTTGAACCACTGGGAGGTCGCGCGAGTCTGCGACCTCGGACAGCCGCCGGGCACACGCTGGGAGACGGTCTGGCAGAACTACGTCCGACGGGGGCGCTTCTGCGACGCGTGGACGAGGCTGCGCCCTGCCGACTGGTGCCACCCCAACCCGATGGCGCGCGGGCGCGGCGCAGAGGTCTTCGGCCCCTACGACTGGGAGAATCCTCCGCACACGAGCGACACGCCGCGCACGCGGCTCGGCCCCGGAGACTACGTTCGAATCGTCGGCACGCTCTGGGAGGATGACTCCCACGGATCTGGTGCGTGCTGGCGTCAGGCGGCCAGCCGCACGGCGCAGCGCGGCTGGCTCGAGGTGCACCCCGTCGACTTCATCGCGCGGATCACGCCGCCGCGGAATCCCGACGGCACCGTTCGAAGCAGCTCCGGGCTGACCTTCGCCTCCGTCTGCGCCGGGTCGTCGCTCGGCGCCAACACCCGCTCCGTCGCGGTCGAGGTCCGCCCGACCTACGCGCGCCCGGGGCCCCATTGGAGGCTGCGATACCAGGAGGTCATCAACCCCGAGTGGACCAACATGCGCAGCCTCGACGCGACGTCCGCGCAGCAGAGCGGCCGCGTCGTCGTCGCCGACGACCACGTGACAGTCAACGTCACGGTGCACGCGGGAGCCCTCTGGGGCGGGCGCGGGATGTACCACGCCGCGTGGCGCGCGTGGTGGGAGCCGGGGCCCTGCGCGAGCTGCACGGCGGACGAGCGCTGCGTCGCCAATCGGTGCTGCCGACCTGTCTGCGCGGGTCGCTGCGGCGACGACGGCTGCGGCGGCCAGTGCCCGGCCTGCGCGTCAGGTCAGCGGTGCACCAACGGCACGTGCTGCCTCCCCAGCTGCGACAACGGCTGCGGCGCGAGCCCGACCGCGTGCGCCGCGGGCCAGCGCTGCGTGGGCGGCGCGTGCTGCACGCCGCGCTGTGACGGACGCTGCGACGGCGGCGACGACGGCTGCGGCGGCACCTGCAACGGCGTCTGCCCGGGCGGGGCCGTGTGCGAGCAACAGCGTTGCCGCCGCTGCGCCTCCGAGTGTGCTGGACGCGGGTGCGTGGTGTGCTGCTACGCCGACGATCAGCCGATCTGCGCAGTGAACCGCAATCAGTGCTCCCACATCCCGGCGTGTCGGGCGGAGCGACGACCGGGACGTGTCCCCTGACCAACTCCCGCACGAGCGGAGCGTGCGCGACGGCGCAATGAAGACCACGCGACGCCCCGCGAGCCGTGTCTCAGCACCAGTCCGCAGCCACACCATCGCGCGCGGCGCCCTCTTCTCGCGGCCCCGCGGCATCCCTCACTGTCACCCGCGCATCCCCCACTGTTCTCGCGGGAGCTCCCTCTGTCCCGCTGCAATCCATATTTGACGGCGCGCAATCTCTCTCTGTCTCGCCATCTATCCTCACTGAATCGCCTCGCATCTCGCGCTGTTCGCGCGCTTTCCCCTCGCGCGCTGCTCTCTGCTGGCGCCGCGCGGTGCGTTTCGCGTAGCGTGCCCATCGCCGTGAGCACCGACGCCAACAACGACTCGCAGGACCTCCACCCCGGCGACGAGTTACCCGGCGCGCACCGCGTCGACGAGGAGCTCGCCAACGGCCGCCTCGGCGCGGCCTACGTCGTCGTCAACGAGGCCGGCGAGCGCCGCGTCGGGAGCGTCCTTCACCGCGAGCACGTGGCCGATCTCGGTGAATGGTTCCTCGCGGCGGCCGTGCTGCGACAGGGGATCGTGCACCCGCACATGCCCCGCACCTTCGCCACCGGGACGCTCCCCGATGGGCGTCCCGTCGAGATCACGGAGCTCCTCGCAGGCGAGAGTCTCCGCGAGGCCGTGATCAACCGCACGGTGCCGCTCCCGCTCGCCGTCGTCGCGCGGGTGATCCGCGAGGTGGCCGACGCGCTCGACGATCTGCACAAGCGCACGCCGCCCATCGTTCACCGCGCGCTCACGCCCGACAACGTGCTGCTCACCGCGCCCGACGGGCTCGTGAAGCTCCTCGGCGTGGGCGAAGCTGACAGGCCGCGCATCGACGCCGTGCGGTCGGCCTATCAATCGCCCGAGGCCCTCGCGGACATCGCGTCGCTCACGCCGCGCGCCGACGTGTTCGTGCTCGCCTCGCTCGCGTTCGAAGCCCTCACCGGGCGCCACGCCTTCTCGGGGACCGCCGACGAGGTGCTCGGATCGCTGCACTCCGGCGCGCGTCCCAGCGTGAGCGCGCTGCGTGACGAGGTCCCGGCGGCGGCCGACGAGGTGCTCCGTCGGTGCTGGGAGCTCTCGCCCGAGAAGCGTCCCGCGACGGCTGGAGAGGCCGCGAAGGCGCTCAGCGCGGCGCTCGGCGTGGTCGACACGGGCGAGGTCTCGATCCCCGACGAGCCCACCGGAAGCGTCGCGGCCCCATTGCGCGTCGTGCGTCGTCGCAACGCGCTCCTCGGCCCCACGGTCGAGACCACGCGGCCCGACGTGAAAGACCCGCGGAGCTTCCTCGAGAACGTCGAGCGCACGGAGGTCTCGACGCCCGCCGTCCCCGCGCCCGCGCCGGTGGTTCCGAGACCCGACGCTGCGCCGCGCGTGGAGAACGTTCCGAAGACCGAGACATCACCGAAGACCGAGACGTCACCGAAGACCGAGGGCGCACCGCGCGCTGAGACCCCTCCGCGTACCGAAGGCGCTCCGCGCGCTGAGAGTGCGACGCGCGCCGAGCCCGTGGCGAAGACCACGTCGGAGCGTCCTCCGCCGAAGGGTGCGGTGCCTCGCTCGGGGGCCGTGCTCCGCGCGTCGAAGGGAGCCCAACCGAGCGCCGCGGAGACCTCGTCGGAGCCCACCGATCGCAACGTCGACACCTCGGCGGCGAAGCCCTCGGCGACGCTCGTGACGACTCCGCGCGACGACGCGAAGAGCCCGCGCAGAGAGCCCTCTCGAACGCTCCACGACACGCTCGACACGTCGGGTCCCATCGAGGCGCCCGCGCCCGTGACGTCGACGGCGTCGCCCTTCTCCGACGATCCGCGCGCGACGCTCCAGACCACGCTCGAAGGGGTTGGAACCATCCCCTCGCCCGCGCCCGAGGAGCCCGCGCAGAGGCCCGTTCAAGCGACGCAGTCGCCCTTCAGCGCGCCGACCATTCCCACGATGCAGGGCCTCGCAGCGCCGCCGCAGAGCGATGCCGAAGAGCGCCCCACGCCCGGCTCCTCGACGCTCAAGGGAGTCCCCGCGGTGCAGCCTCCCGCGGAGGCTCCGTCGCCCGTCGCGCCCGCGCCGTCACCGTCGCAGTCGCAGCGCGCCGATAGCCCCGCGACGATGCCGCTGCCGCACTCGCCCGACACGCTCCCGCTCCCCGCGCAGGGCTACGCGCAGAGCGCTCCATTTTCGAACGCGCCGCAGCTCGCGCAGCAGCAGTCTCCGCAGCACCCGTCGCCATCACCGAGGCCCGCGCCGCAGCCGCTCCCGCAGAGCGCGCCGTCGCAAATCACGCACCCGCAGCCGCAACTCGCGCCCCAGCCTCTGGTTGCGCTCGCGCAGTCGCAACACGCGCAGCCGCAACTCGCGCAGCAGCAGCACGCGCAAGCGCCGTTGCTCCAGAGCACGCCCGCGCCGGGAGGACTCCCCGAGCCGAGGCCCATCACGCGGCGCGTCCCTCACGCGGCGAGGGCGCCGGACGACGTGGCCTTTCCTGACGAGCCCACGGGGGCCTACGACCTCGACACGGCGAAGCCCTCTCCGTGGCGCTCTCCGTGGGTCATCGCGTCGATCTTTCTCGCCAACGCGATCGTGATCGTGGGCGTCGCGCACGCCATCGCGCTCGCCGCGTCGCGCGAGCCGATGATCCGCGTGGTGCAGGGCCCCGCGCCCGTGTGTGCCCCTTGCGCGGCGTGTCCCATCGAGCGCGCTGCCGCGCCGACGCCTCCGCCCGCGCCGCAGCAGCAGGTGCTCACGCAGCGCGTAGAGACTCCGTCACGCGCAGCGCCCTCGGCGCCGCGACGCGCCGGCGGGATCATCCGTGAGGTCCCCGCGTTTGGCGCGCCGCGACGTCGGTGAAGCGCTTCGAGGTCAGTCCCTGACCTGCTGCGCGAGGTAGTGCGCGACGCCGAGCTGCTCGATGAGCGTGAGCTGCGACTCGATCCAGTCGGCGTGCTCCTCCTCGGCCACGAGGATGTGCCTGAAGAGGTCTTCGGTGCCGTTGTCGCCGAGGTCGCGGCAGAGCTTCATGCCGTCGTTGAGCCGCGCGACGGCCTCGCGCTCGACCTCGAGGTCGAGCTTGAGCTGCTCGGGCACGGTCTCGCCCACGTTGACCTTGTTGAGCCGCTGGAGGTTCGGCACGCCGTCGAGGTAGAGGATCCGCTCGATGAGCGAATCGGCGTGCTTCATCTCGTCGATCGACTCCTTCTTGATGTAGTTCGCGAGCCGCGCGTAGCCCCAGTTGCGGCACATCTTGGCGTGCACGAAGTACTGGTTCACGGCGGTGAGCTCCGCGGTGAGCACCTGGTTCAAAACGTCGATGATGGCCTGCTGACCCTTCATGGCGATACGACTCCTCTCCCGTTGTTTCGGAGGCGGAACGTAGTACCCGAAGGCGCCGATCGGCAGTAGCGATTTCGACGGTGGCGGGGGGCCGCGACGCGGAGCGCTACGCGGCGGAGCGCGAGACCGAGAGGTGCGTGCGACCGCGCGCGTCGACGCGCGACACGTCGGCCTCGAGGTGCTCCTCGATCATGTCTTCGATCATGCCCCGGCAGGAGCCGCAGTCGGTGCCAGCGCCGCAGGCCACGCCCACGTCGTCGACCGTCATCGCGCCGCCTCCGATCGCGGCCCGAACCGAGGAACACCGTACGCCCTGGCAACTGCACACGATCATCGACGCGCTTTCCTTCGAGGCGCTCGACTCGCCGCTGAGCGACCGTCGCCTCTGGGTGAAAGCTATAGTGAGACTGGTTCTCGATTTCAAGTACCCCCCTCCCTCGTGACGCGTCCCTTTGTCGCGTTCGCTGGATCGATCGGGTAACGTCGCGGCCCGAGCGCCTGTGTTTTCGGGCGCCTGACGAAGAGAGGATCGCGAGCCGATGTCCGGCGCCCCGAAGGCCCCCGAAGCCCGCAACCGGTATGAGGGCGACGTGCTGCTCGGCACCGTGCTCAACGGCAAGTTCGCGGTCCGCGCCGTGCTCGCCAACGGGGGAATGGGGCGCATCTACCGCGGCGAGCAGATCCCCCTCGGGCGCCCCGTGGCCATCAAGGTGCTGCACTCGAAGTACACGTCGAGCCAGGAGGATCCCGCCTTCCAGAAGCGGTTCTTCCTCGAGGCTTCGATTCTTTCGAAGCTCCAGCACACGAACATCGTGACGGTGTTCGACTACGGCCGCATCGAGAACACCGAGGACGAGTCGTACTTCATCGCGATGGAGTTCCTCCACGGGGAGACGCTCCACCGCAGGCTCCGCGCGCTCGGGGCGCTGCCGCCCGTCGAGGCCATCGGCATCGTGCGACAGATCGCGCGAGGGCTGCGAGAGGCTCACCGCCAGGGCGTCGTGCACCGCGACCTCAAGCCCTCGAACATCATGCTCGTGCCCGAAGACGACGGCCACGAGATCATCAAGATCATCGACTTCGGCCTCGTGAAGGTGCTCGCCGACGACAGCGAGGAGCTCACCAAGGAGGGCTCCTTCCTCGGCTCACCGCGGTACATGTCCCCCGAGCAGATCGCCCACGGCAGGGTCGATCACCGCACGGACATCTACTCCCTCGGGGTGATCCTCTATCAGTGCCTCTGCGGCCGGACGCCCTTCGAAAACGAGAACTCCGTCCACACCCTCATGGCGCACCTCCAGCTCCCCGTGCCCGCGATGCGGGAGCGCAACCCCGCCATCGACGTGCCCGAGGTGCTCGAAGCCTTCGCCCGCCGCTGCCTCGAGAAAGACCCCATCAACCGCCCCTCGACCATGGAGGACTTTCTCCGCGGCCTGCGCGAGTGCGAGGTCACCCTCGGCCTCTCGAGCGCGAGCCTCTCGACGGGCTCCGGGCAGTACGGCACCAGCGCGAACAACCCCCTCCCCGTCGCCGCGCACAACTACTCCGACGCGTCGCTCACCTCGAACCCCAGCGGCTCGCTCACTTCGAATCCGAGCGCGTCGCTCACGTCGAGCCCGCTCCCCGCGATCACCCACGGCTCCGCAGCCCACGCCGCGGCCCCGTACGCGCCCGTCCCCTCGGCGCCCTTCGCCGCGGCGCCCGCGCTCACCTCTGCGACCCCCGTCGCCGCGCAGCCTCCCGCGCCCGCGAGCCGCGCGCTCCCCGTCGCGCTCGCGCTCGTGGCCGTGATCGCGTGCGCCCTCGTCGCGCTGCTCGTGCTCGGGCGCTCGTCGACCACCGCGCCGCCCGTCACCAACGCGCCCGCCCTCGACGCGAGCGCCGCGCCGCGCCCCGCCGAGAGTCTCCGCGAGTACCGCCTCGTGATCGCGTGCGACACCACGGGCGCGCAGGTCTTCGAGGGAGACTCGCTCCTCGGCGCGACGCCGCTCACCCTCGTGGTCGACAACAACGCCGTGCGCACCACGCCGCGGCGCTTCGAAGTGCGACACGACGGCTACGATTCGTTCTCCGTCGAAGCCACGGTCTCTGAGAACCCCGCCGTGCGCGTGCTCGCCGCGCTCACGCCCCGCACCGCAGCGCCTCCTCCGCCGACGCAGCCCGGCGCGCAGACGACCGTGAGGCCCTCCGTCGGGAGGCCCCCCGTGCGACCGCCGCGCCCGCCGACGCCTCCCCACGGCCCCGATCCCAACGACGACATCCGCAGCCACCGATGAAGACCACGCTCACGCGCCTCGGCGCACTCACGCTCGCGGTGGCCCTCGCGGGGACCGCGCAGGCCGACGACCTCGCCGACGAGGCCGACCTCCAGTTCGAGCTCGGCGCCGACGCCTATCGCGCGCGAGATTTCCGCACGGCCCTCGAGCACTTTCTCACCTCGAACCGGCTCGTCCCCAACCGCAACGTCGTCTACAACATCGCGCGCGCCTACGAGCAGCTCACGCGCTACGCCGACGCGCACCGCGCCTACACCACGGCGCTCGAAGGCGAGACCGACGCCGCCGCGCAGTCGAGCATCCGCGCCGCCCTCGCGCGCATCGCCCCCTACGTCGCGGTGATGCGCGTCACCACCGAGCCGCCCGGCGCGACGATCTACATCGACCGACGCGACCTCGGCCCCCGCGGATCCGCGCCGCGCGCGATGGCCTTTCAGCCCGGTCGCTACCGCGTGATCGCGGAGCTCGAAGGCTACGAGCCCGCCACGTCGGAGCCCGTCGAGCTGCGCGTCGGTCAGGAGGCGCCCGTCTCGCTGCGGCTCACGCGCATCCTCGGCACCGTGCGCGTCGAGGGCGAAGTGCACGCCGCCGTGCGCGTCGATGACGAAGCGGGACCCGTCGTCGGAACGGTCCCGTGCACCATCGAGCTCCCGCCGGGGCGACACCGTCTTCACCTCTCGGCCGACGGGTATCAGCCCTTCACAGACACGGTCGACGTCGTCGCGCGCAGCACCATCACCACGCGGCCCACCGTGGCCCAGGTGACCGGCGCCGTGCTCGTGAGCGCCGACGAGCGCGACGCCCTGGTCGAGGTCGACGGGCGCGCCGTGGGCTTCACGCCCGCGGTGATCAACGTCCAGGTCGGTCAACGCCGCGTGCGCGTCTCGATGCCGGGCTTTCGCCCCATCGAGCGGCAGATCACAGTGCGACAGAGCGCGCAGGAGCGCGTCGACGTCTCGCTCACGCGGTACGAAGAGGTCTCCGCCGCGTCGCGCGCCGCAGAGAGCGTCGAGGACGCGCCGAGCTCCGTCTCGATCGTGACGTCGCAAGAGCTCCGCGCGATGGCGTACCCCACCATCGCCGAGGCCCTGCGCGGCATCCGCGGCGTGTACCTCAGCGACGACCGCTCCTACGAGTCGCTCGGCTTCCGCGGCTTCGGACGGCCCGGTGACTACGGCAACCGCGTGCTCGTGCTCCTCGACGGGCACCCCACCAACGACAACTGGGTGAACTCGTCGTACGTGGGCTACGACGCCCGCGTCGACCTCGAAGACGTCGAGCGCATCGAGGTCGTGCGAGGCCCCGGCTCGCTCCTCTACGGCACGGGCGCCTTCTCGGGCGTCATCAACATCGTCACCCGCGGACGCGACGCGCCCAACGGCGGCGAGGTCGGCCTCTCGACCAACCAGTACGGCGTCGCCAGGGCCCGCGCGGGCTTGCGTCTTCGAAGCGGCGCCTTCGGGATGTGGGCCTCCGCCGCGGCCGCGTACGGCTCGGGGCGCGACCTCTTCATCCCCGAGTACCAGCAGCCCGCGATGGGTGCGACGCCCGCGAGCGACGGCTACGCGCGCAACGCCGACGGCTTCGTCGCGGCCACGCTCTCGGGGCGCCTCTGGTACCGCGACCTCACGCTCCCGTGGATGTTCAACACGCGTGACAAGACGATCCCCACGGGCGTCTACGACACGCTGCCGGGCAGCCCCCGCAACGCCTTCGTCGACGCGCGCGGCCTCGCGGAGCTGCGCTACGAGCCCCGCTTCGGCGACAGCTTTCAGCTCCTGACGCGCGCCTATCTCAACTACTACCGCTTCGTCGAGCGCCTCGCCTACGACGCCAACGCCCCCAACGACGACGGCTACGACACGTACCGCGGCGTGTGGACCGGCGCCGAGGTCCGCGGCGTGTGGACCCCGGGACGCGCGCTCCGACTCACCGTCGGCGGCGAAGGGGTCGCGCACGTCATCGTGCACCAGACCGCGGGCACCGTGGCGGCGCCCGAGTCCGACGACGCGAGCGATCACCCGTACCAGACCGCGGCGGCGTACGTGTCGGCCGACGGCTCCCCCGTCGACTGGCTGCGCTACTCGGCCGGCGCGCGCCTCGACTGGTACAGCACCTTCGGCGCCACGGTGAACCCTCGCGTCGCGCTGATCTTCAGGCCCTACGCCGCGGGCAACCTCAAGGTCATGGCGGGCCGCGCGTTCCGCGCGCCGAGCATCTACGAGATCTTCTATACGACGGCCACGTCGCGGCCCAACGGGTCGCTGCAACCCGAGACCATCCTCTCGGGCGAGGTCGAGTACTCGCACCGCATCACCAACACGTGGACCGCGCTGGCGTCGGTCTACGCGAACTACATCCAGAACCTCATCGCGCTCCGCACCACGCGCATCGGGATGGCGGACTTCGATCAGTACCAGAACACGTCGGCGCCGGTGCTCACGCTCGGCGCCGAGGCCGAGCTGCGACGCGAGTGGCGCCAGGGCTGGATGCTCTCGGCCTCGTACGCCTTTCAGCGCTCGCGCTACGTCGGCACGACCGACGGGCTGCGCGAGGTGCCCAACGCGCCGGAGCACCTGTTCTCGCTGCGCGGCGCCGCCCCCGTGGTGCCGCAGCTCTTCATCGCCTCGACGCGCCTCTCCGTCGAGGGGCCTCGGTGGGACCGCAACGACCGCGAGTTCGCGGGCGCTCCCGCGCAGACGCGCACGGACCCCGCGGTGGTGTGGGACGTGGTGCTCTCGGGCTCCGCGGAGCGCTGGGGGCTGCGCTACGCCGTGGGCGTCTACAACGTCACCGACTGGCGCTACTCGGTGCCCGTGAGCTCGGAGTTCGTACGCGAGGGGATGCGGCCGAGCATCACCAACATCGTGCAGAACGGCCGCACCTTCCTCGCGAACGCGTCGGTCACGTTCTGACCGCGAGCCTCACGCGGGGAGCGCGGTCTTCGTGCGCTCCTCGCTGATCTTCCAGAGCTTCTTGCGCAGGTCGGCGTCGTTCACGGCGGGGTTGGGCCTCGCCTCCTTGCACGCGTCGTAGTAGCGCCCGGTGACGCCTTCGAGGTCGGGCGACGCGGCCACGTACGCGCTCGTGTGCGCGCCCTTCTCGGGCGTGATGAAGAAGGTCTTCGCGAACCACCGCTGGATCGCGCCCATGTCGCGCGCGAGCGAGGTCGAGACCACGCCGGGGTGGAGGAAGTTCACCGTGATCCCCTTGGACTTCACGCGCTCTGCGAGCTCGACGGCGAAGAGCGCGTTGGCGAGCTTCGAATCCGCGTAGGCGCCCGACATCATCCCCGAGGTGAAGCTCTTCTCGTAGTTGATGTCGTCGAGGTTGATCTTGCCGTTGAGGTGCAGCTTCGACGACACCACCACCACGCGCGACTTGCCCGCCGCCGCGAGCAGCGGCACGAGCTGGAGCGTCAGCGCGAAGTGCCCGAAGTGGTTCACGCCCATGGTCTTCTCGAGGCCGTCGGAGGTCGTCTCGCGCGCGGTGGTCCACACGCCCGCGTTGAGCACGAGCACGTCGATCTTGGGGTGACGCTCGGCGAGGGCCTTCGAGAAGGCGCGCACGGAGTCGAGGCTCGCGAGGTCCATGGGCATGACCTCGACGTTCTGGTTGCCCGTCGAGCGCACGATGTCGTCGCGCACGGCGCCGGCCTTGGCGACGTTGCGCACGGGCATCACCACGGTGGCGCCGAGGTCGGCGAGAAAGCGCGCGGTCTCGACGCCGATGCCGTCGGACGCGCCGGTGACGACGACGACCTTGTTGTCGAGGCGAGAGAGCTGCTTGGGGTGCTTCATCATGGCCGCGCGTGATGCCACCGATGGCCGCGCGGGCGCAAGGGG
>JBPOHC010000047.1:0-7751 GCA_052035985.1 Myxococcota bacterium | reverse complement strand
GAGAACCGATCGGGGTCGATCGAGACATGAACCTCGTGCCGTTCGGGGAGTTGGAGCTCTCGGCGACCACGCTCCGAAACCACGCGCTTCACGGGTGCGCCGCGAAGCCACGCGATGAAGTCCTTGTCGGTCCACCACCGCGGCGCCGCGACCGGCTTGGATTTCTCATCGACGGAGGGCGTCCAGAGGGCCTCTCGCGCATCGGAGAGGTCGCCGTCATCGACGCCGAGCGTGGGGCCCGCGTGGGGCTTTGGATCGAGGCGAACGACCGTGCCCTCGTCGGCGAGGTGGAGCGCGTCGACAGGGACGGGCCACATCCGATGCGCGGCCCTCCACACCCGTTCCGCGTGGGCCCTACGCAGGGGGAAGGTCCAGCCGAGAGAGACCTCGTTCGTGTGCTGCTCCCACTCGGCGCCCGTCATCGCCCTGCCGAGCGCCGTGTCCTCGTGCTTTCGCCCGTAGGCCGCGCGCACCGCACCTCGCAGCGTGGTGGTCAGCGGCCAGTCGTAGGAGCGACCGCGAGCGCCACTGCTGCTCCACCCCCGTCCGTCCTTGAAGAAGAGCGCGTCCCTCGGGACGAGCGCGATTCGCGTGGTCATGGCGCCTCCTTCCGCGCGGCGATTTTCGACGTCGGGATCGCCTCGGCGATCAAAGCCCCGACGAGCATCCGAGCGACCCACCGCTCGACGGCCGCCCTCGCGCTCTCGTACGGGTGCTCCGGCGTGTTGGGACCGTGCCCGTCGCCCACGCCGCGCCCCGCTGCGCCCTCCGGTGTAGGGGACGAATCGGGCCAGACGAGGCCCACGTCGGTGGCGCTCAGGGGATCAGCCTCGTTGCGCGCCAGCACGCGCTCGACCTCCATCTGCAGCACACCTCGCCACTCGTCGCTCGCGCTCTGCTTCTGCCTCGCAGGCGCGACGTTGGACACCGTCGAAGGCTTCGGCAACCGCGCGACCGTTCGCGCCACCTCGTAGACCTTCTTGGTCGAGAGGCGCGTGCGGAGCAGCGCGATGTCCTCGTCGACGCGGTCTGAGGGGGCCTCTCCCCACTTCGCGCGCCACGCGTGGGCGCCGCCCGATCGCTTGTCGAGGATCACGGCGAGCGCGTCGCGTTGGTCCGGCGCGGGGAGCGACGATCCCTTCGCGAGCTTCTCTGCCTTGCGACCGAGGTCGAGCAGGTCGCCCATGTTCTCGATGAGGTGCCCGACGCCGACGCCCACCGAGAGCGTCGGGCGCTGCACGTCGGGCCTCGTCGCGAGCGCCGTCTTCATCACGGCTTCGAAGAGGTCACGGAGCGCCTTCGCGCATCGCAGCGCGTCGGGGAGGCACACGAACGCGAGGACGTCGTCGCCGCCCGCGTAGACCAGCATGCCGTGAAAGTCTCGCTGCACGATCTCGCGCGCGTCCGCGGCGAAGCGCGCGAGCTCACGCGAGAAGTCTCGGTGCTCGTCGGGGGTGTGGAGCTTGTCGAGCGCGCGGCCCATGTGGTCTCCGTCGGCGACCAGACAGGCCACGTAGGGGTTGGGCGCGCTCATCTCCTTGAGGATCGGCGCGACGTGCGATCGCCCCCAGGTCTCGGCGTCGACTTCGACGTGCAGCTCCTTGCCGAAGAGAGGGCTCCAGCGATCGGGGAAGAACACCTGCGCGTCGCGCGCGAAGCTCCGGGTGCTGCGCACGTCGCCTCGTTGAACGCCAGAGATGCCGATCTCGCCGCAGCGCCCTTCGAGCGCGCGCATCGCGGCGCCCGCCTGCGCGTCGGCGATCTCGAGCCACCTCGCGAGCGCGATGTTGGCGAGAGGAACGAAGTGCTCGGGCTCTCCTCCAGCGCGCTTCACCAGACCGACGGCGTCGAGCTGCTCGCCCTGAGAGATCCGGTACTTTCGAAGCAGCGCGAGGGGCCGCCCCTGCTCGAACTTCTCGATGACCGTCTCGCGCGCCCCGTCGAGGCTCGACTTGGGCGCCCCCGGCCGCCCCTTCTTCCAAGGCGTGAAGTCGCGCAGGTTCTTTCGCCCCGCCAGCGTCCGTTCGAGCGTGTTTCGCGCGTCGGTGTAGGTGACGCCATCGAGCGCGGTCCACGTCGCGGCGAACTCGACGAGCGTGTCGATCTGCTCCTTCCACACCGCGCCCACGGCCTTGTCACGCGCGAGGAGTTCGAAGCACCTCTGCCTGACGCCTTCGGCGATCGCGCCCCACTGCGCGAGGATCGCGGAGCGCGCGACGGCGGCGAGGTCGCGCGCCTTCGCGGCGTCTCCGTCGACCTCTGCGAGGATCTTGTTCGCGATGTTGCGCGGCACGGTGCCGTCGGTCCGGGTCGGCGCGACGCAATACGCGAGCTCGGGGTCGCCTGCCGTCATCGCGGGGAAGATCAACCGCGCGCCGTTCGTCGCGAGGGCGCGCGCGGCGGCGCGAGAGAGCTCGGAGAGCACATGGCTGCCGAACCAGAGGTCGCGCGTGCGGCGGGCCTGCGCGATGAAGTCCTGCACGGGACCGAGGGTCACGAGAAGCAGTTGCGTCGCCATGATCAGAGCGTCCTCCGTTGCACCGCGGCCGGAAGCCACGCGAGGAAGGCCTCACGCAGACGCTGCCCCGGCGGCACCGCGGCGGCCACGTTGAGCGGCGCGTAGAGGATCGGATCCCCGGGCGCGACGAGGCGATCGAAGGGCGCAGCCGAACCGGTGATCTCGCTCCCTCGGCGGGTGAGCACGACCTGACCACCGTTGGGATACGCGCGATGGAGCCACAGCGCGCAGGGCACGAACTGACCATTCGCGAGCGGCAGCGGCCTGATGATGAGCGGGCTCCCGAGTCGGTCGCTGATCTCTCCGCTCGCCATGCGCCACCGCAGCTCATAGGGCTGCGGGACCTTCGTGTCGGGATTCAGAGCGTTGTAGAACTGCCCCGTCGCGCGGTCCTTGTTCTGGAACTGACCGTTGATGGGGAGACCGAAGCCGGCGCGAGGCCACGCGGGCGTCCCGTTGTGACGGGGCGTGTGCTCCCAGGGCCCGCGCCCCGAGAGGTTTCGAATCTTGTCCGCCTCGGGGAGGTTCGAGCGCCCCGGTCGCACGGTCGTTGCGCCCTTCTCTCTCGCGAACCCGCGCGGCGTCGGCGGCATCGCGGGCGGCGCGGTGTCTTCGGCCTGGCGGAAGTCTCTCACCCACGCGAGGCCCGTTCGCCACGCGTTGACAGGATCACCCGTCGCAGCCCCCGTCGCGAGCACGGCGCCCTTGAGCGACGGCGTGTCTCGCCGCGCCCTCGCTGCCGCTGCGAGGGCCACGCCGAAGCCCGCCCCGATGGCCTCCACGTTCGCAGGGAGCCAGTCCGCGACGCGCGAGGCGCCCTCCTCGACCACGGTCAACGCGCCGAGCCCGCGCCGTGTCCGCGCACCGTAGCCGCCAAAGAGGATCCACGCGCGCACCGCGGCCTTCACGGCCGGGAGATCGGCCTCGGGACAACGGACGCGCAACGTGAAGGTCACCCCGGCTTGAAACCGCTCCGCGGCGGGCGTCGTGACGACCCCGTATTCCCTCACCTCACGCGCGGTCCACAGCGCGTAGAAGCCCGGCGTCTCGGGGTCGCGCCCTCGCGCTGGGCTCGGGCTCGTCCTGTCGATGCGGGTCGTCTCGATCCCCGAGATACCTTCGACGCGCACCTCGACGCGGGAGCGTCCGCTTTCATCCTGGCGGTCGTTGCTCGCGCCGCCCCACAGCGCGCGCTCGCGCTGGTGAAGCAGCGCAGACGTGGTGATCCCGGGGTCTTGGAGCTGGAGGCATCGCCACCAGAAGCGGAGGTGCCCTCGCACCGATTGAGCGCGAAGACCGACGGCCCGATCGACCTCCCGAGGTCGGGCCGATCCGCCGAGGATGGGGGTGATCGTCTTGAGCCGGACTTCGAACCCGGCGAGCGCATCCCCCGACAGCGTCGCACGGCGTCGTTTCGATGGCCTCTCGCTCGGAGCGGGTGGATTCAGTGAAGGCGGTGGTCTCATCTCCCCGACGTCCCTTTCTCTGCTGGTTGCAGCGCGTGCTACCGGATCATCCCCCGCACCACGTCGACGAACGCGCGCTCCGACACGACGCAGGCTCTGCCCCCGACAGGAATCCGAAGCACCTTCGCGATCGCGAGCACGTTGGCAATCTTCGACGCGCTGTCGGGGTGCCAGTGGAGCAGCATCCCGCGCCCGAAGGTCCCGCCGAACTGCCCCTGCCGCGTCGCCACGGCGAGGAGCTCATCGCTCAGGTTCTCGACCGCCTCGGTCTTGCACGACACGAAGAAGAGGTTGTTCCCGCTCGCGAAGCACACGTCGAGGTCCGTGAGCGCGCTGGGCGATCCGCGGTCATCGATGCGCTCGACCTTCACCGACCAGCAGAGGTCGTTGATGTTCAGCGCCGCGCGCGCGGCGTCGAGCGCGCCCCACGCGAAGGCTTCAAGCCAGTCGCCGTTCGCGAAATTCTGCGGTGGCGAGCTCGTCGGACCGCCGTACTCCGCGAGGACATCGAGCGCGACGTCGCGGTGCCGCGCGTGCTGCCCCGTCCGCGCCGCCTGCCACCGCCTCGCGAAGCCGTCGACGTCGGCCGCGATCGCTCGGGCTACCGCGACGTCCGTCTTCGTGGGGACGGCGCCCCGGCGAAACACCATCTCACCGATGCGATGGCCCCCGCGCCTCGCCGGGTCCCACTCGACGATCGCGTGCGCCGCGAGCAGCTCGGCGACGCTCAAGCGCGTGGTCACCGTGCGTTGCTCATCTCGACCGCCGCGGTGCGCGTACATCGTTCTCCCGCGGTCGGTGTACACGGCCCCGGCCACCGGTCCGCGATCGTCGCCGTTGCCGAGGCCCCGCAGCAGCCCGAAGGCCATCTGTTTGGTCCCCGCGGTGTAGTTGAGGACGACCCGACGCTGATCCTTCACCCACTCGCCCCGCACGCGGCGAGCGATGCGCTCGACCTCACGGGCGTCATAGCCGGGGATCTCGATGGGGCTCGCGATCTCGCGAAACCCGAGCGCGGCGCAGGCGCGCTGGAGCCTCCTGGGGGACTCTTCCTTCGTGTGAAAGATCACGCACTCCGTGGCGCCGAGCTCTCGCATCGCGAGGATCGAAGGCAGGCTCTGGCCGCTCGCCATCAGCACCTGCGGAAGCCCGCGGAGCGCATCGAACACTCCGCCGTCGTGTCCGAAGCCGACGGGGCCGTCCTCGATCGCGGGGACGTCCACGATCTCTCCAACAACGAAGGGAGCCTCACGCTGCGCGGCGCCCTCGCGTCGATCGACCACCGCGACGGTTCGGGCCCGCGTGACGCGCGCGACGCTGAGCATGGCATCCTGGAGCGCCGTGGTCCCGCCCGCGAGATTGACGACGCACTCGTCCGCGAGTGTGACCCGCGCGGCCTGCACGTGGGCCCACCGACGCCCCTCGTCGAACGACGTGAAGGCGTCGGTCACCGCGTCGCAGTCGAGCGTGAACGTCGCATGTTTCTCGCGCGCCGCGAGTTCCAGCTCAGGGAGCGATGTGAGGGCCTCCTGAGAGCTGAGCACGACGACGCGGTCCGGTCGCAACGACACGATCGCAGAGAACAAGCTCCCTGGAGAGAACCCAAGGGCGCTGAACAGTACGCGCATAGATGACCTCCCGCGAGGCTGGTGCGACTGGCGGGCGCTAGATCAGCGAAGCGCCGTATCCGGTGAGCCGCACGCTCACGATCTGTCGGGTCACGGCGTCGCGCTTGTAGGTCACGACGTGGGCGCGCTCGGCCTCGCCCCCGTCCGCGAGCTCGGGAAAGCTCCGAAGCAGCGCATCGCACGCCGCGCCAGCGAGTCGACGTCCCTCAGCCTTCGCCAGCTCGCGCACCCCGTCGAGGCGACCGCGATAGAGCAGCGTCGGCAGCACGACCGCGCGACGCATCTCCTCGTGGCAGTAGTACGCCTCGACGCCCGTCTCTGCGGCGACGAGCATCATCACGCCGACCTCGGGCTTGTATCCGCCCTGCGCCGCGATTCGCACCTCGTGCCCGAGGGCGGTCTGACCGCGAACCAGCGCGAGCGTCTTCGATCGCAGCACCTGCAGGTCATCGACGAAGCGCTGCATCCGGTCGTCATCCGCGTCGGGCTCGTAGCCCTCGAACGTGAACCCGTCCTGCACCTCGGTGCCCCGCGCGCGGAGGACGTCGGTGAGGATCCGCGCGCAACACTCGGCCGCGCGGGTTCGCGTGGCGATCAGGTAGACCCGATCGACCTGACGCCGCTCGACGTACATCTGGAGGGCGCTCAGCTCCGCGGATGTGCTGGGATCCGCGGCGACGCGCGCGACGGCGCCCTTGCGTGCGATGGCGTCCGAGAGGAGTCGGTCTCCCTGCGCCTCGATGGGTCGCAGCGTTGAGAGCCCGATGCCATCGGAGAGCTCAAACCCGGCGCGAGCAAGATTGCCGAGAATGCTCGTTCCGACCGAGATGATGTGAACCTGATCTGCCATCGAATCCCCCATCAACTGGTTGCGCGATCACGCGCGACTTCAGATGTGCGGGATGAGAACGCTCACGCGAAGCTCGCGTCAAGCGTGATCGCTGACTGTGAGCGTTCGCGTCAGCGTCGGTCGCTCACGCGACCGCGTTTGTAAGATCAGCGCGCGGCGAGAGCAGCGCGCAGCGAATCACAGCGTCGAGACGTACGTGCGTCCGCGCGTTCCAGAGCCCGTGGTGGGCATGCAGCCGCTGACGAGCGGCGGGTTGAACGTGCCCGCGAGCGCGCATGTCGCCGTCGTCGACTGAATGGCGATGCGTCCGAGTCCGCCCGCGCCGCCTGCGCCGCCGTAGGGCGCCGACGCGACGCCTGCGATGCCACCCACCGCGCTCACCGTCGCTGTCGACGTGACCGTGAGACGCGGGGCCACGAGCATGATCGCGCCGCCCGATCCGCCGCCGCCGCCTGCGCCGCAGCAGCTCGGCGTGCCGTCGCCGCCGCGTCCGCCGTTGGCGAGGATGCGTCCCGATACGCTCATCGCCGTCGTCGTCGCGATGCGCAGCGCACCTCCACCTCCGCCGCCGCCCATGCCGTGTCCGCCGCCGCCCGCGCCGCCGCCAGAGCCGGGCTGGAAGGTCGTCACCATCGCGAGGTCGCTCGCCGCCGCGGCGCCGATGCTTCCGCCGCCGCCGCCGCCCTCGCCGTCCGCGCCGCATCCCGCGGGTGCGCCCGTCGCGCCGTCGTACGGAGCGCCGCCGCCACCGCCGCCGTTGCCCGGAGCGCTCGGAGCGCCGCCTGCGCCGCCGTTCGATCCGCCGCCGGGACCGCCCGAGTAGAGCGCGCGTCCGCCGTACGAAGACGGCGAGCAGCACATGCCGCCGCCGCCGCCGCCTCCCCCCGCTGCGCCGCCGCCGCCGCCCGATCCGCAGCCCGGACTCGATCCCGACTCGGGCCACCCGCCCCCGCCGCCGCCGCCGAAGGTCCCGCCCCTTCCGATGCAGGCCGCGGTCGCGTTCTGACCGTTGCCGCCTGCCGATCCGCGTCCGCCGCCGCCGCCGGGGGAGCCCGAGTTGTCGGGGCGGAGGTCGTTCGAGATTCCGTTCGTGGGATTGCCCGTGGAGCCGCCGCCGGAGGCCGCGCCGTTGCACATCGTTCCGTCGCCGCCGCGTCCGCCTGAGAGGTCGATGACGCCCGAGATGTCGACGTCTCCCTGACTGCGAAGGTCGAGCACGCCGTCGCCGCTCGTGGTCACCGTCACGCCCGCCCTCACGCGGATCGATCGGTAATTGTAGACCCCCGAAG
>JBPOHC010000296.1:0-9396 GCA_052035985.1 Myxococcota bacterium | reverse complement strand
AGATGGGCCGGGAGATCCAGCGTGAGCTCGACAGCGTCGAAGACGACCCGGCGCTCGTGAGCCAGTTCGCGGAGGAGCTCGCCGCGGCGCACCCCGAGGTTGCCAACAAGTACATCGCGAAGGGCATGGAACAGGGCATCGCGAAGGGCATCGAGCGCGGCATCGAGCGCGGCATCGAACAGGGCATCGCCCCGCTCCTGAGCTTGATCGCGCGCAAGCTCCGTCGTCCGCTCACCGACGCTGATCGACGCGCCGTCGCCACGCACCTCGACCTCGTGGGCCCCGAGCGACTCGCCGACGCGGTGCTCGACCTCGACGGCGACGCCCTCAGCGCGTGGCTCCGCGATCCGAACGCGACGTAGTCACCGCCTCCGCGCCCTCAGCACTCGGTCACCGCTCGTCGTTCGTCGTCTCGATCGACGCGAGCTTCGCGCTCACCAACGCCCTCGCTTCGGGCGAGACGCGCATCTCGTCGAACGCCCGATCCATGAGCGCCGGTCGATCACGCAGTCGTCGCAGCGCCTCGGGCCAGGCGCGCTCGACCGAAGGACCATACGCTGCCTTCGCCTTCTCCCACGCCTCCGCGGGGAGCGCGCCGAGCGCGTGTTCGAGCATCACGAGGTCGATCGCGTCGCGCCCGAGCGCGCTGTCGTCGAGGTAGCGATCGTCGTTGGCGAGGAGCTTCTCGACGACGAGGTCGACGTCCGTGAGCCGCGCGACCGGAAGCGTCGGATCGTCTTCGCCGCGCAGCCCGACGCGCCCCTCGCTCACGATCTCGAACTTGAGCGGCTCTCCATCGACCTCGACGGCCATGCGAACGCCGTAGCGGTCGACGCGGGGCTCTCTCGCGATGAGCACGTCGCGCGCGAAGAGCCCGAGGCCGCCTCGCGCTCTCGCACGCTCACGCAACGTTCGATAGCCTTCCATCGATGCGCAGACGAAGGCAACGGTGCGCGACACGCGGAACTCACCGCACCGAAGCGACACCGCGGTTCCGCCTGCGAGCCAGCAGCGCGCGTCGCGGAGGAGCGTCGCGTCGAGGCGCTCCAGCAGGGCGAGCGCGCGTCGGTTCTCGTCGCGCTCAGCCAAGAAAGATCCCGCCGCCGAGGCGCTTCACGAGGTCGTCAAAATAACGCCGTTCGCGCTCCGTCATCGACGCGCGGTCGACCCATTGGCGGTTCGACTCGTAGAGCGCGAACGCCTCCTCGTCGGTCACCTCCTGGGTGGCGCGATTCCAGAGCAGAAAGCGCAGTTGGGGGAGGCGCCCGTCGACGATCATGACGGCGCACCGTATCACACCCGCCGCCCGCGCTCACCGCACGGATCGGTGCAACGAGCGCCGCGCGAGAACGGATGGCCGTCGTGTCGAGAGGGCGCATGGGAGGCCCGATCCGCGAGGTCGTGTCGGTGTTACTCCGATCCGGCGCGCGAGGACGACAGCATCATTCGCCTCCGCGCCTACGGAGACGCATAGCGCGTCTGCGACGAGGTATTCGGAGGCACCATTGCCCCCCCCGGTGAGGAGCGTTCGCCGCGAGCGGAAGCGCATCGCTTTCCGTTGACGGTCCACAGGTCCTCGGAGATCGTCGCTTCATGGGCAGACGTAGCGGTTTTTTCGCGGCGCTCGCGCGGGCCTCACGCGAGGCGGAGCGCGCCGAGCGCCGAAGGATGCGAGCAGCCGTTCAGGAGATGCGCGCATCGCATCGCTTGGAAGCAGCGCAGCGCAAGGCGCAGGAGCTGTACCTCGCGCAGCTTGAAGTGGAGGAGTTCGAGAGCACGATCGCGGCGCTCACGTCCGTACATCGCGAGTGCTCGGTCGGGATCAACTGGCACGCACTCACCGCACACCAACCCGCGGTCGATCGCAGCGAGTCGCAGCGGCTCCAGGCGCAGATCGCTTCCTATCAGCCAACGCTCTGGGAACGCCTTTGGAAGACCACGAGGCGACGCGATCAGCTCATCGCGGACCTCCAGGCCGCGGAGGCGAACGAGCGAGCGGCGTGGGAGCGCGCCGTGATCGAGTCGAACGAGATCCGACAGACGGCGACCGCGGTGCTCTCGGGGAACACCGACCTCTACAACCGCGTCATCGCTGACACCGAGTGCCTCGCGGAACTCGAGGAGTTTGGATGCCTGCACCGGGGCGGGTGGGTCGACCCTCAAACCGCGTGGACTTCCCTGCGCGTCGGTGGCCCCGAGATCGTTCCCGGCGTTTCGAAGTCGCTGACCAAGTCAGGCAAGCTGTCGACGAAGAAGCTCCCTGCCAACCAGCAGATGGAGCACTACCAGGACTTCGTCTGCGGCGTCGCGCTGCGGGTCGCGCGTGAGCTGTGCGCGATGCTCCCGATCCAGAACGTGTACTGCGACGTGCGAGCGCCCGTCTTCGACGCCCGCACGGGTCTCACGCCCGATGAACTCGTGCTCTCGGTGCTCTGTCCCGCCGAGGTCCTCAACGGTGCGCGCATCAACTTCGCGCGCGTCGACGCCTCGGAACTCGTGAGCTCGCTTCGACACGAGATGAAGCTCACGCGCGGCAAGGGCTTCCTCCCGGTGCAGTCGATCATGCCGGTGAAGGCGCTGACGAGCCACCAGGGGTGAGCGTGGAGGTCGCGGTGCGCTCATAGAAACGTCTCGCTCCTCGGGGGAGTTTGAACGATGGATCTCGTTGTCTTGTTGGCGGTGCTCGGCCTGCTCGCACTCATCGCGGTGGGCGCGTTCGTGTGGGCGCTCTCGTGGCGCACGAAGGCGCTGGCCGCGTCGCAAGATGCGACGGCGAAGGCCGAGCAGAACGCAGCCCTGATCCGCGAATACGGACCTTTGATGTCCGACGTGGCCCGGCTCCAGTGGGTGCGTTCCGAGGCGCAACGGCTCGAGGTCGCCGCCGCGACCGCGCAGTCGAGCGCGTCGCAGACAGAGCGACTCGCGCTCGAGCGTGCCGCCGCGATCGAGCGTGATGCACTCACGCGCATCGCCACGCAGGAGCACGCGTCCGCGGAGGGCATCCGACAACGGGAGGGGGCGGCTGTCGCCAATGAGCGAATCCTTGCGGCGAGGATCACAGAGCTTCAACGCACGGTCGGCGCGCTTGAGGAGCAGGCGGACTTCCAATCGATGGGCTTCTACCGGCTCCGCTACGACTTCGCCTCGTCGGCGGAGTACGAGGCGCGTCTCGAGCAGGTGCGCGATCGGCAGAAGGCGATGCTGAAGGATGGGACCGCCGCCGTGTGCTCGGTGAAGTGGCACGTCGACGGTGACGCGAAGGCCGGTGAGCGCCTCGTACGCGACCAGATCAAACTGATGCTCCGCGCCTTCAACGGGGAGTGCGAGGCGGCCGTGGTGAAGGTCCGCTACAATAACTTCGCGACGCTCGATCGGCGGATGCGATCGGACTTCGAAGCCATCAACAAGATCGGCGCTTCGAAGCAGTGCCAGGTCTCCGACGCGTACCTCGCGCTCAAGCTCGAAGAACTCGCCCTCGTCTTCGAGTATCAGGAGCGGAAGCAGAAGGAGGTCGAGGAGCAGCGCGCGATCCGCGAGCAGATGCGTGACGAGGAGCGCGCCACGAAGGAGCTCGAAGCCGCGCGGCGCGAGGCCGACCGCGAGGAGCAGCGCTTCGAGATCGCTCTCGAGAAGGCCCGCCGAGAGGCCGAGGCCGCGACGGGACGTCAGCGTGAGGCCCTCGAACAGAAGATCGCCGAGCTCGCCGAGAAGCTCGCGGGCGCGACGGCGAAGCAGAAGGCCATCTCGCAGGCGCAGCTCACGAGCGCCGGGCACGTCTACGTCATCTCGAACGTCGGCTCGTTCGGTGATGAGGTCTACAAGATCGGCATGACCCGACGCCTCGATCCGATGGATCGCGTCATCGAGCTCGGCGACGCGTCGGTGCCGTTTCCCTTCGACGTTCACGCGATGGTTCACACGGAGAACGCGCCCGAGCTGGAGCGCATGCTGCACCAGCGCTTCTCGGCGCAGCGCGTGAACATGGTCAACGAGCGCAAGGAGTTCTTCCGCGTGAACCTCGACGACGTCGAGCGCGCCGTCCGCGAGATCACCGAGCGCCTCCCACGACACACGCGCCGCGAGATCACGTTCACCCGCACCGCGCTGGCCGAGGAGTATCGCAAGACCGCCGCGATGCTCTCGGGCCTCGCGGCGGGGCCTGCGACGTCGTCTCGCACATCGAAGCCGCGGGCGCTCTCCGCGAGCTGATCGTCACCAGCGCGCGTCACCGGGCCGCGCAGATCGGCGGGCACCGCTCGACCACGATCGCCTCTCGGCATACGAGGGCGCTCGGCGCGGCAGCCTGCGGCGTCGGGCGAACCCCGGCCGCGGGCGCATCGGACGTCGTCGCGTCGCCTCGCGAGAAGTGCTCGGCGGCCTTGATCACCATCGTCGTGACGGTCAGTACGCTCACCAGCACCCGCGCGATCGTGCTCGCCCTCCGACGCGCCCGCGTTCGGCGGTCGCTCCTTCCCGGCTGCTTCGGGCGTCCTTCGGACTTCGGATCCTGCTTCGTGCGCGTTGCGCTCATGGGAATCTCTTCTCTCTCTGCGCGACGCCATCTTCGTCGCCGCGCGAGATCCCCGATTGCGCCCGCCGTGCCGCACAACATCTCCGCGTTTCTCGCGCGATTCCATCGGGAACCCGTCGGGCTCCCGACGTGACGCGCTCCCTCGACGAAGCGGAGCGGTCGGGAACCCTTCGGGCGCCCGATGCGTGACCCTCACGTCACGTCTTGTCGATGACCCGTGCGAGGCCCTCTGCGCAGTGCTCCTTCGCGGCGCGGAGCCACGCCGCCGTTCGTCGCGCGTGGAGCTCGTACCCGTCGAACGAACATCGCTTCCACGCCGCGAGCACGCCCGAGAGCCACGGGCGCTTGTGGCTCCAGCGCTTCAAGAAGGGCGTGACCTTGCTGCTCTCCATGTAGCGCCGCTCGCCGATCGCCCGCTCGATCGCGGAGACCGTCATGGTATCGAATCGGAGCGCCACCTCCGGGCGGAGGTAGAACTCGCGTCCGTCGTCGCGCGCGCGTGAGGGGGCCAACGTCGCATAGATCAGCGCGTGCGCCGTCACCGCTCGCAGCCGGTGGTTGCGGCCGTCGAGATCCTTGAGCATCGCCAGCGGATCGCGCTCGAAGGCGCGCACGGCGTCATCGTCCAGACGATGAACGTCGGCCCTCGTAAGCGCATCGAGGTGCGGGCGGCTCCACGGAACGGTCGTCTGCGCGGGCGTCGAGGCGCTGCCTCCCAGCGTTCGCGGAAGAATGCGCGACGCTCCGGGCAGCGCAGGCATGGTCGGCTCGCCGAGGAGGTGCAGCGCTGCCGCGACGAGCAGCGCGACCTCCGTCGCGTCGAGCTCATCGAGGCGAGGGAGCGCGATGCACGACATCAACCACAGCGCGCTCGCGAGCGTCATGGCGTCCGTCGACGAGGCGAGCCTCGCGGCCTGCATCCACCCCCAGACGAGCGTCGCGGGCTCGATCGCGCCGAGTTCGTCGCGCACGAGGTCGAGCAGCGACGCGTGCGGCGAGGTCGATGCGTCTCGCGCGCCGCTGAACATCTCCCGGTATCGGGTGACCGCACGCGCGACGGCGTCGTCGGGGGGCGCCTCGGGGAGCGACGCTCGCGAGATGAACCACCCCGGCCAGCGTCCGTCGGCAGGCTGCGGCGGCGACGAAGCGCGCGCGATCAGCGCTCGCAGCGTGCGCGTCAGGCGCCCGTCTGCGTCGATCGTCTCCACGACCTCGCATGGCGTGAGCGTCCCGTCGGCGCATCGGCGCAGAAGGAAGGCATCCGCCCTCGCGCGCTCGCGCAACCACCGCTCGAAGGTCTCCGCGCGGTCGTGGAACTCCGGCGCGCCTGTCGCGTCACCTTGCACGATCCACTGCGCGTCGCGGGGGGCGGGCTCTGGCGCCACGTTCGTTCTCGGAGTCTGCAACGCGCGCGTCGCGGGGACGCGGCGAAGGGGGCCTCCGTTGCCGGTGATGGGCGGCGGCGCGACGGGCGGATCGAGGTGATACGCATGGCCCCGCACGAAGAGCATCGCGGGCGTTCGCACCTCGGGGAGCGCTTCGAGCAGCGGCCTCGGCTGATCGAAGCGCGGCCCCGTGTGGTGTGTGAAGACGCCGAGGCGCACGGGCACCTCGAGGATCACGTTCGCGCATCGGATGAATCGAACGAGCGCTCCGTCAGCGGTCGTCGTGAGGATGCTCGCCGTGAGGTCGTCGAAGGTGACGGGCTCCAACGCGGCGCGCGGGTCTTCGAGCGCGTCATGCGCGACGGTGAAGAGCCAGAGGCCCTCGGTGCGTGAGCCACAGTCGACGCGGAGTCCATGCGCCGTGCCGTGGAGGCGGCAGTGGATGTCGAGCGTGAGGCGTTCGGCGAAGAGGCGCGTGCGCTCGTCGGTGGGGCGTCGCCCGAGGTCGAGCGTGGCGCCCTCGGTCAAAGTGCGCGAGGGCTGTCGATGGGGCGTCGAGAGGTCGTGGACGTAAGTGACGCTGTCGGTCATCGCGCGGCGACGGAGGCTATCACTCCGATGCGCGGAAACGGAGCCGCGCGACCGTGGTAGAAGCGGCGGTCATGGCGGCGCGCGAGGCCGACGAAGACCGGGACGTGCGGGTGGAGGCGGGCGATCGCATCGAGGCGCCCGGCGGGACCTACGTGCTCGACGAGGTGTTGGGTTCTGGTGGCTTCAGCGTCGTGTGGCGCGCAACGCGTGAAGGCGCATCGGGGGCAAAGGCGCCCGGCGTGGTGGCGGTGAAGTTCCTCGCGCCAATGGGGGTGGTGCGTGGCGCCCTCGATCTGGAGAAGACGCGTCAGCGCAATCTCAACGAGTTCATGGCGCTGGTGACCATCAAGAGCGAGCGGGTGGTGCGCGCGCTCGAGATGGGCGTCCACGAGGGTATCCCCTTCCTCGTGCTGGAGTATGTGCAGGGGCGCACGCTCCACGACTGGCTCAACGAGCCGGGCTTCAGGCCATCGCTCGACTGGATCGAAGCGCTCGGCGACGAGCTCTGCGAGGCCGCTGCGGCCATCCACGAGACGGCGATCGATGGAGAGCCCATCGCGCACCGCGACCTCAAGCCGCAGAACATCCTCGTCGCGCAGGAGGGCGAGCGCGCGCGCGTGAAGCTCGTCGACCTGGGCGTCGCGAAGGTCGGTCGGGGCGTGACCACGCAGTCGGCGAAGCCCGGCTTCTCCGAGGACTACTGCGCCCCCGAGCAGCGGCCCGAGGTCGACACGCTCACCGGCCCCTGGTCCGATGTGTTCGCCATCGCGGTGATCCTCTTCAACCTCGGCGCGGGCAGATGCACCGTGACGGGCGCGCAGGCCATCGGGGTTCCGTGGTGGATGTTCGCCTACGGGGCCGACGATGCGAAACGACGCGAGGCGCTCCGCAAGGACGCTTCGGTTCTCCCCGAGAGCGTGCGCGAGGTGCTGGTGCGTTGTCTCCGACTCGTCATCGATCAGCGACCGATGAACGCCCGCGCGCTCCAGCGCGAGCTCCGCGACGCGTGGAGGTCGCAGGGAGGCGTGCTCGGGAGGCTGCGGGGGTTGTTCGCGCCGGAGCGCAGCACGCCGCTGCTGGCGCCGCCCGCGACGATGGTGCGGATCGCGCCGACGCGCGTGCGCCCCGCGCTGGAGCCGTGGATGTCCGTGAGCGGCGAAGACGAGTACGGGTGCTGGGCGGATTTCGATGTTGCGGGCGTGGTGGTGAGGATGCGGCACATCCCCGCGGGTCGCTTCATGATGGGCTCGCCCGCGACGGAGGCGGGGCGATGGGACGGTGAGGGACCGCAGCACGAGGTGGAGCTCACGAAGGACTACTGGCTCGCGGACGCGCCCGTGACCCAGGCTCTCTGGGAGGCCGTGATGGGCACCAACCCGAGTCACTTCAAGGGCGCGGAGCGCCCGGTGGAGACAGTGAGCTGGGACGATTGCAACGTGTTCCTCGCGCGGCTCGAGGAGCGGCTGCCCGGCCTCGACGCGCGCCTGCCCACGGAGGCGGAGTGGGAGCGGGCCTGCCGCGGCGGCACCGAGGGCCCCACCTGGCTCGGCGCCAACGACGCGAAGAACCTCGACGCCATCGCCTGGTACAGCGGCAACAGCGGGGGTGAGACCCACGCCGTGCGCGGCAAGGCTCCGAACCCGTACGGCCTCTACGACATGCTCGGCAACGTATGGGAGTGGTGCAGCGATCTCTACGGGCCGTACGGAAACTCGTTCGTACGTGACCCTGTGGGCGCTGCGAGCGGCTCGTACCGGGTCTACCGTGGCGGCTACTGGTACTGGACCGCGGGGTTCGTCCGCGCTGCCAACCGCAACGCGTACGAGCCCTCGTTCCGCGACAGCGACCTGGGTTTTCGTCTTGCTCGAGGTCAGGGTCTGCGCTCCAGTTGAGCAGGTGGAGCCGCGGAGCGGCGAGGGTGAGGGGGAGCCGCGGAGCGGCGCTTGGGAGGGACGCGGGACGCGGCCCGATGGAGGCGTCGGCGCGGGACGCGTCGACGCCGAGGGGGGAGCGTGGCGGCATGAATCCAGTGCACTCATCCCCTGCGTAGCCGACGCAGAAAGCGCTTGAACCCCGCGGAGCGCGCGTGCGAACGTGAGGCATCGCACGGCGCGATCGGAGCGCGCCCCAGAGACACGGAAGCGCCGCTCCGAGACACGCAGATCGCGCTCAGGGACAGGGGACCGCCGTTCAGGGACAGGGGAACGGCGTTCAGAGACAGGGAGGTGCCGTCCAGAGACACGAGACGGGTTCTCAGAGACAGGGGGAGCAGTTCTCAGAGACACGCGCGCATCGAGCGCCGCGTCTCTGCGCGTCGACGTTGAACATCACAGAGAGGAATTGCCGATGGCCGTAGCGAAGAAGACAGCGAAGAAGCCCACGAAGAAGAAGCCCGCGGCGCCGAAGAGGCCCGCGAAGAAGGCCGCGAAGACCGCGAAGAAGACCGCGCCCGTGACGGTCTCCGCGGCGGAGCTCAAGGTCGCGCCGACGGTGGCGGAGCGCGCGGGATGGACGAGCACCGCCGCATCGCTCGACGCCTCCGAGGTGTCGTCGACGTTGCCCGTCGCGGTGCTCACGGGAGAGAGCGTCGACGTGGCGAAGTTCGTCCGCGCGCGCTGGCTGCCGGTGCTCGACGCGAAGACGAAGGCCGTCGTGCTGCCGGGCCTCTCGTCGGCCGTACGCGCGGATCAGAAGCCGACCGCCTTCGCCGCCGTCCCGACGCTCCACGAGGGAATCGCGCAGGAGATCCTCACGCTCCGCGCGCTCGTGCAGGAGACCCACACGGAGGCGCTGCTCTCGGCGAAGTCGTCGGGCGACGGAGAGCATCCCCGCTTCGAGGCCGAGACGCTCGCGGCCGATCTGCGCGGCGCCGCGGAGTCATACCTCGAT
>JBPOHC010000667.1:0-7670 GCA_052035985.1 Myxococcota bacterium | reverse complement strand
AAGAAGGATCTGGAGACCTTCTTTCGTGAGGCTCCGGCGCTGCACCCCAACGCGCGCAAGATCACGGGCGTCATCTGCGGCGTGCGCATCGAGGAGATCGACGATCCGCTCATGCAGAAGATCCGCTACATGGACAAGCTCGTGGATGAGCTCGCCAAAGGCAGACCGATGGAGAAGATCCTGCGCGCGTAGCTGTGATGGCCCGGCGTCCTCACGGCCGCCGGTTCCTTGTGAGCCACGAGTGGCCCAATGGACCGGCGTCGCCCGTCGCCCGTCGCCCGCCGCCCACCATCGACCGCGATGACCGCGGATCGATCACCGGAGTTCTGCGACATGCTCTCGCGCTACCCTCATGGCTCCTTCGTGACGCGCGCGGTCCGCGTCGGAGGCATGCGCAAGCCAGCGCTGCTCGCCGCGCTCGATGCGGAGGGAATCGCGCTGAATCCCGCGGCTCGCGCGCTGTTCGCGGACCCCAGGTTCACCACCTCCGAGGTCAGCTCGGTCATCGAGACCATCGAGCTCTCTGTCGCCGCGCTCGGTTTCTGCGATGGGGGTACGTCCGCGCAGCTCTTCGAACGCGCCCTCGAGCTCGGTCTGTCGCCGTGTCCGCTGGAGCTCGGTCCGCACCTCAGACTTCAGTGGCTCGATCAGCCCGAGGGCTCCGTGGGGGTTGCGCCGACGCAGCATCGCGCGCCGCCCGGCTCCGTCACCGTCGCGTCGCGTGCGCTCTCGGACGAGACCGACGTTCCGAAGGGCTTCTACCTGCGGAAGATCGAGGGCGTGCTGTGGCTCCGAGGCTACTGGTCCGACGACGAGAACGTCTGGAACCCGGACGACCGCTTCGTCTTCATGTCGCTACAAGATACAAACCGGAGCGCCTGAGCGCTCCGTGGCCAACGCCAACGTGTGTGCGATGCACGACCGTCCGAGAACAGGTCGCCGCCGACGTGGGTGTTCGCCACGGAGCGCTCACGCGCTCCGGCTTGTAGCGACTTTGTGTGCGTCGCACGACCGTCCGAGAACAGGTCGCCGCCGACGTGGGTGTTGGCCGCGGAGCGTCCACGCGCTCTGCATTTCTCTTCGAATGTCATTCAAGTCTCTTCGATCGTGGCCGTTCATCCCCCTTGTCGGCGGCGCGAGCGATCGCGTGCGTCGACGTGACACCTGCGCCTCGCATCGCCGCGGGGGGAGACAAAGACCGATGAGCAAGGACAAGATTCCTGCGACGGATGGGCCGTCGCAGGGGCAACTGCATCCGACCTCGCCGCCGACGCCCGGCTCCGCAGAGTCGTGGCGCCTCGTCGAGGACGAGGCCGAGAAGCTCGCTCCGGGCGAGGTCACCAGTCCGCGCGTCGACCTGCAAGACACCGCAGAGACCGCGCTCAAGGTCGTCGACGACCTCTCCGACGACGCGGCTCTCACCGCGCGCATCGCCGCGATCGCGGCCACGGGCGAGGTGGCCGTCGAACTCATCTCGACGACGCAACGCTACGCAGGCGCCGCGTGGTACGCGCGTCACCGGCAGCTCCTCGCCGAGGCCGCGCAGTCGATGGTGACCGTGCCCGAGTCGCTCGTGACCAAGGGCAACGAGATCTTCGAGCGCATGCTCAAGCTCGCGCAGTACCACTTCGCCGACCACAAGGACGAAGGTCCCATCGTCGCGACGATCACCACCGCGTCGGGGCACCGGAGGCTCGCGAACAATCTCATCACGCTGTCCGAGCTCTACGGGCGCAACCGCGACGCCGTGAAGACCGACCCGAAGAACTATCTGCCCACGGACGAGCGCGACGCGCGCAAGACCGCGGCCGAGATCATCAAGGCCCTCTCCGACAGCGAAGACTCCGACGCGGAGCTCTGGAAGGGTCGCTGCGCGCGCGTCTGGACCCTCCTCTCGCGCACCTACGGCGAGCTCCAGGCGCTCGGTCGGTGGATGCTCCGCGCGACGCCCGAGGTGGCCGCGGAGCGCTTTCCGTCGCTCATCGCAGAGGCGAGGAGCCCGGCGGCCCCGCGCAAGCCCGAAGCGCCCGCGCCCACGCCCCCTGTCGACGGCGCCGCGCCCGTAGTGACCGCCCCCGCCACGAAGCCGCGCGCCCGCAAGCGTCGCACGCGCTGACCGCCCCGTCACGGCGCTGACATCCCGCCCCGCACAACCCCCGCACTCCGCATCCTCTGCGTTGCGCCGTCAGGCACGGCGAACGCCCTTTACGAAAACCCCCTCGGCGTGCACATTCCCGCCCCGCTCACAGGGCAGGCGCGAGCCGCTGGCCGCGCGCCCGACGGGGCAAAAGACGGACGCGCGGCGTCCCATCACAAAGGCAGTCGACTCCATGGCGAAGCGTAACAAGATCGCGCTCATCGGCGCGGGCAACATCGGCGGAGAACTCGCGGCCCTCATCGTGCGCCGTCAGCTCGGTGACGTGGTGCTCTTCGACATCCCCTCGAAGACCGACTTCGCGAAGGGCAAGGCCCTCGACCTCATGCAGAACGCGGCCATCGAGGGCTTCGACGCGAAGGTCACCGGCACGTCCGACTGGGCCGACTGCGCGGGCGCCGATGTCATCATCATCACGGCGGGCGTTCCCCGTAAGCCCGGCCAGAGCCGCGATGACCTCGTGGGCATCAACCTCCCCATCATCGAGAACGTGGCCAAGAACGCGAAGGAGCACTGCCCCGGCGCGTTCACCATCGTCATCTCGAACCCCCTCGACGTGATGGTGTGGGCCTTCCGCGAGATCACCGGCTTCGACGCCAAGAAGGTCGTGGGCATGGCGGGCGTGCTCGACGCGGCGCGCCTCCAGCACTTCCTCGCGGCCGAGGCGGGCGTGTCTCACAAGGACGTGCGCGCGATGGTGCTCGGCGGCCACGGCGACGACATGGTCCCCGTGCGGTCGTTCTGCACCGTGTACGGCATCCCCGTGAGCCAGTTCATCTCGTCGGAGAAGCTCGACGCGATCGAGAAGCGCACGCGCGGCGGCGGCGGCGAGATCGTCAAGCTCATGGGCACGAGCGCCTACTACGCGCCCGCGACGGCGGCGATCGAAATGGCCGAGGCGTACCTCCTCGACCAGAAGCGCGTGCTCCCGGCGGCGGCGCTCCTCAACGGAGAGTTCGGCTACAAGGACCTCTACGTGGGCGTGCCCGTCGTGATCGGCGGCAACGGCGTCGAGAAGATCATCGAGATCCCGCTCACCGACAACGAGAAGGCGATGCTCGCCAAGTCGGCCGAGAGCGTCAGCGGCGTGGTCGAGGTCGCGAAGCGCCTCCGCGCGCAGTCGTCCACCTGATCGTTCGGAGCCGAACCATCCAATGAAGATCCACGAGTATCAGGGCAAGGAGATCTTCCGTCGGTACGGCGTCGCCGTGCCGAAGGGGATCGCCGTGAAGACGCCCGACGAGGCGCGCGCCGCGGCCGAGAAGCTCATCGCCGAGACGGGGATTCCCGTCGTGGTGGTGAAGTCTCAGGTGCACGCGGGCGGTCGCGGCAAGGGCAAGGTGCACAAGGGCACCGAGGTCGTCGCGCGCGGCGTCGAGGTCATCAAGGGCGGCGCCGAAGCCGCCGCAGACGCAGCGTCGAGGATGCTCGGCGGGCGCCTGGTGACCATCCAGACGGGCGCGGAGGGGACCGTCGTGAAGACGGCCTTCGTCGAGCAGGGCATCGCCATCGCGCGCGAGCTCTACCTCGGCATGCTCGTCGACCGCGACGCGCGCCGCATCGTCGTCATGGCGTCTTCGGAAGGCGGCATGGACATCGAGAAGGTGGCCGAAGAGACCCCCGAGAAGATCCTCAAGGAGTGGATCGATCCGGTCACGGGCCTCCAGGGCTACCACGCCCGCAAGCTCGGTTACGGGCTCGGGCTCTCGAAGGATCAGGTCGCGAAGTTCGGCGCCCTGCTCTCGTCGCTCTACAAGCTCTTCGTCTCCGAGGACTGCTCCCTCGTCGAGGTGAACCCGCTCATCGTCACCCAGTCGGGCGACGTGATGGCCCTCGATGCGAAGATCAACTTCGACGACAACGCCGACTTCCGCCACAAGGAGTGGGAGTCGCTGCGCGACCTCGGCGAGGAGAACCACCAGGAGTCCGAGGCCAAGGCCGCGGGGCTCTCGTACGTGGCCCTCGACGGCAACATCGGCTGCCTCGTCAACGGCGCCGGCCTCGCGATGTCGACCATGGACATCATCGCCCACTGCGGGGGGATGCCCGCGAACTTCCTCGACGTGGGCGGCGGCGCGACCGAAGAGGCCGTGACGCGCGCGTTCGAGCTGATCCTCCAGTCGCCCGCGGTGAAGGGGATCTTCGTGAACATCTTCGGCGGGATCATGAAGTGCGACGTGATCGCGGCGGGCGTCATCAACGCCACGCGAAAGCTCGGACTGAAGGTTCCCCTCGTGGTGCGCCTCGAGGGCACCAACGTGGAGCTCGGTCGCAAGATGCTCGCAGAGAGCGGCCTCGCGATCACCCCCGCGTCGACGATGCTCGACGGCGCGCAGAAGATCACCGGCCTCGTCAAGGCCGCGAGCTGAAGGGAGCGCAACGGCAATGTCGATCCTGGTCGATCGGAACACTCGCCTCGTGGTGCAGGGCATCACGGGCAAGACGGGCTCCTTTCACACGAAGCAGATGATCGAGTACGGCACGCAGGTCGTCGCGGGGGTCACCCCGGGCGCTGGCGGGTCGAAGTTCGAAGGCTCCGTGCCCGTGTTCAACACGGTGCACGACGCCGTGAAGAACGCGGGCGCCAACGCCTCGGTGATCTTCGTCCCGCCGCCCGGCGCGGCCGACGCGATCCTCGAAGCGGCCGACGCGGGCGTGTCGCTCATCGTCTGCATCACCGAGGGCGTGCCCGTCATGGACATGCTCAGGGTCCGCCGCGCGCTCGAGCACCGGCTCAACAAGGACGTGCGCCTCATCGGTCCCAACTGCCCCGGCGTGATCACCCCGGGTCAGTGCAAGATCGGCATCATGCCGGGGCACATCCACAAGGTCGGCCCCATCGGCGTGGTGTCGCGCTCGGGCACGCTCACGTACGAGGCCGTGGGGCAGCTCTCGGCCATCGGCGTGGGGCAGAGCTCGTGCGTCGGCATCGGCGGCGACCCCGTCAACGGCACGGACTTCATCGACGTGCTCACGCTCTTCAACGACGACCCGCAGACCGAGGGCGTCATCATGATCGGCGAGATCGGCGGCGGCGCTGAAGAGCGCGCGGCCGAGTGGGTCAAGGCCAACATGAAGAAGCCCGTCGCGGGCTTCATCGCGGGCACCACCGCTCCGCCCGGCAAGCGCATGGGCCACGCCGGCGCCGTCATCTCGGGCGGCAAGGGCAAGGCGTCGGACAAGATCCGCGCGTTCGAAGAGGCCGGCATCCGCGTGGCGCCGTCGCCCGCGCAGATGGCCGAGACCCTCATGGCGATGATGAAGAAGGGCTGATCGCTCTCCTCGCGTCGCGCCTCGCCTACCCCTTCACAGCGTCTCGTTCCCAACACCACACCACAGAACCGCGGGCGACCACGAGTCGGCCTCTCCACGCCGAGCTCACGTCGACGTAGCGGGTCGTCTCGTCGGCTTCGAGGAGCTGTTGGCGCAGCGTTCCGTCGCCGAGGTCGAGCGCGTCGAGCGACGGCCCGTTCACGCAGACGAGGTCGTCGACGCAGACCGCGAAGGTCAGGTTGTCGATGCCGTCGAGCGTCGATGTCCAACGCGTCGCGCCGGTGTCGAGGTCGAGGCAGGCGATCTTCGCGTGCTCCTGCTTCGGGTCGTCGCGTGGCACCGCCGCGATCACGCGGCCGCGGTGAACGTCGCACGCGTTGCCGAGGACCTTCCACCGCGTGGCGCCGCGCGCGTCGAGGCAGCGGAGCTCGCCCCAGGGGTCTCCCATCGGGCTCACGACGAGGGCGTCGCGCGCGGTGATGAGCGTCTCTCCGCCGACGTCGCTCACGCGTCGAATCGCGCCCGTGGGGAGCGCCACGCGATAGACGCCGCGCGCCTCGTCGAGCATTCCGGCGAGGTAGAGGGCGCCGCCGAACTCCACGATCTGATGGGCCTCGTCGATGGCGTCGAGCTTCGCGACGGTCTTGCCATCGCGGTCGATGCAGCGGACGAGGCCGCGGCCGCCCTTGCGCGGAGAGAAGAGCCAGAGGCCACGACGGTCGAGCGTGGGCGTCGCACACGCGCCGCGTCCGTCGACGGAGACGCGCCAGCGGGGAGTGCCGTCGAAGCCGAGCCCGACGACGCTCCAGCGACCGTCGAAGCGGCCGTAGCTCACGGGGCCGAAGGCCGTTCGAAGCAGCCACGGGCGGTTGTCACCGGAACCCGTCTCGGGGAAGCGCCAGCGGAGCGCTCCGCTGCTCGCGTGGAGGCCGTAGTGACCGTCGCGGCCCTTGAGGAGCACGGTGGTCTTTCCCGCGATGGGAGGCTCGAAGACGTAGCTCGGAGGGCGCGTCTCCCACGCGAGGCGGAGGGGGTTGTCCATCGCCGCGCACGGTATCACCCGAGGTCGCGAGGTCGTAACCCCTTGCGGCCAGCGTCCGCGAGGGTGTACAGGGCGCGCGCCCGGGAGAGAGAACCTCTCGGACACACTTCAAGGAGCATCCATCATGGCCATCGAGCGCACGTTCGCGATCATCAAGCCCGACGCCGTCGAGAAGAACCACATCGGCGCCATCCTCGCCCACATCGAGAAGGCGGGCTTCGTCATCAAGGGGATGAAGCGCATCCACCTCTCGCGCGCGGTGGCCGAGGGCTTCTACGCCGAGCACAGCGCCCGCGGCTTCTTCGGCGAGCTCGTGGCGTTCATGTCGCGCGGCCCCGTGGTCGTGCTCGCGCTCGAGGCCGAGGGCGCCATCCTCAAGTGGCGCGAGACCATGGGCGCGACGGACCCCGCCGCCGCCGCCGAGGGCACGATCCGCAAGCTCTACGGCGCGAGCAAGGGCGAGAACGCCACGCACGGCTCCGACTCCCCCACGTCGGCCGCGCGCGAGCTCGCGTACTTCTTCGCCGGCTCCGAGCTGCTCTGATCCGTCGCTGACCGCGACCCCTCCGCTTCTCTCTCGTCGACAATTCACGGAGCCTCGCGATACCGTCGCTCGCATGGGCGAATGGATCAAACGCGCCGTGCTCCTCGCGCTCGTCGGCGCGGCCGTGTGGAAGGGCTATCGCTACTGGAAGGGCGGCAGCGTCACGCACCAGCTCACCTTCCGCGTCGAGGGACCCAACTCGTGCCACGTGCAGATCCGCACGCAGGCCGGTGAGACCCTCCGCAACGAGAGCCCCACGCTCGAGTGGACGAGCGAGCCCGTCGAGGCCCGCGGTCACGCCGAGGTCGCGCTCACGGTCGACATTCCGCTCGCGTGCGGGTGGCAGCCCGCGCAGGTTCACTGCTTCGTCGATCGCGACGGCGTGCCGTGGAAGCAGGCCGACACCGCGCGCGTCGACGACCCGCGCGACGGCAGCCTCGCGAGCTACCGCTGCATGATCGAAGCGAAGGCGAGCGACTGAGGTCTCCTTCACATCAAATCTGGACGTCACGCGCAGCCCCCCTCTCCAGCGCTTCCGCGCGCCCTCACCCCCGAGGATCGGCTCCGTTCGGCACACATCTCACGATCCCCTTGGTTTCCATGAGGGATCCGGCGGCGGTTTGCCGGGGAGTTCGTGCGGCGCCGCGTTTTCGACG
>JBPOHC010000831.1:0-10723 GCA_052035985.1 Myxococcota bacterium | reverse complement strand
AGCGCCACGTCGTTGGACTTCACCACGCCCGACATGAACTCCGCGACGCCGGGCTCGTAGGCCTCTCGCACGATGCGCGTGAACATCTCGGGCGTCGTCTTCAGCACGCAATCCGCGGTGCCGCCGTCGGGCTTCGCGTTCACGAGCTCGCAGGTCTCGGGCGTGATCTTGAGCGTCCACTTGCCCTCGGGGTCGTTGCCGAGGCTGAAGTAGAAGCTCACGGGCTCATCGACGCGTCCCTTGATGAAGCGCCCGGGGAGCTCTTCCATGAGCACCACGAGCGGGTGCTTCGCGGGCGCCTCGCTCGGCAGCGCGTCGAGCGCCGAGAGGTCGAGAACACCACCGTCACGGAGGGCCTCCACCGCGCGCTGCGCGAGCTTCGCGATCACGCGCACGCGCTCGACCTTGCCGCGCTCGCGCGTGAGGCGCTCGATGTCGTCGAAGCGCAGCGACGGGCCGATCTTCGCCGTCACGTCGCGCTTGCGAGGCACCGACGCGTTGCGAGGGAGCGCGTCGTACGTTCCGCCGAGGTAGAGCGGGAGCACGTCGACCTTGTGGTGCGCCACGAGGTGTCCGATCGCGCCCTTGAACTCGCGAATGGCCCCGTCAGGGCTGCGCGTCCCCTCGGGGAAGATCAGCACGGTCTTGCCCGCTTCGAGGAGGTCGCCCACCTCGCGCAGCGTCTGGCGCAGGTCGCTCCCGCCGCCCTCGCGGTCGAAGGGAACGAGGTTCGTGAAGTTCTCGCTGAAGGCGCGGCGCAGGGGCGTGTCGAAGAAGTAGTCCTTCGCGGCGACGGTCACGAGGTCGCGCCCGTACGAGCCGAGCGCGTACTTCACGAGGCCCATGTCGAGGTGGCTCGCGTGGTTGGCCACCACGAGCGTGTTGCGGTTGTGCGGGATGTACGCGCGGCCCGTGACCCTCGCGTTCATGCCGCGGTCGTAGAACTCGCGCTGCACGAGGGCGAGTCCAGCCTTCACCACGTCGCGCACCGCGCCGGGGAGCTCGGGCGTCTCGTCGCGATCGTCGTCGACCTTCGAAGTGCGCGAGGTCGTCTGCTCTTCGACCACGTCGAGCGCGGTCTCGAGGTCTCCCACGGTCTCGATCGCGAGGAGGTTCTCGGGCAGCACCTTCGAAGCGCGCACGGTCTCGAGCGCGACGGAGAGCTCGGTCATCATCAGCGAGTCGAAGCCGAGGTCGGCCTTGAGCCGCGTCGTGGCGGTGATCTCCGACGCGTCCTTGCGCGCGATGGCCGCGATGGCCTGACGCACGGGCGTGACGGTCTTCGAGCCCGAGCTCTTGCGCGCGGGCGTCGTCGCTGCGACGAGTCGCTCCGCGATGGGGCGCACCGCGGCGCGCTTGACCTTGCGCGTCGCCGTACGCGGGAGCTCCGCGTCGTAGGGGAGCACCACCGCGGGCTGCCACGCGGGCGGGAGCTCACGCAGCGACGCGCGGAGGTGACGCATGGCCTTCTCGCGCTTCGCGAGGCGCTCGTCGTCGGGAACGTCGGTGAGGTCGGGCACCGCGAGCAGGGCCGCGCGCTCGCCGCCCTTCGGATCGGCGATGCCGACGATGCAGAGTTCCTTGATGCCCGTGACGTCGCCGAGGGCGCGCTCGACGTCGTCGGGGTAGAGGTTCTCGCCGCTCGCCGAGACGATGACGTCCTTGGAGCGTCCGACGATGGTGAGCTCGCCCTTCTTGTTGAGCGTTCCGAGGTCGCCCGTGTGGAGCCATCCGTCGGCGTCGAGGGTGCGCGCGGTCCCCTCGGGATCGTCTGCGTAGCCGATCATCACGTTGGGTCCGCGCGCGAGCACCTCGCCAACGCCGTGCGCGTCGGGCGACGCGATCTTGATCTCGACGCCGGGGATGGGCTTTCCCACCGTGCCGTGCTTCGTCGACGGAGAGGCCTTCGAGACCGAGAGGACCGGCGCGGCCTCGGTGAGCCCGTAGCCCTCGGCGAGCGGAAGTCCCAGCGATTGGAAGACCTCGGCGGTGTCCTTGGGGAGCGCCGCGCCGCCGGAGATGAGGTACTTGAGGTTCCCTCCGAGCGCGCTGTGAACGGTGCCGAAGAGCACCTTGCCCACGTCGGCGCCGATGCTCTCGCCGAGCATCTTGTTGAACGCGAGGGCCATGTCGAAGAGCGTCTCGGCCGCGGCGCCGCGCTCTCGCACCTGTTCGAAGATCCTGCGCTCGAGGAGCTGCCAGAGCGCGGGCACGCCCACCATCGCGGTGACCCTCGCCTCACGCATCGCCTTCACAACGCGCTCGCCCGTGACCTCGTCGAGGTAGAGCACCTGCGCGCCGCGCGAGAGCGGGAGGAGCATCCCGCACGTGAACTCGAAGGTGTGATGCAGCGGCAGGACGGACAGCGTGCGGTCGCCCGTGGTGAGCGGAAACACCGGCGCGAGGGCAGCGAGCAGCGACGTGAAGTTGCCGTGCGTGAGCATCACGCCCTTGGGCGTCCCGGTGGTGCCCGATGTGTAGATGATGCTCGCGAGCGCGTCGGCGTTGGCCGCGGGGATCGACGGCGGCGCCGGGTGGTCGTCGTCGATCGCGATGGCGTGCATGTCGAAGCGCGTCGCGGTGAGGTGCGGGAGCTCGTCGAGGCGCGCGGCGACCTTGGCGTCGGCGATGATCGCGGCGGCGTTCGAAGCGCGCGCGATGACGTCGAGGGCGGGGGCCTCCATCGCGGCGTCGACGGGCACGGCCACGGCGCCCGCGCGGAGGATTCCGAAGTACGCGATGGGCCAGTCGGGGTGGTTGGCGCCCGCGAGCATGACCCTGTCACCGTGCTCGACGCCCGCGTCGGCGAGGCGCGCGGCGACGGCGTCGGCGCGGCGCTTCCACTCGCGGTAGGTGACCCTCGCGAGGCCGTCGCTCTGGAGGCGCATGAGCGCGGTGTGGTGCTCGTGACGTCCCGCTGCTTCGTCGAGCAGCTCGACGAGCGAGACGAACGCGCGCAGGGGCTTCGCAGGGCGATTCACGCGCTCATCGAGCTCGGGGAGCACCCACTTCTCGAGCCCCGGGAGGTGCACGTCGTGGAGGTAGTGGCGCCAGTCCATGTGCGCCGGGTCCCAGTCGATCTTCTCGCGATCCTCGGGCGTGAGCCGCGCCATGAGCGCGTCGGTGTTGCCCGTCTGAAAGACGTATTCCGTCTCGGCCATGAAGGGCACGAAGAGGGTGAAGATCTCTCCGTTGCGCTGCGCCACGTCGGCGTACGAGTCGAGCGCCTTCGCGACGGGCTTCGTCACGGCCGCGGCGGGGCCGATGCCGGCCTTGCGGAGAAAGCCCGAGATGCCTCGTACGGCCTTCGCGATGCCCGGCGCGCCGTGTGATTTGAAGCCCTCGACGGTGACGGGCGTGGGCTCCCAGTGGGCTTGAATGAAGTTGGCGACGGCGTTGCCCTTCCCCTTGTTGAGAAAGTGCATGCGCTTGTAGAGCCCGCAGAGCTCGATCATGCGGGTCATCGAGATGGCGTTCGTGCCGCTCGTGCCGAGCTGATACACGGGCTTCTCGGTGCCCTCGATGAGGGCCGTGAGCGCGAGGATCATCCCCGCGCAGACCATGTCGACGGGGATCACGTCGAGCGACGCGTGCTCGCCCCAGGGCACCTGCATGTGGCCCTTGAGAAAGAGGTACGTGATCGGGGCCATCGTGTTGATGCCCTCGTTCCACCCCGGGAAGGGGAAGCGGATCGAGCTCTCGACCACGGCCGGTCGCACGATGGTGAAGCGCAGCCCCGAGGCCGCGAGGATCTGCTCCCCGAGGCTCTTGGTGTACGTGTACGTGTTGGGCCAGCCCCAGTACTTGGCGCGCGCCGTCCCCTCGCGGCCCGTCTCGTCGGAGATGTAGCGGTCTTTGACCTTCTTGACCTCGGCCTCGTAGATGGCGCCGCGCGCGGGCTCGCCCTTCTTCTCGAGGTTCTTGCGCGCCTGCTCCTGGTACGACGCCGCGCGGAAGCGGTCGTCGGCGTGGCGCTTGATCGAGGCGGCGACGTCGAGGCCCTCGGCGATCTCGCGCGTCGGGTCCCACTGCACCTCACCGGGGACCTCGCCGAAGCGGGGGTACGGGTGCACGCGGGGGTCGTCTTCGGGGATGCGTCCGCGGCGGTAGCCCGCCACGTAGCAGGTGCTCGTGTGGAGGACGGGGACGTCACCGAGCTCACGCGCGAGCTCGACGAGGTTCTCGACGCCGCGCGCGTTGGTGAGCATCGCCTCGTCGAGGGGCGGATCGAAGTCCACCACGCCCGCGACGTTGACCACGGCGTGCACGGTGCCGCGGAACTCATCGAGCTGCGCGCGCGTGAGCCCGCAGTGCCGCTTCGACACGTCGAGGTTGAGGGGGTGGATCTTCTCCCTCAGGAGGTCTTCGAAGGCAGCGCCGGGGTAGCGCGTACGCAGCGGGTCGAAGGGGCGGCTCCCGGCGATCTCGCTCCAGAAGCGGGCCTCGGAGTCGGCGCCCTTCTTCGAACGCACCGCGAGGTACATCCTCCCGATGTTGGGGTACCGATCGAGGAGGAGCGACAGCCATACCTTTCCGAGGAATCCCGTTCCACCCACCACGAACAGGCGCTTACCATCGAGGACCTTCGCGACGTCGAGAGGCTCTTGAACACTCACGCGCGCGTGATTCGCACGTCGGCCCTCCGGGACGCAAGCGCCACCCGCCCGACGCACCGCAGCGATCCCCCCTCCCGACCGACACGGAGATCCGTTGACGGCACCGTCGACCGACGGTCTATCGTCGCGCGGTGACCGACGGCTCCGCGGCTGAAGCTCCCGAGCACGACGCGCCTCCGACGCCTCCGCAGCGCACGCCGCCTCGCGCCCGATGGGCCGTCGCCGCGCTGCTCGCCGCGGCGTGGCTCGTCCTCGCGGGGCCCATCTTCTTCGGCCGCTCCTACTGGTTCCGCGATCAGGGACAGTATTTTCAGCCCATGCGCCTCTACCTCCGCGAGCGCCTGCTCCGCGGAGAGATCCCCCTGTGGAACCCGCACTTCGGCCTCGGTCGCCCCTTCTTCTCGCTGATCCAGCCCGCGATCCTCGACCCGCTCAACGCCCTGCTCCTCCTGCCCGCGCCCTTCGGGTCTGACCTCTTCAACGCCGCGCACCTCCTCATCGCCGCCGTTGGGACCCTCGTGTGGCAGCGCGCGCGCGGCCTCGGCCTCGCCGCGTCGACCCTGGGCGCGACGGTCTTCGCCTTCGGCGGCGCCTACGCCTCGAACGTCGTGAGCCTCGGCAACTACGCCTGGGGCGCCGCGTGGATCCCCTGGTCGCTCGCGGTCCTCGCCGTCGCCGCGCGGCAGGAAGCGCCCCCGCGACGCGTGATCAACGGCCTCCTCGTGGGCGTGACGCTCACCGAGATGCTCCTCTCGGGCTCGCCCCTCGCCGTGTGGTTCACGGTGCTCTTCGGCGCGGCGCAGGCCCTGGGCGAAGACGCTCCCGCGGCGCGGCGCAGGGCGCTCGTCGCGCTCGCGGCGGGCGGCGTCGTGGCGCTCGGACTCGGCGCGGCGCTGCTCGTCCCCGGCGCGATGCTGGCGCGCGAGATCCGCAGCGGCGGCGTCGGCGCGGCCGAGGCGGGGATCTTCTCGGTGCACCCCGCGCGGATGCTCGAGCTCCTCGCGGCGAACCCCTGGGGCAGCGTCTATCTCCGCGCCTCGGGGATGAGCCACCTGGTGACCGCGCGCGAGCACACGCCGCTCATCGTGGGTCAGTACGCGGGCGCGCTCACGTTGCCCCTCGCGGCCGTGGCCCTCGCGCGCGGCGGTCGCTTCGAACGCGCGATGGGCCTCGCGGCGCTCCTCGCGGCGGCGCTCTCGCTCGGACGCTTCACGCCGCTCTGGTCCGTGTGGCACGCGGCGGTGCTCCCCGCGCGGATGTTTCGCCACCCGGAGCATCACCTCACGCTGCTCTCGCTCGCGCTCGCGGCCCTCGCGGCGTCGGGCTTCGAAAGGCTCTCGGCCGCGCCCGAGCGCCTGCGTCGCGTGGCCCTCCTCGGCGCGGGCGTGACCCTCGCGTGCGCCGCGCTCTCGGCCGCCGTCGGACCGTCGTGGGCGCAGCTCCCCTCGGCCTTCGCGCGATCCGCGGGGTGGCTCGTGGTGATCGCGGGCGTCGCTCACCTCGCGCGCCTGCGTCCCGCGGTGAGCGCCGCGGCGGTCGTGGTCGCGTGCGCGGTCGACGTGACCTCCGCGGGCGTCGCGCTTCAGACCTGGGCCCCATCGCGCATCTATCAGGAGACGCCGCCCATCGTCGCGTTGCTCCGCGGCGCGTCGCAGCCGTCACGACGCGCGCTCCGCGTGCTGCGCCCCGTGGAGCTCACGGTCTTCTCGGGCGAGCCCGACCCCGTCGAGCTCTGGGCGGCGCTCCAGCCCGACATCGGGACGTGGGACGGCGTCATTCACCTCGCGCCCTACGACGTCTCCGACGACCTCCTGCTCGCGCCGCTCCTGCGCGGACCGTACCCCGACCCGGTGCTCCTCTGGCGCCTCGTGGGCGCGGACTTCGTCGTGCACGAGACCTCCGCCCTGCGCGGCGCGCCGACGCCGTGGATCGTCGGCGAGTTCCCGCGCTTCGGGCTCACGGCGCTGCGCCCGCCCGCCCCCGCGGAGCCTGCGTTTCTGGCCTTTCGCACGAGGCCCGCGCGCACGACCGACGAGGCCGCCGCGTGGGTGCGCCGCGGTCGCTTCGACCCCGCGCGCGAGGCCGTGATCGAGGGCGGCACGTCGACCATCGCCCACGGCCGCTGCGAGATCACCGACGACCGCGTCGACGCGATGGACCTCCGCTGCACCTCCGACGCCCCCGCGTGGCTCGTCGTCGTGGGCCGCTGGGACCGCGGCTGGCGCGCGACCGTCAACGGTGTCGATGCGCCCGTTCACCGCGCCAACGTCTCGCTCCGCGCGGTGCGCGTCGGACCCGGCGAGAGCGCGGTGTCGCTCCGTTACACGCCGCCGGGGCTGCGAGTCGGCGCGGTTGTATCAGCGCTGAGCCTCGTCGCGGCGCTCGCGGCGTACGCGAGGGCGCGCGCGGCGCTCAGGGCGCGACGGGCCTCGGGTTCGTGAGCGCGGTGAGCACGTGGTCTCGCCACGCGCCGCGGATGAAGAGGTAGTCGCGCGCGTAGCCCTCGGGCACGAAGCCCATCGCGCGCAGCACCCTCGCGCTCCGCTCGTTGGTGGGCAGGTGGTTGGCCATCACGCGGTGGAGCCCGAGCTCGTCGAACACGTACGCGATCGAGGCCTCGAGCGCCTCGCGCATCACGCCGCGGCCCTGCCAGCGCTCGTCGAGCGCGAAGCCGAGGTGACACGCGCGGAAGTAGCCCCACACGAAGTTCGAGAAGTTCACCACGCCGAGCACGTCGCCCTCGGGCGCCGACCGCGCCCGCACGAGCAGCCTCAGCGATTGCCGCCGCGCGAACTCCTCGCGGAAGGCCTCGAAGCGCGCGCCCCACCCCTCGGCCGTGTAGCTCTCCGCGGGGAGGATCGGCGAGGTGGGCCCGTGAAAAACGCGGTTCCTCACGAGGTACGCGGCCATCGCCTCGGCGTCGCGAGGGAGCCCGATCGAGAGCGAGAGGCGCTCCGTCACGAGGGTCGGAGGGCCGACGTCGATCATCAGAAGCTCCACCCCAGGCGCATGGTGCCGCCCGTCGACGCGAACGACCCCGTGAGGCTCGGCGCGCGCGCGCTTCGCGAAGTGCCGCGCGGTGCGGCGAGGTACCAGATGAGCCCTCCTGCCACGGCCGCGGCGCCGACGCCGACGCTCGCCCAGGTGAGCGCGTCCCAGGTCCCCGCGTCGTCGTAGCGCGCGCTCGCCGTCGCGCGCTCCGCGTCGGTGAGGTTGCCGCACGTGCGCGTTCCGGAGGCGGGATCGACCGCGCAGCGCGAGACCGCGTCGTCGAAGGCCGCGTCGCGCATCACGAGAAAGACCGCGCCCGCCGCGAGCGCGGCGCCTCCGACACCGACGATCACCCACGGCGCCACGCCGGGGCCGCGCGATGTCTCGACGCCGCGCGAGGGCGCGATCACGGGTGGGGCGGTCACTCCGACGGAGCGCGCCGATGGGTGAATCGAGAGCGCAGCGTCGACCTGCACCGCGAGGTCGCTCGCCGTCGAGGGGATGGTCGCGATGACCGAGCGCGCGTCGACGTCGATCACACGCACGCGCTCCGCGCCGACGGCCACCACGCGCCGCGCGGCCAGCGCGAGACCGAGCGACGAGGCGTCACCCGCGACGCGCTCCGCGTCAGAGGCCGCCGCGTAGGTGAGCGAAGGGGCTCCATCGAGCGTGAGGTCTGCGTCGAGGTCGGGGTCGATCACGAGGCGCGCCTCGGCGCCCTGCTGCAAGCGCACGACGTGGACGCGCGCCCGTCGCCCGCACTGCGCCGTCACGTCGCGCACGCCCGCGCCGACGCTGAGCCTGCGCTCCCTCGCGGCTCCCTCGACGACGGCGTTGTCGACGAAGACCTGACAGCCCTCGCGCGGCGTCACCACCGTGAGCGTCGCCTGGGGAGACCCCGCCTCGCGACGGATGCGCGCGTGCAGCTCGGTGAGCGTCGGAGAGTAGTCGTTCGGTCCAGGCTGCCAGGTCGGATCGAAGGTCACCACGCGACGGATCCACACGTCGTTGGTGCGCGCGCGCTCGTCGATGTCGATGCGCGCGAGCGCCATCATCACGCGGACGTACGCCTCGCGGTTGGCGGGCAACCCGTCGATGAGCTCGGGTGACGCCTCGAGCGCGCGCACCGCGGCCTCGACGCGAGGACGCACGCGCGGTCCGCGAGCGAAATAAGCACGATTGGCGGCGAGGGCCTCCTCTCGCTCGGCGCGGAGGGCGTCGTCGGGCGGCGCGAATCGCAAGCAGGCGCGCAGGTCGACGGAGAGCTCGGCGCCGCGGCGGGCGTCGCTTCCAACAGCCACGGCGACGCGCTCGACGAGCTCGCTCGGCGCGATGTGATCGCGGGTGTTGACGGCGATGACGGGGATGGGCTGCGCAAGCGACGACGCGGATAGCGTCAGGGCTGTGGCGAAGGGAGCGAGCGAAGGGAGGAGACGCATGGCGTGGCCCGAGAGTATCGGGCATCGCGGAGGCGATGTTCTACTGCGTTATCGCGGGGGAAAGGGAGCGGAGGGAGCGGGGGGTAGCGGGAGGCTGCTGGCGTTGGCGTCAGCGTCGGCCGCTTACGCGGCCGCGCTTGTAGGGCGCGGGGGTCAGGCGGTCTTGCGGTCGATGCCGATGCGCGCGATCCAGAGGCACACGGCGGCGTTGCCGAGGGCCCAGGCCCACAGGAGCACGCTGCCGAGCGGCGCGAAGGTCTGACCGAGGAAGACCTCGGCGAGCAGGTACGACGCGATGCCGAGCGACACGCCCGCGATGGGGCTGCGGAGAGACTTGCGGCTGAACCCGAGGCCCACGAGCGCGATGGCGACGCCCGCGTTGGCGAAGGGGAGCCACGCGTGCCAGCGCGCGCCGAGGAGGAGCGAGTCCCACGCGAGGAGCGGACGCATCGCGAAGTCGACGCCCGGGAGCAGGTGCGACGCGAAGCGCGGCACGAAGAACCCGCCGACGCCCGTGAGGAACGCAGGGAGCACCCACGACCAGGTCATCTCGCCGTGCTTGCGCTTGATGCGCCACGCGACCACCGCCGCGAGGAACGCCAGAAACGCCGCGCGCGTGAGGCCCGCGTGCCAGATCACGCCGTCGGCCGCCTGCGCGCCGCTCGCGATCCCCGCGCCGTAGAGCTCACGCTCCGAGCCGCCGTGCGCGGGCTTCGAAGCCCAGGTCTTGATGGCCTCTTCGACCGCGTCGGGGTCCGTCACGCCGATCGAGTAGAGCAGCGCCGCGATGCCCGCGACGTGCGGCGCCGCCATCGAGGTGCCCGACCACGCGGCGAACTGCTCGCAGCGGTTCTTGCCGTTGTCGCAGATGGTCTGCTGGAGGATGCGGACGCCCGGCGCGGCGACGTCCACCTCGGGGCCGCGCGAGGAGAAGAAGGCGATCTGGTCGCCCTCGTCGATCGCGCTCACGGCCACCGAGCCGGGCTCGTTGGCGGGCGACTCCACCGTGCGGCCGTTGTTGCCGGCGGCGCAGATCACCGTGGCGCCGTGGGCCCGCGCGTACTCGACGGCCTTGCCCATCACCCGCGAGCGGCCGCCGCCGCCGAGCGAGAGGTTGATCACCTGGGCCCCGTGGTCGGCCGCCCAGCGGATGCCCTCGGCGACGTTGGCGAGCGTGCCGCGGCCGCGCGCGTCGAGCACCTTCACCGGCATGATCGACGCGCAGTACGCCACGCCCGCGCCGCCGAGGCCGTTGTGCGTGGTCTGGGCGATGGTGCCGGCGACGTGGGTGCCGTGGCCCTGGTCGTCGTTGGCGTGGGCGTCGCCGGAGACGAAGTTCCACCCCCCGACGCAGCGGGTGCCGGCGAGGTCGGCGAGGCGGGTGAAGTCGCCGTGGTTCTCGCAGGCGACGCCGGTGTCGACGACGGCGACGGTGACGCCCTGGCCGCAGGTCACGTCCCACGACGTGGGGGTGCCCACCCGGCGCAGGCCCCACTGCTGCTCGTAGAGCGGGTCGTTGGGGGTGAAGAGGGCCCGCATCTCGACGTTCTCGTCCGCGGCCTCCACCCGGCCGTCGGCGTTGAGGCGGCGGAGCACCTCGGGCAGCCGCGCGCGGTCGACGGCCGCGCGGTACACGCCGTCTTCGTCCGCGTAGGCGCTGTTGGCCACGGGCGCGAG
>JBPOHC010000934.1:0-12104 GCA_052035985.1 Myxococcota bacterium | reverse complement strand
AGGCCGGCGAGGGCGATCCCGACGGCTCCCCGGTCGAAGCGCATCCCCGAGAGCTCGGTCTCTACGATGGAGTTGGTCCCGCCGTATCCGTCGCCACGGGGATCACCTCCCTGCGCGACGAAGGCCGGGACGACGCGATGGAAGATGGTCCCGCTGTACCGGGCTCCACGCGCGGCTTCGATCACCGTCCTCGCTGCTTGGGGCGCCGCGTCGCGACCGATCTCGATCACCACCCGACCTCTCGAGGTGCTCACCACGAGCGTTCCTTCGAGCGAGTTCGGTTCCGCGGAGCTTCTCGCGGGGGGGTGCCCGGCGTCGGGGTTCAGCGCCTGCTGCATCGCTCGGACGCTGCTCGTGTTCTCGGGGATCCTCAGGTTGAGCGCCCTTGCGAGCGAGATGGCCTGTTGCCGGGCTTCGAGCGAAGGCGCTTCGTCGAGTCCGAATGGCGCCCGGATGAGCTGCTCCCGCAGCGACGACGGGAGCACCCTCGCGTGTTGCACGTGCAACGCGAGGGCTTCGAGGAGGGCGGCGAGAACGCCAGGGTCGCGACTGGCGGCGATCTCTTGAAGAATCGGCCGGGCCATTCCCGGCGGGAGTTCGACGACGGCCTCGGGGAGCGCCTCGAGCACCCTCAGGTCACCGGCTGCATCGCGAAGAACCTGCGTGAGGATCGCGGCCTTCTGGGGATCGGTGGGATGCTCCCTGGTGTAACGGATGCGCCCGATCAGAGAACGCCAGCGATGGGCCTCGTCTGCGCACGTCGCGACCGTGTTGAGCGCGCCGCTGAGGCCGTCGAGCGTGGCCGCGTTGCGACAACGGAAGGCCGCGTCGACGCCATCGTCTCCGGTGGTGATCCCCTGGAGCGAGGTGAGCCCCGCGATGAGCGCGGTTCGGACCTCGACTTCGGCCTTGGGTGCTGCGTCGAGGAGCGCGAGCCAGGTGTTCCCCCATGCGCGAGGATTGGCCCGAACGCGGAGAGCGAGCGTGTCGATCCAGCGGTGCCACCACTGCGGGACCGTCGAGGCACGAAGGGAGATCGAACGGAACGCGACCGCCATCGGAACGGGTTGCAGGTACTCGACGAGGTCGAAGGGCGCATCGACGTTCGGTGAGACCAGGATGCGAGCCGCGACGAGCTGGTCGTTGGTGCCGGGACTCGCGAAGAGTCGTCGCATCTGCTCGGGACGGATTCCCTGCAACGGACGTCGCGAACGAAACACCCAGGTCGCGAGTGCGACGTCGGGGTGGGGTTGGGTCAGCCCCGCAGAGACGCTCGGAGGGAGGGATGCTGGTTGGGCATCGGCGCCTCGTCCGCTGGCGCCCCGCGCGAAGTACGGCAGGAGGCGTGAAGGGAGCACGCTCAGCACGGAGGCGATGCGATCGGAAGAGAGTCGCCGTCCGAGGACGAAGGCCGCGTGTTCTGCGAGCGGTTCCCCATCGGACTGTGCCGAGAGTTGCAGTGAGAGCACGCGCGCGTCGGGTAGCGGTCGCGCATCGTAGGCCTCCGACCAGTCGATTCGGGGTTGGGTGGTCGCAGTGGGTCGGTCCGTCGCGGCATCAGGACGGGCTGGGACGGTGCTCGTCGCTGCGACGTCGATGGGCGTCGGAAGCGGGCGCGGGTCGCTTCGAGGCGGGGGTGGGTTCCCCTGGCAGGCCATGAGGAGAAGGAGGGCGACGGAGACCGCGGTCGGATGTTTCACGTGCAACACCACCGATGGATACACCAACCGGGGGATTGCGGTGGACTCTCAGAACTTGAGCTCAGCGCGGGGATCGCCGTGCAGGCTCTTCTCGAGGAGGGTGATGGCCTCCTCGGTCTCGGGGGTCACGGGCGGGAGAACGATCTCGATGTGAGCGATGAGGTCTGTCGCCTCGCGATGGTCGGCGCCGGGAATACCCTTTCCTCGCAGCCGAAGGCGCGCGCCCGAACTCGTGTGCGCTGGGATTCGGATGGTGATGTCAGAGCCGCTGGTGGGGATCTTCACCTTCGCGCCACGCCACGCCTCGACGATGCTCACCGGAACACGAACGTGAAGGTCGTCTCCGTCGCGCCAGAACGAGGGGTGCTCTTCGATCTTCACCGTGAGCAACAGGTCGCCAGCGAGACCGTCGGAGCTACGGCCCCCCTTTCCCGCGAGCCTGAGCTTATGGCCGTCTCTGATGCCGGAGGGGACCTTCACCTTGATGGCGGCCCCGTTGACGCTCATCGAGACCTCTCCGCCGCGCACAGCCGTGGGGAGATCGATGGGGAGCGTCCCTTCGAGGTCGGGACCCCTCATCGGAGCCCGCGGTCGCTGGGCGCGACGGGTTCCGACCCGACCACCACCCGGCACACCTCCGCCGAAGAACTGCTCGAAGATGGAGCTGTAATCGTTGGCGCCTCCGCCCCCCGCTCCGAAGATGTCTTCGAAGTTCACGGCGCCGCCTCCTCCTCCCTTGAAGGCGCTCTGGTATTGCCTGAATTGATCTGCGTTGAAGCCCTCGCGGAGGGCGACCTCGCCGAACTCATCGTAGAGGCCTCGCTTCTTGGGATCGCTCAACGCGTCGTACGCGCTGTTGATCGACTTGAAGGTCTCTTCTGCCTTCTTGTCTCCAGGGTTTCTATCGGGGTGATATTTGAGCGCGAGCGCCCGGTATGCCTTCTTGATCGCCTCGGCATCGGCGCTTCGAGGGACTCCCAGGATCTCGTAGTAGTCTTTGTCAGCCATGTTTGCCGGTCGAACCTAAGTCCCGCCCGTTCACCGGGCAACGACGGCCGACCACCTCCGCGCCGCTTGGCTTCATCGCACCGATCGGCGATAGAAACACGGAACCAATGATGACCATGATCGATGCTCGAAACCTCCCGCGTCACGTCGGGATCGTCATGGATGGCAACGGGCGTTGGGCAGAGCTCAGAGGCCGGCCCCGCACCGCGGGTCACCGCGCAGGGAGCCACGCCGTACGCCGGATCGTCCGTGCCGCGAGGCGGCTCGGCATCGAGCAACTCACCCTGTATGCCTTCTCGGAACAGAACTGGGGACGACCCGAGGACGAGGTCGACGCGCTCATGAACCTCCTTCAGGAGTACCTCGTGAGCGAGCGCGACGAGATTCTCGGGAACGAGATCCATCTCAGGGCCGTGGGGAACACGCAGAAGCTCCCTCCGCACGTTCGTGAGGTGCTCGATGAGCTCTCGGCGCGCTCTTCTGAGAACCGCAAGATGGTGCTCTCTCTCGCCCTCTCGTACGGAGGTCGCGAGGAGATCGCCAACGCGGCGCGCATCCTCGCTGAGAAGGTCAAGGAGGGGAGTCTCCTCCCCGAAGAGATCACGGAAGAGTCGCTCAGGGCCCACATCCCGTCGGTCGAGTACGGCGATCCCGACCTGCTCATCAGGACGGGCGGCGAGCTCCGCATCTCGAATTTTCTCCTCTGGGGTTCGGCCTACGCCGAGTTTCACTTCTCACGCTGTCTCTGGCCCGACTTCACCGCGGAGGACCTCCACGAGGCCATCGCGTCGTATCAGAGTCGCCAACGCCGTTTCGGTCTGGTCCCCTTCGTGAGACCCTTCCCCCGCATCGCGGAGCCCGCTGAACCCATCGCGACCTGAGACTCTGCCGCCAATGTCGAACCTCGTCCGTCGGATCGTGACCGGCCTCGTCTTCCTGCCGATCATCCTCCCGCTGCTCTATGTCACGCCGCTCTGGACGTTCACCCTCTTCATCGCGCTCATCGTGGCGCTCGCCTCGTGGGAGTTCTTCACCCTCTCCCACGGCGAAGACCACTTCGGCCGCGCCTTCGGGACGGTGCTCTCTCTCGGGATGCTCTTCGTCGTCTGGTACACGCGCTTCGGCGCTGACCATTCGTGGCTCCTCTCCCTCGTCGCGGTCGCACTGGTCCCCGTCGCGCTGCTCTTCTCCCTCACCCGCCCTTCGCGCATCCCCAACGCCTTCGTCGAGACGGGCGCCCTCGTTCTCGGGCCGATGTACATCGGCGGACTCATGGGGACCATCGCCGCCATGCACGACCTCGGAACCCAGGCCCAGGGCGCGGGCCTCGTCGTCGTCACCCTGATGATCGCCTGGTTCGGCGACACGGGCGCCATGGCCTTCGGAAAGAACTTCGGCGGGCCGAAGCTCTACCCCGCGGTCTCACCCAACAAGACCTGGTCGGGCGCCCTCGGCGGGCTCATCGGGTCCGTGCTCGGAGTCGTGTTCGCCCACTATGTCTACCTCCCCGTGCTCTCGCTCGAACGGGGGATTCCCCTCGCCATCGTCGCGGGCGCGATCGGGCAGCTCGGCGACCTCTGCGAGTCGGTGCTCAAGCGCAGCGCGGGTGTGAAGGACTCGGGAGGGCTCCTCCCCGGACACGGCGGGATTCTCGATCGGATCGACGCGCTGACCTTCACGGCCGCCGTCGTCTACCTCGCGCTCCGCACCGGCTGGATCAGCCTCGGGTGACGAAGCGCGAGGTCTCTCGCGCGGACTACTTCGCGCGCTTGTAGAAGGGCGTCTTCACGACGACGGCGGGTGCCGTGCGTCCGCGCTCGGGGTCGCGCACGGTGAAGGTCGTGCCGAGGGAGCTCATCGCCTCGGGGACATACGCGAGGCCGATGTTCTTGCCGAGGGTCGGCGAGGGCGAGCCGCTGGTGACGTAGCCCACCTTGTTGCCGTCTCCGTCGACCACGTCCCAGTGGTCTCTCGCGATGGCGCGGTCGGTGATCTCGAAGCCCACGAGCTTGCGGCTGAGCCCCTTCGCCTTCGCCGCGACGATCGCGTCGCGGCCGATGAAGTCGCCCTTGTCGAGCTTGACCGTCCACGAGAGACCCGCCTCGAGGGGGTTGGTCGTCTCGTCGATGTCGTTGCCGTAGAGGGCCATCTTGCACTCGAGGCGCAGGGTGTTGCGCGCTCCGAGTCCGATGGCCTTGGCGCCCTTCGGCTCACCGAGCTGGAGGAGGCCGCGCCAGATGCGGGCGGCGTCCGCCGGGGGGCAGAAGATCTCGACGCCGTCTTCGCCCGTGTAGCCCGTGCGAGAGAAGGTGCAGGGGATGTTGAACACCGACGCGTCGGTGAAGTGGAACGCGGGCATCTCGGTCACCCGCGCGTCGACGCCCGCCTCGGTGAGGAGGCCCATGACGAGGGGGCCCTGCACGGCGATGAGGGCCGTATCGTCGGAGATGTCCTTCACGTCGGAGTCGGTGATCGAGCGGGTGAAGTGGCCGACGATCTTCTCGCGGTTCGAGGCGTTGCAGACGATGAGCACCTGCTCGGCCGAGACCCGGTAGATGATCAGGTCGTCGAGGGCCGTGCCCTTCTCGTTGCAGCAGACGGTGTAGCGAGACTGACCGTCCTGGAGGCTGCGGATGTCGTTGGTGACCAGGCGGTCGACGGCCGCGAGGGCCTTGGGGCCGCGCACCACGAGCTCGCCCATGTGGCAGACGTCGAAGAAGCCGATCGCCTTTCGCACCGTGTGGTGCTCGTCGACGACGCCGGTGTACTGCACCGGCATCGAGTACCCCGTGAAGGGGACCATCCTGGCCTTGAGCCGAAGGTGTTCGTCGTAGAGGGGCGTTTTCTTGAGTGATGAAGTGTCCATCGGGGGGACGGAAATTACTCCTCGTGGGGGATGAGTGGCACGTGAGAATGCGAGAAGATTCGCGCTCACGGATGGAGCTTCAAACGCGCATGAGAACCGGTCTCGCAGCCCTCCTGGCGCTCTCTCTCGGGCTCTCCGCGTGTGGGAGCGAATCGGCGGCTTCTCTGGGGGTTCCGGATGGGGCCGCGGAGCCTCCCGATGCCGCTTCAGGGGATGTTCTGTTTTCTCTTGACCGAGGAGCAGAAGATGTATCTCTCGATGACGCGGGAGATGGTTCGGTGACGAACGATTCGATCGTACGTGACCGAACGATCCCGCCGCCCGAGGACGCGGGGAGAGGCGCTCCGTACCCCATCGTGCTGGTGCACGGCTTCGCGGGGTTCAGGGACATCGGGCCCGTGGGGTACTACTTCAGGGTGGCCGACGATCTCCGCTCGCGCGGCGAGGTGGTGTTCGAAAGCGTGGTCGCTCCCTTCGCCTCGTCGGCGGAGCGCGCGCCGATGCTCGCGCGCTACCTCGATCAGGAGGTGTTCCCTCGGACGGGCGCGGCGAAGGTCATCTTGATCGCCCATTCACAAGGCGGTCTCGACGCGCGGTACCTCATCTCGACGCTCGGGTATGGGAGCCGCGTCGCCGCCCTCGTCACCGTCGCCACACCCCATCAGGGGACACGCGTCGCAGATGCGATCGGGGGCAACGTTCCGGGTGTGGCCGACGGGTTTCTCAACGCCGTCACGTCGGTGCTCGGGTTCACCTACAACGAGGCGCGCTCTCGCGCGGACCTCCGCGCCGCGCTCGACGCGCTCAGTGAGCGGAACGCCGACGCGTTCAATCGTTCGAATACGAACGATCCTCGGGTGACCTACTGGTCGTACGCAGGTCGAACCAACAGAAGGGCCGGTCGCGAACAATGTGGCGACGCCGTGGTGGCCAACGACCCCTCGGCGCTCGACAACACCGCCCTCGCCCTCGTGCCCTTCGCCGCTCTCCTCGAGCGGGGTGACCCCGCGTTGCACGTGAACGACGGGATGGTCGAGGTGCGCTCCGCGCGGTGGGGACGCTTCATGGGGTGCATCCCCGGAGACCACTTCGACGAGGTCGGTCAGATCGCGCATCTGGTCCCCAACCTCGAGAGCGGCTTCGACCACCTCGCGTTCTACCGCGGGATCGTGCGGAGGCTTCGCGCAGAGGGGTTCTGACCCCGTGATGCGGATTGCAGGGTGTGACCGGGTTGCGTACCGTCAGCGCCCCCTATGAGTGCGACCCGCAACTGGAGACTCGAAGGCTACGCGCAAGACGCCCGCACCGTGATCGCAGGGGCCCAGAGCCTCGCGGACGAGCGCGGACACGTCGAGGTCGAGAGCGTCCACCTGCTCTTTCGCCTGCTCGATCGCGACCCCCTCACGCAGAAGGCCTTCGAGACCGCGGGGATCGATCCGGGCGACCTCATCGTCGAGACCGAGGCCGTGCTCCGCAAGATCGTGCAGGTGCCGGGCGCCGTCGCGTACCTCTCGCCCAAGATGCTCGGGCTGTGCTCGCGCGCCGAGGCCGAGGCCGCGCGAGAGGGCACGGCGGTGAGGGTGAGGCACCTCCTCGTGGCCATCCTCGCGGAGCCCACGGGCCTCGCGGGGGCGGTGCTTCGCGCGCTCGATGTCGATGAGCAGAAGGTTCGTCAGGCCGTGAAGTCTCTGCCCGACATGGCCATCGCGCCGGAGGTCGCTGCGAGCGCTCCGTCGGGTGGTGGCGGTGGTGGGAGCAGCGGTGGCGGAGGCGGTGGCGGAGGCGCTGCGCAGGGTGGGGGCAACGCGCTCGCGCAGTACACGCGAGACCTCATCGCGGCGGCCTCACAGGATCGCTTCGATCCCATCGTGGGGCGCGACGGTGAGCTCCGTCGGCTCCTTCAGGTGATCGCGCGGCGGCAGAAGAACAACCCCCTCATCGTCGGTGAGGCGGGCGTCGGCAAGCGCGCCATCGTGTATGCGCTCGCGTCGCGGCTCGCGCAGGGAGACGTGCCCGCGCTGCTCAAGAAGAAGCGCCTCGTGCAGCTCGATCAGGGGCTCCTCGTGGCGGGCGCCAAGCTGCGCGGCGAGCTCGAGGAGCGGCTGCGCGCGGTGCTCCAGGCGGCGCGTGACGCGGACGGTGAGGTCATTCTCTTCGTCGACGAGCTGCACACGCTCTTCAACAGCAACGCGACGGGGAGCGGGCCCGCGGATCTGCTCAAGCCCGCGCTCCAGCGGGGCGAGGTGCAGATCATCGGGACGATCACGCCCGCGGAGTACAAGAAGAACATCGAGAAGGATCAGACCCTCTCGCGCCTCTTCGCCGCGCTGATGATCGATCCGCCCGACGAGGCCGAGGCCATCGGGATGTGCCGCGGCATCGTCGAGCGCTACGAGGTCTTTCACGGCGTGCGCATCTCAGATCCCGCCGTGGTCGCCGCGGTGAAGCTCGGGGCGAGGTACCTCCAGGGGCGCGAGCTGCCCGACAAGGCCGTGGACCTCATCGACGAGGCCGCCGCGCAGTGCAGGCTCTCGCTCGACGGCGGTCCCATGGAGCTCGACTCGCTCGCGCGGCGCATGAGCGCGCTCGAGGCGCAGCACCGATCGCTCATCGACGAGGACGACATCAACTCGGTGGAGGTGCGAGCGAAGGTCGAGAAGGAGCTCGTCGAGGTGCGCGCGCGCTACGGCGATCTCAAGCCCCGGTGGGATCGGCAGCGCGACGCCATCGCCGCCGTGCGGACCGCGAAGGAGCGGCTCCTCGTGCTGCGAGGCGAGCGGGACAAGGCCATCCGCGCGGGGGACACCTCGGCGGCGAGCAGGCTCACGAACGATGAGCTCCCCAAGGCCGAGCAGGCGCTCATCGCGTCGGAGAAGCTCCTCGGCGAGCAGGGGCCGCTGCTGCTCAAGATGCACGTCGACGAGGAGGGCGTGGCGCGGGTCATCGAGCAGTGGACCGGCGTGCAGGTCAGCAAGATGCTCGAGAGCGAGACCGAGAAGCTCCTGCGCATGGAGGACCACATGCGCGGGCGCGTGGTCGGGCAGGACAGCGCCGTGAACGCCATCGCGAAGGCTGTTCGGCGAGGGCGCGTGGGGCTGCGCGATCCGGGGAGGCCCATCGGGAGCTTTCTGTTCCTGGGGCCCACGGGCGTGGGGAAGACCGAGCTGGCGAAGGCGCTCGCGGAGTTTCTCTTCGACGACGAGGCCGCGCTCGTGCGCCTCGACATGAGCGAGTTCATGGAGAAGGGCTCCGTGTGGCGGCTCATCGGCTCGCCCACGGGCTACGTCGACTCGGAGTCGGGGGGAATGCTCACCGAGGCCATCCGTCGGAGGCCCTTCAGCGTGGTGCTCTTCGATGAGATCGAGAAGGCCCACAGCGACACGTTCAACATTCTTCTTCAGGTGCTCGACGACGGGAGGCTCAGCGACAACCGCGGGCAGCTCGCGAACTTCTCGAACACCGTGATCATCATGACGAGCAACGTGGGCGCGCCGCGCATCCTCGAGGCCGCGGAGCAGGGCGTCTCGGACGAGGACCTCCGCGAGGAGGTGCAGCAGGAGCTCAAGAAGCACTTCAGGCCCGAGTTTCTCAACCGCATCGACGACGTGTGCATCTTCGATCGGCTCAGCAAGAAGGCGCTGCGCGGCATCGTCGACATCCAGCTCAAGCGCCTCGGGAAGCTCCTCGCCGAGAGCCGCGTGAAGCTCGAGGTGACCGACCCCGCGAGGGACCTCCTCACGGACCTCGGGTATGAGCCCGCGTTCGGCGCGCGTCCGCTCAAGAGGGTCATTCTCAAGCAGCTTCAAGATCCGCTCGCCGAGGAGCTGCTCAGGGGCGGATACAAGGCCGATGAGACCGTGAAGGTCGACGTCGGAGCCGAGGGCTTCTCGTTCACGAAGGGTTCGTAGTGCGCGCGCTGGTGGTGCTCCTCGCGCTGCTTTCGCCCGCGTGCGTCGAGGCGTGGGCGCAGCCGCGTCCGGGGCGCGACGCGGGCGTGCGAGCGCGTGATGCGGGCGTGAGAGCGCGAGACGCGGGCGTGCGAGCGCGAGACGCGGGCGTGCGGGCGAGCGACGCGAGCGTGCGGGTGAGAGACGCGGGGGTGCGAGCGAGGGATGCGGGCGTCGATGTGGCGGTGCTTCCGCCGACGCATGGGAGCATCGACGCGGCCCTGGTGCGGCGCGCGCTCGCGACGCGCTCGCAGCCTCTGCGACAGTGCTACGAGCGAGAGCTCGCGCACGACGCCACGCTCCGCGGTGAGATCACCGTGCGGGTGCGCGTGGAGCCCGATGGGAGCGTGTCGCAGACCTCGACGGGCGGCGACCCGGGGCTGCTCCGCGTGGGGCGGTGCATCGAGGATGTGCTGCGGGCGTTGCGGTTTCCGCCGCCCACGGGGGGCGCGGCGACGGTGGCTGCGCCGTTCGTGTTCCAGCAGGGGGAGTGATGCGTGAGAGGGCGGCGGGGGCGTGCCCCGGCGTCCTTACGGCCGCCGGTTTGTGGGGCGTTGTGAGGGGTGCGACCTCGCCGGGCGTCTTCACGGTCGCCGGTTTGTGGGGCGTTGTGAGGGGGCGGGCCTCGCCGGGCGTCTTCACGGCCGCCGGTTTGTGGGGCGTTGTGAGGGGTTGGGCCTCGCCGGGCGTCTTCACGGTCGCCTGTTTGTGGGTGGTCGCTGCGGGGTGTGCTTCGACACAGGTGGCGGTGCGTCGTGGGCGTCCTTCGGGGCGCGCGGTGCATGCTGCGTTTGAAGCCGTGAGCGTGCGGGCTTCGCGCTGCCTCGGGGCGCGTGATCGCGTCACCGTCGAGGGCTTCTTCGATGGCCGCAGCGGAGAGTTCTTCGTCGAGCGCGTGGGGACCGCTTCGCCCGATACGCGTGTCGCCGTGCAGCAGTGCGTCGCGGGGGTGATGGAGCGAGCGAGGGTGCGTTCGTTCGGAGAGACGCGCTTCGACGCCGCGTGGACCGTCGCCGTGCCCCAGGTCTCCGATGCCGTGCGCGCCATGATGGATGGAGGCGCGGAGGTTCCTTCGGGGGAGCTCGTGGGCGAGGTCGATGCCGAGGGCGTGCTCGCCGTGCTGCGTCGAGAGCAGCCCGAGGCGCGTCGCTGCTACGAAGACGCGCTGCGCGGTGCGCCGACGCTGAGAGGGGCCGTCGAGCTGCGCTTCACGCTCTCCGTCGACGGGAGGATCACGCACGCCGTCGCGTCAGGGCCGCGAGGGTTCCGTGGCGTGGGGCACTGCATCCTCGGGCGGCTGCGTGCGCTCTCGTGGCCCGCTGCGCAAAGGGCTTCGGTCGACTTCGTCGTGCCGATGTCGTTCGCGCCCAGAACCGCTGCGCCCGATGCGTCGAGCGAGGGTCAGCGACCCTGACCGATCGCCTCGCCGTAGGTCCACCCGACGTGGGTGCGCTCCCAACGGATGCCGTACCAGCTCCCGCGTCGATCGATGACTTCGACGGCGGTTCCCTGCGTGACGCGCGCGACGATGGGGCCCGTGCGGGGTGTCTCTCGGACGATCGCCGTCGACCACGCGACCGTGGCCTGCGTCATCGCAGGCATCCGAAGCATCTGCGCGGGCGTCGGGAGCGTCGAGTCAGGCGTGGGCGCGGGCGTGGGCGTGGGCGTTGCGGGCGTGGGCGCGGGCGTGGGCGTTGCGGGCGTGGGCGCGGGTGCGGGCGTCGCGGGCGTCGGTGCGGGCTCGGGCGTTGGCGTCGCGCGCATGGGGCCGAAGCGCGCGGTGAAGAAGTACTGGTAGCGAGGGTGCGCCGCCTGGATGCGCCAGATCTCGTCGAGACCCGTGAGTCCCGCGTTCACGCACGGCACGTAGCTCACCTTGTCGGGCACCGAGGAGCTGCGACCGAGGAGCGAGACGATGCGGCGGCGGGCGAAGTCGACGCGCAGCCCGAGCGAGAGGACCTTTGACGGGTCACGCGCCGCGTTCATCGCAGAAGGACACGTGCCGAGCACCGTCTGGACGCGCATGCGAAGTGCGGACTCGAGGCCCGCGGGCGTGTCGCAGCGAGGGCCGGGGAGGTCCATCTCTTCGCCGTCTCCGCAGGCGTTGAGGAGGCCGCCGTTGATCGACACCGGGACCACGATCGCGGGCGTTCCAGCGTCGCGGACGATGGGGCGCGGAGGCGGCGCAGAGGCGTCGGGCGTCGCGACCGTGATGGCAGGCTCGTCGGGGTTCTCGCCGCCGTTGTCGGGCGTCACGCCCGTGTGCGCGGGCTTGAAGATCCACGCTCCGAGGAACCATCCCGCGACCAGACACGCCGCCGTGCCCCCGATCGTGAACGGGAGGAGCGGAGAATCGCTGCGCGGTCGGATGACTCTCGGAGGCATTCGCGGTGTGCGCTGTATAGCCGATGTCACGGGGGGCGCGACAGATCGCGGTGATGGGGGATGTGGTGCTGTTGGCGGGGCAGTCGGGGGTGTTGGCCGGGTGGGCGCAGAGGTTTCTTGTGATGGTGGGTGTTGTGTTGGCCGGGTGAGCTGACGCTCACCGGCTTGTGGGGGTTGTGGGGTTTGTGGGGTTTGTGG
>JBPOHC010000445.1:0-54458 GCA_052035985.1 Myxococcota bacterium | reverse complement strand
CCGCAGAGGGCGCCGCCGTTGCAGTCCTCGTCGCGCCTGCACGGCGATGCCCCGTCGCGCGTGGCCTCGGGCTTCGCCACGCAGCCCTGCGCCGTCACCAGCGCGAGCGCGAGCGTCCACGGGATCGTGCGTCTCATCGCGGCCACCATATCACTCCCGCGACGGGCGCTGTATAAACGCCCGCGTGCGAGCCTACGGCCCCCTGATCGGCGCACTGGTCGCGTGCGCCGCGTGCTCAGGTTCTGACTCGACGACCGTTGGTGTCACCCCCACCGTCGACGCCGCCGTCTCCGACGCCTCGGCGCCCTCCGCGGAGCTCGGCACGGGAGGGCGATCGTGGCAGGCGCTGCCCTCGTGCGGGAGCGGCGAGAGCGAGGTCGTGCACGGCCCGCAGGGCGGCTATCACATCTTCGGGAGGGTCCGTTATCGCGGCCTCCCGTCCGACGTGTACGTGACCTATCGGGTGCTCACGCTCGACGGCGCGAGGCTCCTCACCGACGACGCCGATCGCCTCCGACGCTCGCCGGGACGCGGTCTCCTCCAGACCTCCGCGGGCTTCGAATCGACCTCGGGCGAGCTGGTGATCTTGCAGATCCAGAACCCCGCGGAGGTCGCCGGACGGCGCTTCCGCTTCGAAGTGAGGGTGCAAGACGCCAACGGCGCCGCGATGATCTCCGACGCGCGCGAGGTCACCATCGTCGACAACGAGCCATGACCGCGGAGGCTCCCTCGACGTGGCGGGGCCGCGCGCTCGGGCTCCGCGCCGCGCTCCTCGCCGCGACGCTCGTCGTCTACGTTCCCCACCTCTCGGGCGACTTCGTCTGGGACGACCGCGAGTACATCCTCCGCGAGCCGCGGATGTACAGCCCCGACGGCGGGCGCGCCCTCCTCACGCAGCCCTTCGGCCCCGCGGGCGGAGGCGTCTACCGCCCGCTCTCGACCGTGAGCTTCTGGGCGCAGGCCCACCTCAACGGCATGTCGATGACGGCCTTTCGCGCGCTGAACGTGGCGATCCACGCCGCCGTCGCGCAGGCGCTCGTGAGCGCGCTCGCGGGCCTCGGTGTGGGGCTCGAAGCGTCCGTCGTGGCGGCCCTCCTCTTCGCGCTGCACCCGGGCGCCACCGAGGGCGCGATGTTCATCAACGCGCGCCACGACGCCCTCGGGACGCTCCTCGCCCTCCTCGCGCTCACCGCCTCGCTGCGGCCTTCGAACACCGCGCGCTCGCGATGGATCACCGCGCTCGCCACGGGCCTCGCGACGCTCGCCGCCATGAGCTGCAAGGAGGTCTTCGCGCTCACGCCCGCCTTCGTCGCCCTCGCCGCGCTCCTCCCGACGATCACTCCCGGGACGGTCTCGGAGCGAATCCGTCGCGCCCTTACGCTCTCGTGCGTGTCGGGGGCGCTCATCGCGGCGGCGCTCCTCTGGCGTCGTCACCTCGCGATCACCACGGCCAACGCGCTCACGGGGGCTTCTCTCTCCGAGGTCGCGCGCGGCGTGACGGGCTGCGTCGCGCACTACGTCACCCTCGCCGTCACCGGCCGTCAGGCCATGACGGCGCTCGCGTGGCGCCCGCCGTCCGCGGCCTCCGCGGCGCTCTGGGCGGTCGGCCTGGCGCTCACCCTCGTCGCGCTGATCGGGCTTCGTAGAAGGGCTCCCGCGCTCTCCGAGCGCCTCGCCGTGGGCGCCTCGTGGCTCGTGCTCTTCTCGGCCACGTCGGCCCTCGCGGCGCCCGCCACGGGACAGCTCGCGAACCGCTACCTCTACTATCCGCTCGCGGGCTGGGCGCTCGCCGTCGGGGCGCTGCTCTCGTACGGCGTCGAAGCGGGGGCGCGCGCGCGTCGCGTCGCGCTCGGTGGAGCCGTCGCGCTCTCGGTGATCTTCGCGCTCACGAGCGCCTCGCAGGCCGGTCGATGGACGACCGCGCTCTCGCTCTTCGGCGCGGACCTCCCCGAGGGCGAAGGCGACGCGCGGGTGCTCTATCACTACGGCGTGGCGGTGGCGCGGGCGCGCGGCTGCCCCGAGGCCATCGGGCTCTTCGCGCGCTCGACGGAGCTCGAGCCGACCTACTGGCGCGCGTGGCACAACGTCGCCGGATGCCTGCTCCAGATGGGCCGCGCGCGCGACGCCGTGGAGCCCGCCCGACGCGCGTTGAGGCTCGCGCCCCGCGACGCGGGCAACGTGATCAACCTCGGGGCCGCGCATGTGCTCTCGGGCGACCGGGCGCGCGGCGAGCCGCTGCTGCGACGGGGCTGCGAGGCGCGCCCGAGGGACCCCGCCTGCGAGCTGCTCGCGCCGTGACGGGCGCTACGGGTTGATGGCCTCGACCGCGTCGGCCGCCGCGGCGCTGATGGCGTGGATGGCGCCCTCGCCCGAGTCGTCTTTCAAGACCGAAACGACGAAGCGCGTGGTGCGGCCCTTGTCCGTGCGCTCGATGTAGGCGACGTCGCTGAGGCCCTTGTAGATCCCGAGCTTGGAGTACGCCTCGACGACGTCGCTGGAGCGCGAGTTCATCACGCCGTCGGCGCTGAAGCTCCGCGAGCCGACGCCGGGGTCGAGGAGCTTGTCGATCTCGTAGGTGCCGTCGCGAAAGCCCTTGTGGGTGAGCCGCCTCATCGCGTCGCAGGCCTTCTCGTTGATGAGCTTGTTCTGCGCGAGGAGGGTGAACATGACGGCGAGCGAGGCGGGCGTCGCGCCGATGCTCTGGCCGTGCACGGGGTCCGAGCGGAAGCGGTCGCCGCCGTAGGAGCTCCCCACCCACAGGCCGCCCGCGCCGAGGTTGTAGATGCCCGACTGGAGCAGCGTCGAGGCGATGTAGAGGAAGCCCACGTCGCGGATGCACGACGCCGCGGCGGCGTTGTGCGACTGGCCGACCATGAGGTCCATGCGCTCTTGAAAGCCCATGCGGCTCAGGCGCAGGCGCTTGGGCGGGGCGTCGGGGTACTCCTTGGGGTACTCGTACCTGAACAGGTCGGGGAACGTCTCTCCCGTGCTGCTGAACGAGGTCAGCGTCGGGCCCTCGGGGGCGAAGATGCTCTCGAGCCTCGGCGCCGCGTAGGCCCCGCCGTACACGGTTCGACCGCCGAGGAGCACGAGCCTGTCGCGCAGCCCGAAGCTCTTCGCGACGCCCCTGAAGAAGGGGAACGGCACCTCGGCTTCGAACCTCGGCTCCTGCGTCTGGCCCCACGCCTCGCGGGCCAGTGCGAAGAGCTCCCGCTGCGTCTTCGCGCCCGAGCGCTTCGCGAGCACCTCGAGGTCGAACTGGAGCTGATAGGCCGCGAGCATGCAGCCGATCTTGCCGATGCTCGCCGGGTACCGCGCCGTGAGCGGGAGGTTGCCCGCGAAGCGCGGCCTGGCGGGGTTGGCCGTGAGGTCGACGATGGCCGTCGGGATCGAGCGCAGGTCGACGGTCTTCACCCGCGCGTGCGTGCGCGGGTCCTCGCGCGAGAACCCGTCGATGGCCTGGTACTCGTCGAGGCGCTTCAGAAACGCCTTCTGCAAAGGGTTCTTCGCGGGGTCGAGGGCGCTCGCGTCGAAGGGGTTGAAGCCCGGGTCGAGCGTCGAGAGCGGCTGCGCGCTGCCCGCGTCGCCCTTGAAGTGCTCGAGGAGCGCGAGGTGGCGCAGCGGCGCGATCGGCTTCTTCGCCGTGACGGTGTTGACGCTCGCGCCCACCACGACGGGGGCCGCGGTGGCGCGGTGCGGGTCAGGCGCCATGGAGCCTCCGCAGCGCGTCGCGGGTGGCGTCGCTCATCTCGCCCGTCACGTCGAGGCCCTGCTCTCGCTGAAAGACCTTGAGCGAGTAGATGACGCGGGGGTCGTCCCAGCCGTCGTCGAAGTCGTCGCCGTCGAGGCCCGCGAAGCCGAGGTTGGTGAGCCGCTGGCGCACGCCCGACACCTCGGTGATCGGGTCGATGTGGCCGAGCTTCACCGTGAAGGTCAGGCCCGCGTCGGCGAACTCCAGCCGCAGCGAAGGGACGTGGAGCGGCGCTTCGAGCGAGAGCATCCCGTCGCCGTCGGTGCTCGCGTCGATGGGCGCGGCGGCGGCGCCGATGACCCTGCACCTCGCGTTGGCGAGGGGCGCCGCGCCGTTCATGAGCTTGAGGTTCACCGGCGCGCGCTCGCGCTTCGCGCGGTAGCGGTTGACCGAGGCGGGCTCGATGGGGTGCGCCAGGGCATCGGGCGCGGGGACGTAGAGGATGTCTCCGGGCGCGAGGATCTCGGGGTTGTCGCGCCGCTCGCGCAGGTCCTTGTTGGCGGCGTGCTCCCACACCACGTCGGGTTGAAAGCCGCGCTCGTGGGCGAGGCGCCGGAGGTAGTCACCCTGCTTCACCACGTAGGGTCGCATCGCGTCACTCTCGCTCGGTGTCGTTGAGGTCTGGGAACACGATCGTGGCCGACGCGTCGAGCTCGATCCGCGCCACGCCCTCGTGGTTGACGATGCCCGTGAGCTCCGAGCCGTCCGAGAGCTTCACCACGAAGCGCTGGTCGGGGATCGGGGCTCCCTGGTCGTCTCGGAGCTCGATGGTGGTGACCTTGACCGGGTCGTCGGGGTCGTCGTCGAGGGGGATGCTCCCCTGGTCGAGCTGCACCTTCGAGCCCATCACCTTCGCCGCGGAGTCGAGCTTCACCGCGGCGCCCTGAGACTTCACCGTGACCTTCTCGGCGCCGATGACGACCTCGGCCTGCGCCCGCACGCGCACCTTGTCTCCGCCGACGGTCACGCGGTTCTCTCCGCCCCGCACGATCACCTCGGGCGCGATGAGCTCCATGCGCTCGGGCGTGAGGCGGAGCATGGTCTTTCCGCAGCGCAGCACGATGTCCTTCTCGGACACGATCTCGGTGGTCGCGCTGCTCCAGAACGACGACGCGCCCTCGACGTGGAGGAGCGCCGACCGCTTCGCCTCGTGCGCGCCGACCACCGTCGTGTGGTGCCCCGAGACCCTCACCGTGCGGTCGCCGTGGACGTGCTCGAGGGACATCCCCGAGACCTCGGTGCGGCGCTCTCCGCCGACGCGCGTCGAGAGCCGCCTCGCGTAGAGCCGCTCGGCGTCGCCCGACACGTTGAGCGCGTCGTCGCCCTCGACGCGGTGCTCCTGGTCGCCCTCGGCGAGCACCGAGCGCTTCGCCGTCACGCGCTCGCTGCGGCTGCCCTCGACGTGGAGCGACTGATCCCTCGCGACGGAGGCGCGCTGGGTGCCCGCCACGCGGATCGTCTGATCTCTGCCGACGTCGAGCGCGTCGTCGCGGCTCACGCGCCGACGCTGGTCGTTGCCGACGGAGACCTCGCGGTCGCGCTCGACCTCAGCGACGAGGTCCCGCTGCGCGTGCACGTACACCTGCTCGGCGCCCGCGGCGTCTTCGAAGGACAGCTCGTTGAACCCGTCGCCGCCCGGTGAGCTCGCCGTGCGAATGGTGCTCCGCGTGCGGCGCTCGACGACCGAGCCGAGCGGCGGAGGCGGGTTGTGGAGGTTGTACACGCAGCCCGTGACGAGCGGCCGATCGGGGTCGCCGTCGAGGAACTGCACCACGACCTCCATCCCCACGCGGGGGTTGAACACCACGCCCCAGCCGTCGCCCGCCCAGGGCTGCGAGACGCGCACCCAGCACGAGGCCGCGCGCGTGCGCTGCGACGGGGCGCGGCGCTCGGGGCGCTCCCAGTGAAAGCGCACGAGGACGCGGCCGTACGCGTCGACGCAGACCTCGTCGGGCGACCCGGGGCGAGCCATCACCGTCGCCGTCTGCGGCCCTTGGATCACGGGCTTCGGCGTGTGTCGCGCGGGGCGGAACACCCGCTCGATCGAGAGCATTTCGAACGCGTTGCGGTAGCGGTCTTCGCCGCGCGGCGCGTCGAGGTCGTCGGGGCCCCTCGAAGCGCACCCCTCGTGGGAGACCGCCGTGAGGACGAAGGGGCCGAGCGCGACCTCGCTCTCGTTCACGAGCGCGGTGCGCAGGCCGGGCGCGTACCCGGTGACCACGCCCGCGCCGCGCGCCCCGCGCTGGCGCCCCTCGTACTCGTCGAAGCGCCGCTCGGCGCGCCGCGCGAGGTCGTCGCCATGGTAGTAGCCGTCGCGCTCGCTGTAGCGCAGCAGCGCGGCCCGCGCGGGGTACTCGTAGATCGACCGCGCCCCGGGCTCGCTCGGGAACGACACCGTCGTCGCGGACTCGCGCGCGGGGGAGGCCATCGCGGCGTCGAAGGGGCGCGTGAAGTCCCACTCCCGCAGCGTCACGCCCGTGGGCTGGAGCGAGACCGTCGACTCCAGCGCGCGCACGGTCTCGGCGTCGTGCGTGGCGCCCCCTTCGCCCATCACGCGCACGGGGCCCCCGTCGAGCGTCGGGGCCGCGCGCGGAAAGGCGTCGGCGTCCTCGTCCGCCGCGAGCACCAGCGTCTCGCGCGCGAGGTCGTGGCGGACGTAGAACGTCACGCCCTCGTCTTCGAGGAGGCGCATCACGAAGGCGAGGTCGCTCTCGCGGTACTGCACGCAGCACTCGCGCGGCGCGTAGCTGGCGTGGTCGAGGGCCTGCGTGTCGAGCTCGTCGGGGCCCTGGTAGAGCCCCGCCGTCTGGAGCACCTCGCGCACCACCTCGACGGCCGTGAGGCCCTGAAAAATACGGGCGTCGACGCGCTGCGAGAGGAGCCACAGCGAGGGGACGAGCCGCACGCGCACGTGCCTCCCCGATGGCGTGGAGCCGAACTCCTCGACGGCGCGCACGACGCCCTGGAAGCGTCGCGTGAGCGAGGCGCGGGTGACGACCAGCTCGGCGGCGCGGCCGAGGATGGCCTCGAGGTCCGCGCCCTCCTCTCCGGTCATGTCGATGACGGCTTCGAAGAGCTCGGAGAGCGCCTCGTGGACGCTGAAGCGCGAGACCGTCCAGAGCCCGCTCGGCGCGGCCGTGGAGGTGAAGCTGAAGTCGACTTCGGGGAGTGATGTCTCTGCCATCGGTCGGGCGCCCTCCGCCCCTCGAGACGAACACAGGTAACAGCGCGGCGAACGATCCGCGATGGCGCCTCCGCGGCGCAAGAGAGAACGCACCGCCGTCGCCGCGTGTGATACACCCGTCGGCCCTTCCCATGCTGACACTCCGTGAAGAGCTCGGTCGCCTCGGCGCCAACGCGTTGAAGGCACGCTTCCCCGACGCCGCGATCCCCGACGCGGTGGCCGTCGACCGCTCGCAGAAGGCTGACTTCCAGTCGTCCGCGGCGATGCAGCTCGCCCGCGCGCTCAAGCGCCCTCCGCGCGAGATCGCCGACGCGCTCTCGGCCGCCTTCGCCGAGCACCCCGCGATCGCGCGCGCCGAGATCGCAGGCGCGGGCTTCGTGAACCTCTCGCTCCGTGACGAATGGATCGCCTCGTCGGTGCTCGCGTGCAGGACGCTCCGCGACGCGGGCCGCGGCGCCGTGGCCGTGATCGACTACTCGTCGCCCAACGTCGCCAAGCCCATGCACATCGGGCACATCCGCTCGACCATCCTCGGCGAGGCGATCAAGCGCGTGATGCGCGCCACGGGCTACACCGTCGTCGCCGACAACCACCTCGGCGACTGGGGGACGCAGTTCGGCAAGCTCCTCGTCGCGTGGCGCCGCTGGCTCGACCCCGCCGCGTTCGAAGCGCACCCGGTGGGCGAGCTCCTGCGCATCTACGTGAAGTACTCCGACGAGGAGAAGGCGCAGCGCAAGGCGATGGGCGACGCGAAGCCCGAGAAGGCCGACGGCGAAGACGAAGAGGGCGCAGAGCGAGACGCCCCGGAGCTGCTCCGCGAGGCGCGCGCCGAGCTCGTGAAGCTCCAGCGCGGAGACGCCGAGAACGTGGCCCTGTGGCGCCGCTTCATCGACGTCTCGATGCACGAGTTCGAACGCGTCTACCGCCGCCTCGACGTGAGCTTCGACGTGGTGCTCGGCGAGAGCGCCTACAACGACCGCCTCGCGGGCACCGTCGATCGGCTTCTCTCCGAAGGGATCGCCGAGCACAGCGAGGGCGCCGTCGTGGTGACCTTCGAGAAGGCTCGCGACGGAGAGGCCATGCCGCCGCTCCTCGTTCGAAAGGCCGACGGAGGCTTTCTCTACGGCAGCACCGACGTCGCCACGGTGCTCTACCGCGAGGAGCGCTGGCACCCGTCGCGCGTGATCTACGTGACCGACGAGCGGCAGCAGCTCCACTTCAGGCAGTTCTTCGCGGCCTCGCGGCGCCTCGGCGTGAAGACCTCGCTCGAGCACGTGTGGTTCGGCCTGATGCGCCTGCCCGAAGGCACCTTCAGCACGCGCGACGGCAACGTCATCGGCCTCGAGGCCCTGCTCGACGAGGCCGAGCGCCGCGCCCTCGACGTGGCCCGCCAGTGCAACCCCGACCTCAGCGACGAGGAGGCCCGCGAGGTCGCCCGCAAGGTCGGCATCGGCGCGGTGAAGTACAACGACCTCTCGCGCGACCGCACGACCCTGGTGACCTTCACGTGGGACAAGGCCCTCGCCCTCACGGGCAACACGGCCCCCTACCTCCAGTACACGCACGCGCGCATCTGCTCGATCCTGCGCAAGGCCGCGGATCAGGAGCTCGTCGCGGGCGAGGTCAGCGCCCTCGAATCCGCGGAGCGCGCGCTCGCGTTGCGGCTCCTTTCGTTCGATGAGGCCGTCGACGAGGTGTCGCGCACGTCGCGCCCGCACCTGCTCTGCGACTACCTCTACGAGCTCGCGACGGCGTACTCGACCTTCTACAACGAGTGCCCGGTGCTCAAGTCCGAGGGGGCGGTGCGCGCCTCGCGTCTGCGCCTGTGCGAACTCACGGTGGCGGTGCTTCGCGAGGGTCTCATGCTCCTCGGCATCGAGGCCCCCGAGCGGATGTAGGGCGCCTCCCTCTCACGGCGCTGCGCGGCTGTGATAGCGTCCGCGCCGCCGTGGAATTCAAGGACCTCGAACACTCCTCGCCGCGCGTCGAGACGACCCTCGACCGCATCCTCGCGACGCTCATCAACGACGAGCGCGACCTGCCCTTCGTGTACCTGATCCTTCAGTGCCTGGCCGTGGCGCTCATGGGGATCGGGCTCTTCTTCGTGCCCGCGCAGCACTTCTGGTACGCGGCGCCGATCTACTGGGTGATCGTGGCCTTCGGGGTGCTCGACCGCTTCATCCTCATGCTGCACTGCACGTCGCATCGCACGCTCTTCAAGAAGGAGCGCGCGTGGATGAACCAGATCATCCCGTGGGTGATCGGGCCCTTCATGGGCGAGTCGCCGGAGACGTACTTCGCGCACCACATGGGGATGCACCACCCGGAGAACAACCTCCCCGAAGACCTCAGCTCGACGATGAAGTACCAGCGCGACAGCCTCGCCGGCTGGCTCACGTACTACGTCGACTTTCTGTTCTTCGGGCTCGCGCGCCTCGTCGGGTACCACAAGCGCAAGCACAACCCGAAGCTGTTCCTGCGCACGATCCTGGGCGAGGGGAGCTTCCTCCTCGTGGCGGGCGCGCTTTGCATGGTGAACTGGCGCGCGTCGATGGCGGTGTTCCTGATCCCGCTGGTGATCGTTCGCTTCCTGATGATGGCGGGCAACTGGGGGCAGCACGCGTTCGTCGACGCCGCGGACCCCGGGAACCCCTACAAGAACAGCATCACCTGCATCAACTCCCGCTACAACCGCAGGGCCTTCAACGACGGGTATCACATCCACCACCACGTCAAGGCCCGCACGCACTGGACCGAGCTCCCCGCGGAGTTTCGCGACAACCTCGAGACCTACGCGCGCGAAGACGCCATCGTGTTCGAAGGCGTCGACTTCTTCATGGTGTGGGCCTACCTCATGCTCGGCCAGTGGAAGACCCTGGCGAAGCACTTCGTCCGCATCCCCGGCGCGCCCGAGCGCGACGAGGCCGCGGTCATCGCCTTCCTCAAGTCTCGCGTGCAGCGCATCGACGTCAGCAACTACGTCGCCGCGTAGTCACTCCGAACGATCACCCCATCACTTGATCTGCGAGAGGCGCGGCGGGCGAAAGTCCTCGCCGCGCGCGAGCGGTCCGTCGAGCCGCGACGCGTCCGTGAGGTCGGCGTCGTTCCAGCGCGTGGTCACTTCCGAGACGCGGTGCAGGTTGGCGCCGCGGAGGTCTGCGTGTGAGAAGTCCGCCGCGTCGAGCTTCGCGTACGCGAGGTTCACCCAGCGCGCCTTCACGTGATCGAGGCGGCCCTTGCGCAGGTCGACCTTCTCCATGTTGGCCCGCTCGAGCCGCGCGAGGGTGAGCTGCGCCTCGATGGCGCTCGCCTCGACGAACATCGCCTCGCGCAGATCCGCGCCGCGCAAATCGACGCCGTCGAGCTTCGCGCCGCTCAGGTCCGCGTAGCGCATCCGGGCCTTGAGAAAGACGCCGCCGCGCAGGTCTGCGCCCGCGGCGATGCAGCGCTCGAGGTTGGCCTCGTCGAAGCGCGCCTCGGCGGTCTTCGCGCCCGTGAGGTCGACGTCGGGCAGCTCGACGCGCGTGAAGTTGCAGCCGCGCAGGTCGGCGTCGACGAACATCGTCCGTTCGAAGCGCGTCGCCGTGTCGAAGCGGCAGCGCCTGAAGTCGACGCCCGTGAGGTTGACGCCCGTGAGGTCGGCGCCCGAGAAATCCGCGTGTTCGAGGGTGGTGCCTTCGAGCGAGGAGTTCGTGAGCCGCGCGCCCGCGAAGGAGGCCGACTCCGCCGTCGCGCCGTCGAAATACGCGGCCTCCATCGAGGCGCCGTCGAAGCGCGCGCCCTGGCACTTCGCGCCCGTGAGCGTGGCCATGTCGAGCGTCGCGCGCGAGAGGTCGGCGCCGACGAGGGTGGCCTCTTCGAAGGTCGCCTCGCGCATGTCGCAGCCCACGAGCCGCGTCGAGGCCAGCGTGGTGCGCTTGAACTCGCACGACGGAAAGCCCGCCCCGCCGGCCTTGAGCTCCTGCATGTCGCAGTCGCGGAAGCTCACGCCCGTGAGGGTGGTTCCGCTCAGGTCGAGGCCCACGAGCGAGCAGCCGTCGAAGGACGCGCCCTCGGCGGTGACCGCGCGCAGATCCGCGCCCCGCAGCGAGGAGCGACTGAACGACGCGTCGCGCAGGGCGGCGCGTTCGAAGCGCGCGTTGTCGAGGGCGCACTCCTCCCAGTTGACGCCCGTGAGGTCCGCGTCGGAGAGGTCGCAGCGGGCGGCCTGCACGGCGCCGAGCGTCGAGCCCGCGAGCACGACGCGTGAGAGGTCGAGGCCCGCGAGGGTCACGCCGCGCATGCGAGACTCGGTCATCTCGGCGGGCGCGGCGGCGAGCGCGCGGAGGTCTGAGTCTTCGAAGGAACACCCGCGCAGCGCGGTGCCGCGGAGGTGCGCGCCGGTCCACACGCCGCCCTTGACCTCGGCGGCGATCCACTCCGCGCGGTCGACGCGGGAGCCCGTGAAATCAGGCTCGTTGAGGGCCGCGCCCACGACGCAGAGCTCGTCGAGCGCGCAGCGCTTGAACACGCAGCGGTCGAGGGAGCCGTTGAGCACCAGGAGCCCCGCGACGTCGCTCTCTTCGAAGCGCCACCGCGTCGAGACGCAGTCCTGCACCACGGAGCGCGCGACGGTGGCGCGGCGCATGATCCAGCTCGCGAAGGTCGATCGCACGAAGCTCACGCGGTCGAGGGCGCACTCGACGCCGTGGGGGTCGGGCTCGAACGCGAGGCCCGAGATGCCGCACTCCTCGAAGCGGCTGCGCTCTAAGGAGCACCCGAGAAAGCGCACGAAGGTCAGCCTGCAACGGGCGAAGCGCGCGGCGCGGAGGGTGACGTTCACGAAGTCGACGCGGCGCAGGTCGAGCTCGGCGAGCTCCGCGTCTTCGATGGTGATCCCTCGGATCACGACGTCTTCGAGCAGGAGGGACGCCGCGAGGTGACGCTGGAGCCCTTCGGGCGTGGTGATCTCGTTCACGTCGGGCGCTCCTCGCCTTCGAGGTGCGTGCGGTCGAGGTTGGCGAGGGTGAGCTGCGTCCCCTCGGTCTTCGCGCGCCAGAGCTGCGCCGCGAAGAGGTTGGCGCCGCGCAGGTCGGCGTGCGAGAGGTCCGCCGCTTCGAAGCTGCCTTGAAACACGTCGGCCCCGAGCGCGCTCGCGCCCACGAGCACGGCCTCTTGAAAGCACGCGCGGCGGGCCTTGATCCCGTCGAGGCGCGCGCGCACGAGGTTGGCGCCGGTGAAGTCGGCGCGCTCGAGCTCGGCGTGCGTGAGGTCCGCGTCGTCGAGCACGGAGCCCGCCCACTGAGACTTCGCGCCCTTGATCTCCGTGAGCGTGGCGCGTTCGAAGCGGGCGCCCTCAGAGGGACGCGCGCCGGTCATGTCCGCGCGGTCGAAGTTCGCGCCCTCGGCGCGGCTGCGCTCGAGCGACGTGTCGACGAGCGACGCCTCGGTGAAGTCCGCGCCCGTGAGCACCGCCTCGGTGAAGTCCGCCGTGGTGAGCTTCGCCTTCACGAAGCGCGCGCTCGCGCAGCGGGCCTTGTGAAAGCCCGCGCGTTCGAAGCTGGCCTCTTCGAAGTCGCAGTGTTCGAAGCTGGCCTCCTCGGCGTCGGCGCCGTCGAACACGGCTCCGCGAAAGGTCGCCGCGTCGGCGCGCGCCTTCGAGAGATCGGCTTCGAGAAAGCTCGCCCCGCGCGCGAAGCTCCGCGCGAGGATGGCCTCGGAGAGGTTGGCCTCGTCGAAGAGGGTGCCTTCGAGGCGGCATCGGTCGAGGCGCGCGCCGCGGAGCACGCAGCCCGAGAAGTCGACGCCCGAGAGGTCGAGCTCCGAGAGGTCGAGGCCCGTGAGGTCTCGCTCCGTGAGGTCCTCTCCCGCCGCGGCCATGCGCTCGACGTCGTCGCGGGTGAGCTCCGCGGGGGCCTGACCCTCGACCTCGCCATCGATTTCGGCCTCTGCGACGGCGGCGGCGCGCACCTCGGCGGGGACGGGGCGACGCTGCCGCTCGAGCTCCGCGACGACCGCGGAGGCCTTCGGTAGCGGCTCGGACTTCGCCCCCGCGGAGAGGCCCGCGAGGGTGACGCCCGCGGGGATGAGCGCCTCGTTGAAGCGCGCCGTGAGCCGCTTGACCGCCGGGGTCTCTTCGAGCGGGACCTCGGGCGGCGAGACGAAATTCTCGTCGTCGTCGGCGTCGGACTCCTGCTCCTCGTCGTCGCCGTCGAGCTCGCGGATCTTCTGCCACATGAGGGCCTCGCACGCGGCGAGGTCGCGCGGCGGCTCGGCCGCGGGCGCGTCGAGGTAGAAGAGCCGGTCGACGTCGGAGAGCTTCTCGTCGGCGACGTCGACGGTGCCGCGCCAGAGGCAGTAGACCTCGCCCTTGTCGGCGTCGATGGCGATGGTGTCGAGGCGCATCGCGAGCTCGGTGAAGACGCCCTGGCCGTCGGCGTTGCGGCGGTCGACGAAGGCCCGAACGCGGCGCCCCGGGAGGTGGGTGTCGATCTCGGTGTGCTTCGGGTGAAAACCGCGGAGAAGGATGCGCTCGTCGCCGCGCCAGTACCCGTCGATCTGCTGCTCGATGGGCGCCGCGTTGAAATACGCGGGCGAGAAATCGTCGGGGAACCACGGCCAGCGCGTGTCGCGCCAGCGGTCGTCGTAGGTGCCTGCGTGGCGGATGCGCGCGCTCCACATGCGGTGCAGCGGGCCGAGGTGCGCGGGCGGCGGCCGCGCGCCCTGCGTGTGGATCAGCGCGAAGGGGTCTTCGAGGTTGGGCAGCGGGACGACCCTGCCGCGCGGCGTGTCGACGGGGGTGATCCCGACGCCGACGGGGTTCTCCGCGAAGCCCGGTCCGCCGAAGGCGCGCTCCCAGCGCAGGGGCATCTTTTCAAAGGGCGCAGGGCCCTCGAGGACGCCGTTCGAGCTCCAGTGGCGGTCGCCCACGACGGTGATCGATCGGTCGATGGCGCCCACGCGCATACGCACCTGCACCGCCGCGGCGGGGACCCCGTTGGGCGCGTAGCAGGTGCCCGCGAGGGTGCACTCGCCGCGGGGCTTGGTGAGCGCGAGGTCGCCGTCGAGGCGGAGGCTCGCGTCGGGGTCGTCGTCCCAGTGCGCGTCGCCGCCGCAGGGGACGGGCTTCTCGGCGTCGACGCAGACGCCTCCGTGCACGAGCGCGTAGGTGGCCTTCACCACCACGGTCATCGTGTGCTGCGGGGGACGGAGCTGCCAGACCGCGTAGGAGAACTCGTACGCCGAGTCCTTCGCGACCCTCATGCCCTTGCTGGCCTCGGTCATCGCCTCAGCTCGCGACGAGCTTGCCGAGCACCTCGAGCTTCTCCTTGAGGTGCTCGGACTTCGCCTTGATCTTCTCCTTCACGGAGAGGTTCTTCTTCATCGCCGTGTCGCCCTTCACCTCGACGTCGTTCTTGAAGAGCGCCTGCTTCTGCACCTTCATCTCCGAGTCGAGGATCGTGACCGGGGTGTTCACCGCGAAGAACGACTTCGCCCGGATCGCCACGACGCCCCCCACGAAATCGATCGTCGCGGACTTGAGCATGTAGCTCGCCAGCGCGTCGATGTTCATCTTGCCGCAGGCCATGCGGATCGCGGGGGCCTCGAGGCCGATGAGCCCGAAGGACATGAGGTTGCAGAACGCGCCGCCCTTCATCTCCGCCTTGATCATCCCGAAGATGCTCGCGGTCTGCGTCACCATCTCGGCCACGGAGGCCGCGTTCACCGAGAATTTCACCGCGGTCTTGAACTCGATGTTGTTCGTCGCGGTGCCCGTGATCTTCGCGTTGGTGAGCATCGAGATGCCCGAGGGGCCCTGGATGTCGACCTTGGTGCCGCCGCCCGCGCCGCCCGCGCCGAGCGCCGCCGCGGTGCCGAACGCGGCGCCGAAGAGGTTCTTGCCGCCGGCGGCCGAGATGTTGTCGCCCCACGTGGCCGCGGCCTCGGAGAACTTCCCCGCGCCGGTCTCTCCGTCGCCGCCCGCGAGCGTGTTGGCCGTGCCCACGAGGGTCCCCACGTTGGCGATCGTGTCGCCCGCGGCCGCGACGGTGTCCCAGGGGTTGCCGCTCGCGAAGCCCGTGAGGTCCGCCGCGGTCTTGCCGATCGCCGTGGGGAGCATGGCGCCCGCCACGAACTTCTCGGCGCTCGACGAGGGGCCCTCCGCGTTGGGCTTCGGCACGTCGGCGCCCGCGCCCGTGCCGCACGCGCCCGCGGGCACCGACGAGCCCGCCCACACGTTGATGCTCGCCCCGGCCTGGACCGACATCGCGGCCTTGGTGCCGATCAGCGTGCCCCCGTCGGAGACCGCCGCGAGGCTCGCATTGGTCTGGAGCGAGAGGTTGCCGGCGGCCTGCACGTCGGTCGGGCCCGCGGAGTCGAGCATGACCGAGCCGTCGGTCGTGAGGCTCGCGCCCGATCCCCCGCGCCCCGCCGAGGCGCCGAAGGTCATCCGCGTGTTCGCGTGGGGGACGGCCACCTGGTAGCACTGCCGCGGCGACGCGTTCTGCGCTGACTTGTAGCGCCCCGCGGCGTCTCCCGCGCCGGGTACGGGAGGCACCGCGGCGGCGGCGTCGGTGGCCGCCGCGCGGTCTTTCGTCGCCTTGGCCCTCGCCGCGTTGGCCTGCGTCTCTGCGTTCTCGCGGGCCGTTCGAAGCTCCGCCGAGCGGGCGACCGCGGCGCGGTACTCGACGAGCTGCTCGGGGGTGAAGCCGCCCTGGTCGGCGCCCTGCTGCTCGAGGGCGTACACGCGGTCGTACTGGGCCTGCTCGGCGGTCCTCGCGCGCGCCGCGGCGGCCTCCTGATCGCTCGCCGCGTTCTCGCTCGCGGTGGCCGTCGCGTTGGCCTGCTGGGCCTGCTGGCGCGCGGCCTCGCGGCGGGCGACGTCCTCGCCTGACTCGGGCGTCGTGCTGCCCTGGTCCTGACGGATCTCGCCGGTGCCGCCCGAGGCGCCAGGCTGGTCGATGTTCGGATCGAAGCGTGCCGGGTCTGTCATTGATGCACCTGAACCATCGCGCGGTGGCGGCCGGGAGTTGTGAGAGCGGAGGTGACGGCGAGGGGAGCGCTGCGGCGCGCCCTCACATCATGCAGATGACCTTGGTCTGGCTCGGCGCGACCTGCGCGCCCGGAGGGGAGTTGGAGCTCGTGCCGTTCTGACCGCACATCTTCGTGACGGTGACCAGGGCCTTGCCCTCGACCTTCACCTTCACGGAGCCCATGCGGTACTGGGTCTTGTCCATGTTGACCTGCGAGATCATCCCCTTGAGGGTGCCCGCCTCGTCGCCGCTCGAGCGGCCGATCTCCGAGCTCTTGTGGATCGAGGGCTTGCCCACGATCTTCACCTTCGAACTCGTCTCGCTCGCGCCGGAGCACTGCGACATGTTCGGGAACGGCGTCGGCACGAAGGGCGCCGGGGGCGCCGGCACCTTGCACACATCCGGGAACGCCGCGCACTGACCGCCACCCTTCGTCGACGCAGGGAACATCGCCGTGACCTCCGTGAGACCCCTCAGCCGAGGTAGAGCTTCTCGCCGTCGACGCGCACGTCGCCGCGGGCCTTCAGAATCGCGCGACCCGACAGCACCTGCCAGGTCTCCTTCGCGAGCACGCGGTAGCGCCCGACGCGCTGCTGGAGCGTCCCCTCGACGTCGCGGTACGCCTCCTGCGCGCGCTCGACGATGCGCCCCACGCGCGACTCCATCACCTTCGCGGTGACGTTCACGCGCTCGGCCGACACGCCCACGCGCTCCGCCGAGATCACCGCCTCGCGGCTCTCGACCGTCGTCTTCGTCGTCGTCGATCGCAGCGACGGCCCCGACGCCTCGACGCCCGTCGCGTCGACGCGCAGCGCCCCGCCGCTCGCGCCCGACATCGTCACCGCGTCGCGCGCTACGACGCGCACGCTGCCTTCGTCGGCGCGGAGCTCGAGGTCGCCCTCCGCCGCGCGCACCACGGTGTGACCCGCGCGGTGCTCGACCAGCAGCGCGCCCTTCGCGTCACGGAGGCGCAGCACCTCGTCGCCGCCGTCGTGTTCGAGCGACGCCCGCGCGCCGTCGCGCGTCGAGACCGCGGGCCTCGCGCCGAGCGAACCGAGCACGAACCACTCCGAAGAAGCGTTGAGCGCCACGAGGGCCTCGGCGCCCACCACGGGCTCGGCCCCGCCGTGCACCACCGCGGCGCGCACGCGCTCGTCGCCGAGCAGCACATCTGCGAAGGCTCCGTCTGCGTCGACGGAGGCGATCACCGCTCTGCGCAGGGCGATCGCGAAGGGGATGGAACCAGGTGCGGTCATCTGCGCGGCGCTCCCTCGTGTGCGGAGTTGCGTCGCGAGGACGCGCCACAACCCGGCGGACGGTTATAACAGAGCGCCTCCGAGGGTCGCTATACATTCGCCCCCGCGATGACCCCCAACGACGACCCCGGCGAAGCCCCCGACGCCGCCGCGCTCCGCCGCGCGCTGAACCTCTCCCGCGAGCAGCGCGCCAGCGCGACGCGAGGGCGCTTCGCCCCGCCCGACACGGTCCACCTGCTCCGACGCTGCGCCCGCTGCGGACAGCTCTCGCTCCTGCTCCGAGGGAGCGAGCTGCCGTGGACGTCGCCGCTCTCGCCCGCCCGCCCCGCGAGCGTCGCCGACGCCTTCGCTCGCCTCCGCGAGCTCATCGAAACACCCGGCAGGTCACCCGAAGACCCCGCCTGCGCGTGCCCCTCTGGCGCCGCGCATCGCGTCGTCGCGGGACGGCTCCACCGCGCGCTCGTCGGCGTCGGCGCAGACCTCATCGCAGAGGTTGTGAACGGCGAGGCGCAAACGTTGAGGGCGCCCTTCGACGGCCCCGAACGCTCCCTCTCGGGCGTCGCCGACGAGGCCCTCGCCGACGCGCTCGGGAGGCTCCCTTCGCTCGCGACGGCGCTGCGCGCGCTCGGCCTCGAAGCCCTCGCAAACGCAGCCGCGGTGTACGCCCCGGAGCCCGGTCAGTGGCTCGTCGCGGCGAAGCCTCACGCGCTCGATCGCACCCTCGCGACGCTCCGCGCGAACGACCCCGACGGAGCATCCCTCGACGCGGTCTACCTCGCGCCGTCGACCGCTGCCGAAGCCCTGTGGATGGCCCTCGGCGAGCCCGTGGCGTCGGCCCTCAACAACGGCACGCTCCGCGCCGCGATGCTCCTCGACCGCGCGCGCTGGGTCTCGCTCGCGCGCCTGTGGCTCGTTCGATCGGGCGTGCGCGTCGAAGAAGACGCCGACGCGGGGAGGCTCACCGTCGACGCCGACGGGGTCGCCGTGCCCGTGGAGCTCGCGCCCGTGTCCGCGAGCGTGCTGCGCCTCGGGCTCACGCTCTCCGAGGGCGCCGCGGTGCTCGCAGACGCCGTGAATGACAGGCTCTCGGTGACGCGACGCTTCCTCGACGCCGTGGCCGCGATGCGCCCCGGGGTGCGCTTTCACATCGAAGACGCGCGCGCCGTTCCGGTCTTCGAAGACGGTCGAAGGGGGCTCCCGCTCGACCTCACGGCGCTGCCCGCGAAGTGTCCCGCGGGGAGCGAGCGCCTCGCGCGTGAGGTCCGCTACGCGTGCGACGGACTCGCGCCCTGGGTCGACGCCACGAGGGTGTGCCGCTGCGGCGCCGCGGCGCACGTCGCGAGGAGGCTCGTGCCGTGGTCGGTCATCGACGGGATGTACCGCGCCGCGCCCGACGACAGCCCGGTGATCCTCCAGGTGCTGCGCGCGGAGACCCCCGTGGCGGCCGTGGTCGCGGCGGTGGTCTGCGACCTCCACGTCTCGGTGCTTCGACGCTCGGAGCGCGACGCGCTCTCGCTCACCGACGAAGAACTCTCTCGCCGCGCGGACATCGAGCGCGAGCAGGAGCGCTTTCGCGGGCGTTGCGAGCGATCGACCGACGGCGCGGGGCGCACGGTCGCGGCCCTCGTGGCGCCGTGGGTGGCGAGCGCGTTCTTCGACCTGTCGGTGGTGCACGGCGTCGCGCGCGCTGCGGGCGTGACCTTCGGCGAAGGACCCGTCGCGATGCGGGCGCCGAGCCCCAACGTGCTGGTGCTGCACCACCCCGGGTGCGAAGCCTCGGCGGTCGAGGCCATCGCCATCACGGCCCTCGGACTCGACGGGTACGGACCCTCGGAGCGGACGCCCTTCCTCCTCGCCCGCGACGCCGCGATGCCCTCCGAGGCGGTCGGACGTTTCGAACGCGAAGACGCATAGATCGACGGCGCGATCCGTGGCACCGTCGAAGCGCCGCCGGTGGGGCCACGCATCGCCAGCGCCCAGAGTCAGAACCGTCCCAATCTCCATGACAAGGAGCCGTTGATGTCCGCGGAGCACAACCCCTTCGAGGTCACGTTCCAGTCTGAAGCGATCGCCGCGGGCGATCTGTTCCTCCGGCGCATGCACGGCGTCGAGGAGCTGTCGCGGCTCTTCGAATTCGAACTCGAGCTCCAGACCGACGCCAACGCGGCGCTCGACCTCGCCGCGATGGACGCCATGCTCGGCGCCAAGACGTGGATCTCGTTCGGCCCCGAGGCGTCTTATCCGCGCTACGGCGTGCTGCGCGAGCTCACGCTGGCCTCGCCCGGCGACCGCGGCCCGACGGTGTACCGCGCGGCCTTCGTCCCGCGGCTCTGGTACGCCACGCAGAACATCGGCTCGTACGTGTTTCAAGACCTCTCGGTCCCCGAGATCGTGAAGGACGTGCTCACCGAGATCGGCTTCGCCGACGGCGAGGACTTCGAACTCCGGCTCACGGGCTCGTACCCCAAGCGCGAGTACACCGTGCAGTACCAGGAGAGCGATTTCGACTTCCTGTGCCGCCTCCTGGAGCACGAGGGGATCTTCTTCTTCTTCACCCACGACGGCGCCGACAAGGTCGTCTTCGCCGACGGCAACAACGCCTTCCACGCCCTCGAAGGCCACGACGCGATCCGCTTCGATCCCCGCGAGAACTCCGTCGACTCCGGCGAGACCGTCGCGGCCCTCTCGCGCGTCACCCGCGCGATGCAGCAGAAGGTCATCCTCAAGGACTACAACTACCGCACGCCCTCGACGCCCCTGCGCGTCGAGGCGCCGGTGCTCCCCGAGGGCCACGGGTATCACCTCTGGTACGGCGACCACTTCAAGGACAACAAGCAGGGCCAGCGCTACGCCCGCGTCCGCGCGCAGGAGCTCGCGCAGCGGCGCCACGTGTACCCCGGCGTCTCGCGCGTCCGCGGCTTCACCGGCGGGACGAAGTTCACCCTCGAAGGCCACACGCTCCACGACATGGACGCCCAGTACGTCGTCACGCACGTGACCCACTCGGTCACGCAGATGCGCTCGACCAGCGACAGCCGCGCGGGCAACCAGGGCTACGCCAACACCTTCGAAGCCATCCCCGCGGCGACGGCCTTCAGGCCCGCGCGCGTCACGCCGCGCCCGCGCATCTTCGGCATCATGCAGGGCCGCGTCGACGGCCCCTCGGCCCTCGGCAGCTCGGCCCCCATCGACGCCTTCGGGCGCTACAAGATCGAGCTCCCCTTCGACGTGAGCGGCGAGACCGGCGGCAAGGCATCGCGCTGGATCCGCATGGCGCAGGTCGCCAGCGGCAGCGGCTACGGGATGCACTTTCCGCTGCACATCGGCACCGAGGTGCTGCTCTCTCACATCGACGGCGACCCCGACCGGCCCATCATCGTGGGCTCCGTGCCCAACCACGAGACCCTGAGCCCGGTCACCAGCAACAACCCCTCGCAGAGCGCCATTCGCACCCGCACGGGCATCGTCATCTCGTTCGACGACGACTCCCCCTGAGCCGAGTCGGAGCCGCGCCAATGCTCATCCAGAACCGACTCGGCAGCCGCTTCGAACTCGTCGTGCAACCCGCGTCGTCGGAGGTCGAGCTGCCCGACCCCTACGCGAGCCCCGAGGCCTTCCTCTCGACCTTCACGCCCGCGCAGCGCGCTGAGATCCTGCGCGCCGTCGGGGCCTCGCCGCGCTACGCCGCGCTCGACGTCGCGACGCTCCGCAACCACCGTCAAGACGTCACGGCGACGGCCCTCCTCGTGAGGCTCGTCGTGGCGCGCCACGTCGCGTTCAAGGTCCCCGGCGTCACCCGCGGCCGCGCCTCGATCACCGGCGGAGTCGCCGCCACCGCAGCGCCCGCGCCCCAGCCGCCTCCGCCCGCGCCGCCGCCTCCGCCCGTGCGCGAAGAGGTCGTGTGCGAGCTCCTCGGGGTCACCGCCGAGTGCTCTCACAACGGTCGCAAGGCCAACAAGTCGGGCCTCCTCGAGGTCGTGCCGGGCCGCTCCCACGATCGCATCAAGCTCACGTCGCAGCTCCGCGGAGGCTGCGGCAAGCACCCGCGGTGGGAGGTGCACGCGCCCGGGTCGACGGAGCCCGTGAAGACCGGCGTGAGCTCGTCGTTCGTGGCGAAGGGGTGGGGCTTCAAGACGCTCTGGGGCGTCTTCGAAGTGCTCCCGAAGTCGTATCACGTGAACTGCACGTGCTGCTCGGGGCCCACCAAACACCTCGAGGTGAAGGCCTACCCCATCGACCAGTGGAAGGTCTCCATCGACGTCGACTTCAAGAAGGCCCCCACCCAGTGGACCTGGGACGTCTCGCTCACGACCTGGGAGGACCTCGGCGCCGAGGACGAGGGCCTCAAGGTCAAGAACGAGCTCCTCAAGACCCTCACCGACAAGAAGAAGCAGCTCGACTGGGCCTTCGACAAGGTGCTCGCGCCGCTCGTCGGCAAAGAGACCAAGTGGGAGTTCTTCAAGACCAAGCTGATCTTCAACGGCGGATGGGCCGAGCACACCGACCACCGCGCGTTCTACAAGTACCAGGCGACGCTCAAGCTCGACCCGCTCATCAAGGGCGAGTTCATGATCCCCTTCGGTCCCACCGGCGCGATCCCGCCGTGGATCAAGAAGTGGACGACCGACTACATCGGCGACCTCTACCTCTACCTCAAGTTCATCGGCGAGCTGTCGCTCCAGGGGCGCTGGGGCCGGTCGGCGCCCGACGTCCACGAGGCCACCGCCTCGGGCGAGGGGAAGATCACCGTGAAGGTGGGCGGCAACCTCTTCTTGATGAAGAAGGGCGCGCTCAACCTCGACGTCAACGGCGGCACGGCGATCTCGTGCGAGGCCAAGGCCGCCGTCGCGCGCAAGCCCGCCATCGAGTACGACGTGAAGTGGGGCGGCCTCGAGGTCGAACTCACCATCGAAGCCGCCTGGGGCATGGTCGAGTACAAGCGCAAGTGGAAGGTCATGGAGGGCTGCTCCCTCCTCGAGAAGATGCTCGGACGCAAGCCCGAGCCCTGGTACCCCCTCGGCAAGTGAGCGCCCGCTGACAACGCCCCTCTGCGCGACCTGACACCACACCCATGACCACCGCGCTCCTCTGTCCCCGCTGCGGCGCCGCCCTCGCGACGCCGACCCCTCCGCCGCCCTTTCTCAACTGCTCGTACTGCGGTGCGACCGTGGCCCTCGCGGGCGCGCAGCCCACCGTCGGCCCCTCGTCGCCCGAGGCCGCGCAGGCCGCGAAGGAGGTCACCGAGAGGACCCCCGCGCAGCGCTTCTCCGAGTCGGTGGCCGCGTCGATGAAGGCCGCGATGAGCCCCTACGACGCGATCCGCACCTCGGCCGACAAGCACCTCGCACCCGCCGGTCAGGGAGACGTCATCGCGAAGGTCGCCATCGCCCTCGCCGCGGACTTCGACGCCGCCAACAAGTGCGCCGCGAGCGCCGACGCGCAGAGCCTCGCGCGCATCGCCCTCGCGTATCACGGCGCCATCCCCGCGCTCCGCGACCGGGGGAGCGCATCGCTCACGCTGCCCTTTCTCCTCGCGACGCCCGAGGGGCCCGTGCACTTCGACCGCACGCTCACGCCCGCCGAGGCGACGGCCCTCTATCAGCGCCCCGCCGCGGCCCCGAAGAAGCGCGGGTGGTGGCCCTTCGGAGGCTGATGCCCGCGCGCTGAATCTCGTGCGACACTCCGGCGCCTGAAAAGGGGAACCGCCGTGACGCCACTCCGTCCTCCGCCCGACTACCGCGTCGACCTCGCGCGCCACCTCGCGCGCTTCGCCGCCGTCGCGTTCTGGATCCTCAGCGCGTTCTCTCCAGCCGCGGGCGTCCCCGCGACGTGGCTCGTCCCGCTGCTCGCGCTCGCCGTCGCCGCGCTCGCGATCCCGACGCGCACGCCCCTCGCGAGCCGCCCCGAGGCGTGGACCGCGGCGGTGCTCTCGGTCTCGCTCGCCGTGGTGAGCGGGATCCGCGCGGAGTCGAGCGGCGAGCTCTCCGACCCCGTGCTCGCGGCGGTGATCGTCCTCTGCGTCGAGACGATGGTGGTGCTCGTCCCGCTGTGGGTGGGGCAGCGCATCGACGACGCGCTCGGCCCTCGCCTCGCCAACGGGCGCGGTCGCATGCGCGTCGTCTCCATCGCCGCGATCGCGTGCGGCGTCGTGTGGGTGGGCGTGACGCTCTCGCGCTTCCCAGACCGCGTGGAGGCGACGAGGCTCCGCGCGCCGCGGGCGTCGCAGCCGTCGCAGATCGGCGTGTACCAGCCCTTCGGCGCGCGCTGTCCGCCGCGCTGCGATCAGGGGCCCGACGGGCGCCCGCGCAACGCCAACATGGCCATGCAGAACGCGCGCACCGACGAGATCGTCGAGGGCGCCACCCTCCAGCGCGAGCGCGTGGGCGCGATGAACACCCGCGTGCGCCTGCTCTACGCGCCGCGCGGCCACGCGCCGCGGTACGTCTTCGACAGGGTGATCCCCGGCGGCCAGGAGATCCGCGTCGGACGCGACCCCTCGGGCGCGCACCTCACCCTCGACTACGGGCAGCACCCTCGGACCCTCGTGCGCCTCGATGACGGCGCGGTGTTCACCCAGAACCAGCCCAAGAACGAGCACGAGACGCCCTTTCACGCGCCCGTCGCCTATGTGCTCGGCGCGCTCGCGGGACTCGGCGCGGCGCTGTGGTTCCTCTCGCGGGCCGCGATCGATCGACGCGCTCTCGGTCAGAGGAGCGAGTGGCGCCGCGCGACGATCGAGTCCGACGGGATGGTGCATTTCAACAGCGAGCTCCCGCCCGCGCCGCTGCCCGAGGGCGTGGACCCGACGCCGAGCGACGCCGTGGTGATGCGCGTCACCGCGCCCCTCGGGACGGGCTATCGCAGCGACGGCGTGGTGACCATCCACGAGATGTTCCTCGGGTCGACCGAGCAGTTGGGAATGCACCTCGCGGCGCGCGCCACCGCGTGGGAGCACGGAGCCTTCGCGTGCGTGCTCGCCACGCAGGCTCCGCTCATCGGCGTGTGCCTCTTTGGAGAGACGTGGTGATCGGATGCGCGCTTCGTCGCTGATCTTGTTCGTCGGGTTGAGCGCGTGCGCCGCGTCGGTGCGCGCGACCGTGGGCGACGCCTCGCCCGATGTGTCCGTCGATGCTGCGCCCGTCGACGTCGCGCCCGATGTGCCTTCGAGCGCGTGCGCGTGGAGCGTGGGCGCCGTGCGCGACCTCGTCGTCGCCGACGACGCGTCGTGTGAGCTCATCGACGCGATACCAGGCGCGTGGGTGCTGCGCGGGTGCGTGATGCGCGACGGGAGGCCGTCGTTGAACCTCACGCGCTTCGACGAGGCCACGGGCGCGACGAACGAGCTCCGCTACGAGTTCGACAGCGCCTCGTTCGAAGGGCTCACCGACGCCGCGCTGGCTGCGGACCGCGCGCTCGGACGCGGCGTGATCGTGGTCTCCGCCGGGTTGGGGCGCAGGCTCATCGGCTTCGACGGCGCGGGCGCGCCCTCGGCTGGCGGCATCATCACCGACCGCACGGGAGGCTTCTCGCTCGACGCGTGGCGCAGCCCCGTGGTGCGCGCAGACGGCTACGCGTTCATCGCCGATCAGGTGCGCGCCCTCTGGGGCACCTCGCTCGCGTTCACCGACCGTAACGGCTTCGCCACGCGCGCGACGGACCTGGGCGTGTCTCCCGAGGCGCCCGCCACGGTGTCGCGCTTCATGCTCGACGGCGGAGCCTTCGCGCTCGGGTGGTTCGTCCCGCGCACGAGCGGCCCTCAAACGCTCGTCGCGCGGGCGTACAGCGACGAGGGCGTTCCGAGAGGGGCCGCGGTCACCGTCGGGCCGCTCGCGACGACGTCGCGCTACGCGATCCGCGGCGACGCCGAGGGCCTCGTCGCCGTGTGGGAAGACGCCGTCGACACGCTCCCTCCGCTCACGGGCGTGGCCTTTCGCGCGCTCGCGCCCGACGGGAGCGCCCGCGGAGAGCCCGCGGTGCTCTCGTCGTTCGGCTTCTACGGCGGCGCGCTCGACGCGGCGATCACGCACGGCGACGTGCTCGTGTCGGCCATTTCGGGGTCGGGCGTGCTGCGCCTCGCGGTGCTCCCCGTGTCGCGATCGGGCGTGGCGCGCGGAACGCCCATCTCCGTCTCGATGGTCGACCCGCTGGGCCCCGCTCGCTCGCGGTCACGCGTCATCGCGACGCCGGGCGGCGCGCTCGTGGCGTTTCAGCGCACCCGCGAGGTCGTCTCGGTCGCGACGCTCACCTGCGCGCGGTGAGCCTCAGGGCGCAGCGTGTGACGCGTCGTCGATCGCGACGTCGTGCGAGAAGCTCAGGCCGTCGTTCACGGTGAAGCGCAGCGGGATGCGCGCGCGGGCGCCGCGCCACTGGATCGCGGCGACGTAGACCCCGCGCTCGCTGGCCTCGCGCAGGTCGTCGATGAGCACGCCCGCGTCGCTCGTCACGCGCACGTTCGCGTAGGGGATCGGGATGCCCGCGAGGTCTGACAGGCGCAGCGAGAGCACGCGCCCCGAGGCGCCCGTCGCGCGGAGCTGAACGTCGTGGAGCACGGGGCCCGCGTCGCGCGCCGTCACGGTGAACTCCTGCGCGTCGGCTCCGCTCGCGTCGCGCGCGCAGCGCACCGTGTGAGTCCGCGCGGGCGTGAGGCGAACGGGCTCGGGCACGGGCACGAGTCGCGCGCCATCGACGCCGCAGAACACTCCCGCGGGGGCGCGCAGCGTCGCGGGACGCGCGGGCGAGTCTCCCGCGGCCTCGGCGCCAGGGACGATCGCGGGCGCGGTCACGGTGATGTGCGCCGCGGAGGAGGGGACGCCGTCGAGGCCGAGCGCGTCGATGGCCGAGACGCGCGCGTACCAGTCTCCGGCGCCCTGGAGGGCTCCATCCCATCGGAGCTGGCGAGGCGGCAGGCGCTCGCTCACCACGAGGTCGCGAAAGTCGGCGTCGCGCGCGAGCTCGACGCGCCAAGAGCGAACGCCGGGTCCTCCCGAAGCGCTGTAGGAGAGGCTCACCGGTCCCGCGCCGCCGAGCGTGGGGAGCTCGCGCGGAGGAGCCTCACGCCACGACGGCGCCGCCGCGAGCGAGAAGAACGACGAGGCCGGCGCGCCGTTGGTCATCCGAACGCCCTGCCCCGCGCGCACGAGGCGAACGTGAGAGCCCGTGCGCACCTGCACCCGCCCGCGGTGCACCGAGACCTGCGTCCGCACGGCGCGGCGCACGGAGGAGATCACCGCGTCGCCGCGTCCGAGCGCGACCACGCTGGTGCCGAGCGTGAGCGGGATCGTCGGACGCTGCTCATCGGCCGCCGCGCTCACGCGCACGGAGCCGTATTCGAGCGTGGTGATGGTCGAGGGAGGCGCGTTCGCGGCGGGCGGTGACGCGCTGCCGAAGAGGGTGAGCTGCGAGTCTGGGAGCAGCGTCAGCGTCGCGCCGTTGGGCAGCGAGAGCACCACCGTGGCGCCTTCGCTCGCGGAGAGGCGCGTCCCCGCAGCGAGCACCTCACCCGCGGCGGGCGCGCGTCCCGTGGAGGCGCCGGGGGACTGCGCTTCGACGGCGCCGTGCAGGGCGACCACCGTGGCCTCATGCGCGTCGCTCGCCGCGGGTGGCGCCGTCTGCGCGAGAACCCCCGAAGGAGACAGAAGGAAAGCCCCAAAGACCCAGGCCGTGTGACGCATTCGTGATCGATCGCTCCTCCCCATTGAATGACCGCGGACCCCGTGGATCATCGCACTTTGCGCAGCGCAGGGTGAAGCGCAGCGCACCCCGCGTGACGACGAAGGTCTCAGCGGGCGCGGAAACGCATGCGCGCGAAGATCCCGTAGTGGTCCGACGGGGTGACCGCTGCGCCGCGCGGGAGGCGCACGCAGGTCTCGGTGAACACCACGCGCGCGTCGGCGGGGGTCACGACACCCGCGTCGAGGTCGCTCCGCCGCACGAACACGTGATCGATGCGCTGCGGCGGGAGCGCGCTGTGGAGCCCTCCCGCGTTGAGCGCGTTCTGCGGGTCCCACGTGGGCTCGGCGCTCTCGGGCGAGAGCGTCGCGAACACGTCGACGAAGCCCGCCGCGAGGATGCTCCGATAGTTCGCGTCGGCCACGCCCGGTCCCGCGTTGAAGTCCCCGAGGATCACCGGGATTCCACGCGCGTTGGCGGCGAGCGCGAGGAGCTGCCGGATCTGGTGGTCGCGCTCGATGACCACCGCGGGGTGATCGGGCGGGGTGAAGATTCCACCCGAGGTCGCGTGGAGGTTGAGCACCGTGACGACGCCGACGCCCTCGACGTCGAGCTCCGACACGAGCACGGACTTCGAAGCGAAGAGTCTCTCGTTGAGGGCGCCGCGCATGAAGCGCTCGAGGCGGCTCCGATGGGGATGCCGCGTGAGGGTGAGCAGCCCGCTGTCGAAGCGCACGCGACCGCCGGGGATGTACGCGCGGTGTGGATAGGCGTGCGCGAGTCCGTCGGTGATGACCGCGCGCTGCGAGGGCTCGTAGACCTCCTGAAGCGCGACGACGTCGGCCTCGACGCCGAGGATGACCGAGGGCAACGCCGCGAGCCGCGCGCCGACGTGGGGGACGGGCTCGTACATCGACGCGATGCGAAGGAGCCCCGCGTTGTACGAGAGGAAGCTGAGGTCGACGGTCTTCAAGGGAAGGCGCAGTCTACCACCGCACGATGCCTCGCTCGCTGTGAGAGCGACCGTCGAGGAGCCGATCGAGCGCGAAGGTCACGGAGAGGTACACGCGCCAGTTCTGATACCTGTCGTAGAAGGGGTTTCCGTAGTGCCCTTCGCCGTCGACGATCGAGCGGGTGAGCGAGTAGCCCGCCTCGACGGTGAGCCCCGACGTGGGCATCACGTCGAGCCAGAACGCGAAGTCGGAGTAGACGCGCGTCGCCGAGCCCGAGATCACGCCGATGGTCGGACCAATCGTCGCGGCGACGTCGTAGGGCCACTGGTGAAACATCCCGAAGGAGACGCCGGGGCTCAACACGTCCCACGCCTGCGTGACGGTGAGGTTCCAATCGAGCTCGTCGTGAACGGAGGTGATCCCCCGGAGCTGGCCGCTGCAATCGCCCGACACCGTGACACAGGAGCGGGCGTAGGGAATCTCGCCGCGCAAGCCAGGCGTCGTGTACTTGTGGAACCAGTGGGTCCACCCCGCGCGCGCGATGGCGCGGAAGGTCCCTCGGGCGAGCGGCGTCGACCAGTGGGCCTGCGCGAGCAGCGTGGCGGCGAGGATCATCGTGTCGGCGCGCGAGCGCTCGGAGACGGGCGCGGTCAACGCCGCGGCGACGCTCGTCCGCAGTCCCCCGAGCGCTGGGATGCCGTCGAACCACAGCGCCAGCGCCGGGTCGTAGACCCGAAGCTCGTGTCGGGTCGTCGTGTCGTCCGCGTCGGTGAGCTCGACGTCAAAGTCCCAGTACGCGCGGAGCTGAAGCATCCGGTGGACGCGGTAGCGAGGCCGAAGCGTGAGGTAGAGATCGGCCTGCGCGCGCACGTCGCCGGACAGGCCGTAGGAGTGATCGAAGAACGCGCCGTTCGCGGCGAAGCCGAGCGTCGTCTGCGAGTCGGTCCAGGGCGTCGGAGGCTCGTCCGCGCGGGTCTGCGCGTTCGCGCGGGGCTGCGCGTTCGCGCGGGTCTGCGCGTGGGCCGCGTGTGTTGCGAAGAGCGCGCTCGATGCGATCAGAAGTGAGGTCCCTGCCGCGCGTGCGACGGGCGAAGATGGTGCCTTCATGCGTGATCCCCCGCTTTGTTCCCCGATGCGGAGCGCGGAGGGTGCCACAGCCGCGCGTCACGAGGCAATGCGCCAGATCCCCCGCCGCGCCGACGTCTGACAAGCACCGGCGCGCAAGCGCCGAGGGGCCAACGCCAACGCCACCAGCGTCACCGCACACGCGCGAACACGAGCGCGTCGCGCAGTCGACGCCACCGCATCCCGTCGGTGTCGTGACCGGCGGCGTTGGCGTTGGCGGCGGGCGCACACGCGCCCGCGTTTGTATCAGTGCGTCGGGGGCGCGGGCGGCGCGGGCGGATCGACGGGCTCGCTCTCTTCGACCACGGGTCCGGTCTTCTCGCGCATGGCGGCGAGCTGATCGAGGTAGCCGAAGAGGCGCGCGTCGAGGTCGTCGCCGAGGTCGGGGTTCGCGTCGCGCTCATCGACGAGCGCGTCGCGGAAGCGCTGGAGCTGCCCCACGGCCTTGGAGCGCAGGGTGGCGGCCTGCTTGCGCGATCCGGGGGTGGCGAGGGCGCGTGCGCGCAGCAGCTCGTCGAGCTTCGCGCCCGCCTTCAACTGCCCGTCGACCCAGGTTGAGAGCGTGCCGCCCGCGACGGGGAGGAGCGCGAGGTCTTCGCGGAGTTCCTTGAGCTGGGGGCGACGCTCGATGGCGGCCTGGGCCTCGTCGGCATACGACGCCTGGAGCGACACGATCGAGGGGACGAAGGTGTAACGAATGCGCTGCGCGGCGGCGCGCTGCTCCTTCGTGGCCGAGGGGAGGCGGAGGTACGCCTCGGTGAGGTACCAGACCGCGGAGCCGTAGCCGTCGTGCGCGACGTCGGTCTCCGAGAGCTGATCGGCGAGGGGCCGCGACCCGATGGTCACCGCCGGGAGCGCCTGGATGGCGTCGAGGGAGGCCCGCAGCAACGGCTCGTAGATCGCGCCGCAGCGGGTCGCCCGCACCGTCTCCACGCGCCGGGACAGCAGATCGCTGATCCCGAGCTTGAGGTCAGACAGAGTCAGGGTGCGCATGCCCATAGCTACGGCAGGAGCCCGTCGGAGCTTGAGTCGACCAGCGCGAAGCGGATGGCCGAGGGCGTTGGGGGGGGAGGGCGATCAGGTCGGAGGGGGTGACGGAGAGTGGCGGAGTTGAGCGCGATCAGGGCAGAGGGGTGCGCCGAGGGTGTTCGCGCTGAGGGCGATCAGCTCGGAGGGCCACGGCGAGGGTGTTGGCGCTGCGGGCGATCAGGTCGGAGGGGGTGACGGGCGAGGGCGATCCGTGGACGCTCCGAGGGGCGCTGTGATAGTTCCCGCCTTCGATGTCTCACGCGCGTCTGGTGTCCGTCACGGTCGAGCGCTTCAAGAGCTACTCGGCGAGCACCACGCTCGATCTCAAGCCGCTCACGGTGCTGGTGGGACGCAACAACAGCGGCAAGAGCACGATGGTGCAGGCGCTGCTGCTCCTCAAGCAGACGCTCGAGAGTCCCCGCGCCGACGTTCCGCTGAACCTCGTCGGCACCGTCGAGGCGCTGAACCTCCGAGAGCTGACGCACGGCTGGCCGGAGGTGATTGAAGGAGAAGTAGGCCCTTCGTTCACGTTGGTTCTCGAGTCGACGCTTGACGTGGAGAAGGCGCTCGCCGCGACGCAGAAGACCTCCGAACGGGTGCTCGCGGAGAACGGTATCCCAGGGCTCCGACGCCGTACCCAGGAGCCACACGCGACCGTTCGCACGACGATCACGCTTCGGTTCCGCGAAGATGGACGCCGGGCGGCGCTCGACTACATCGCGCTCTCTTCGCATTCGGGCGGTGTTTACAGTGCCCCTTTTGCTGTTCACCTCCACGCGAATGTGGATGGGCGCCCCCTCCTGTTCGTCGACTTGGAGGACGCGACCGGCATCGGGATCGACTGGGATCACTTCATCCCGCACCTTACGCTCGATCGGAGCAGTCTCGGGCCGCGCGACAAGAACCGCATCCGTCACAACCTCTGGCTGTTTCGTATGGAGCAGCCGCTCGCGGATCTGCGCGCGCTCCTGCGTGGCTTCGGCTTCCTCGGGTCGACGCGCGCGATGCCTCCGACGCTCTACCGCGTGAGCGCCTCGGAGCCTCCCGAGAGCGTCGGCGTCTCCGGCGAGTACGCGGCGGAGATCCTCCACGCGCGACGGAGCGACGTCGTTCACTACCTCCCTCCCATCGACCTCAAGGGGAACACCCCCTCGGTGAGCGAGCACGTCCGCGCGCGGCCCCTCGTCGACGCCGTGAACGACGTCTTTCGGCATATGGGCCTCGACGACGGCATCTCCATCGACGACGTCAAGGACATCGGCTTCAGGCTCCTCTTCGGCCGTGCCTCGCTGCAACACGTCGGGCGCGGGCTCACGTATCTCCTCCCGCTCGTCGAGTATGGGCTCCTCCTCGACCCGCAGCGCTTCGACGGAACCGTCGGAGACGAGCCGCGAGACTTCTTTCTCAGCACGCTCGCGAGCTATTCGCTCGCCGCTTTCGAAGAGCCCGAGGCGCACATCCACCCGAAACTCCAGGCGCAGCTCGCGCACTGGTTCGTCGCGCTCGCGATGTGCGGTCGCAACCTCATCGTCGAGACTCACAGCGACCACTTCGTGCGACGCCTCCGAGGGCTCATCGCGCGCGCTCCCGCAGGGAGCTATCTGGAGACGTGGCTGCGCGCGAACGTCTCCATCGTGGAGGTTTCGAAGGACGCGAAGGGGAGATCGACGCTTGCGCCCACTGCGCTCGGCCTGACGGGTGACTTCGAACGCTGGCCCGCGGACTTCATGGACGCCGCTACCGACGAGGAGCGTGACATCTACGACGCCTCGCTCGAGAAGCCCCCTTTGACCTCTCCGACGCCTCCGAGCGAGGTCGTACACGACGAGGGCGAAGAGCCGGCGGAGGGCTGATGCTCGTCGTCCTCGATCCGGGTTTCTTCCGCGAGCAGGGCCTCAACGCATCCAACCCGAGCGTTCACGCCGTCGCGTGCGCGCGACTGCGAACGCGCCTCGATGACGCCAACCGGCTGCTCATGGGCAATCGCCTGGTCGTCGGAACAACCGATGCGGTCGCGTGGATCGACACGATCTACAGGCGTGAGGCGAGCGCCATCGCGAAGGCTGCGGACCCGGGCCTCCGCAGCGCGCTCGACCGTCTCTTCCGCGACCATCGAAGGAGCGGGGCAACGCTGCCTCCGGTCGCCTCCGTGGGCGCGATGTGGGGCGTCCAGATGATGTGTGACTGGTCTCCGCTCGGCGGAGGGTGGCGCGACGACATGGAGCGGATCCTCGCGGCGACGGCGGTCTACGCGCATGCGCACGAAGAGGCGGTCGCGTTTCTTTGTCATCGCATCCTCGGGCGCAACGCGACGGATCGCTCTTCGGGCGGTGTCGAGCTCATCGAGGTGCTGCGTTGGCGCCTGTCGGTCTCGGTTCGAGGAGCGCGGCCGACGGTGTTTCCCTGCGTGTCGAAGTTGCGCCATCTCGAAGTGCCGTGGACCCGGCGCATGGACGAGCGGCTCCCCGACCTGTCGGGCCCGGGGCTGCATCCCTACTGCGCGCCCGCGGCGTGGAAGAACTCACAAACAGTCGTGTGGAGGACCCACCAGAGCCGCCCCTGTTGGCTCGACGCGCAGTCACAGTGGTGGGCCCGCCCCGCGACGGGTGGTGGCTATCACTGGGACGTCTACCTGAACGACGCCAACGAGACGCGTATCGGTCTGAACCAGATCAACGTCACGCAGCATGGCGCGCCGCCTGCGCAGGGCGCGCCGGGGGACCTCCACCATGTCCCATCCGACAAGAAGCACGCGATCAAGAACACCTCCGGGTGGTCCTGCTCCGCGTAGCCCGCGCCCCCGCTTGCCCCGCACGCCGACCATCGGCTCCCCTCGCGGAGTGTGATACCCGTAGCGGCCACCATGCTGCATCGCTCCGAAGGGTCGCTCCGACGCGAGATCTGCGACGCGGGACGCGCCCTCTACGAACGCGGGCTCATCGGGCCCCTCGACGGAAACGTCTCCGCGCGCCTCGGCGATCGCTACCTGCTCTGCACCCCCACGGGATCGCACAAGGGTGAGCTCCGCCCCGACGACCTCGTCAAGCTCACCCTCGACGGGCGCGTGGTCACCCCCGGCGCGAAGCCCTCGTCCGAGATCCTCATGCACCTCGAGATCTACGGGATGCGCGCAGACGTGGCCTGCGTCGTTCACGCGCACCCGCCCTGCGCCGTGGGGCTCACCGTCGCGGGCGTCTCGCTCGACAAGCCCGTCGTGCCCGAGATCCTCTTCGCCATCGGAGAGGTCCCCAACGTGCCCTACAGCTCTCCCACCACGAGGGACGTGCCCGACGCCATCCGCGCGGTGCTCTCCCGCTGCGATGCTTTCATGCTCGCGCGTCACGGGAGCGTGTGCCTCTGCCCCGACCCCCGTCGCGGCGTCATCATGACCGAGACCATCGAGCACACGGCCAAGATCACCCTCGCCGCCAAGAGCGCCGGCGGGGGCTCTCCGCTGCCGCCCGCGGAGGTTTCGAAGCTCCTCGGGCTGGCGCAGGCCGCGCGGGGGGCTGTGTCGGGTCGCGAGGCCGAGGTCGTCGAGGCCGTGACCCGCGCCGTGCTCGCGAAGCTCAAAGGCTGATCTCGCCGCTGTAGCAATCTCGTCGCGTCGCGCGCGGTCGGGTATCGTCGCCGCCCACCGATGCTGCCCACCGCGGTCACCGACGCCTTCCAGACGCTCGCCGCGCGACTCCCCTCGCCGGGGATGACCGAGGCGCTGCTCGAATACTGGCGCACGTCGCTCCATGACGGACACGTCGCGCTGCCCTCGGACGTGCGCTCCGCCGCCGACGTGCTCGAGCGCACGCTACCGGGCTTCACGCGCTCGACGCACGGCGTCGCGGAGCTCTCGAAGCTCTTCTCGCACCCGTCGGGCGTGGTGCTCCTCGCGTGGTGCGCCGCCAGCGTCACGCGCTCGGATACGCGCATCGCGCCGCTCCTCACCGCCGCGGCGGCCGACGAGATGCAGCACGGCCTCGTCCCCACGGTGGCCCGCGCGCGCGTGCTCGAAGGTCCCCTCGTCGACGCGCTCCAGTGCGCGCCGCTCGCGGGAGATCCCGCGTGGCTCGCCGATCCCGACTTCGCGCAGGCCAGGGCGCGGCTCGACATCCTCGTGTGGGAAGCGGGCGCGAGCGCGCTCCAGCTCCCGGAGCTCGGCTCGTGGCTCTGGGGCTCCGAGGTGACCTTCGAACAGCTCGTCGGACAGCCCGCGCGTGGAACCCTCCGCGGTCGCGTGCTCGCCGCGCGCTGCCTCGAGAGCTTCGCGCGTGGCATCCCCGTTCACGACGCCGAGGCCGTGGGTCGCACGCTGCGTGTGCTGCAGCCGCTGCTCTTGCACCCCGAGCCCCTCGTGTGGGTCCACGCGGCGCGCGCCGTGGGACGCTTCGCGGGCGTGCTCGACGCGCTCGAAGGCACGCTCCTCGACTGGCTTCGAAGCGAGTCTGCGCTCCTGCGTCAGCGCGCGATGACGGCCTTCGCGTCGCAGGGCGCCGAGCGGCTCAAGGTGCTCGCGGGCGAGCTCGCGGCCATCGTCGACAACCCCAACGAGAGCGACGTGGCCCTCGGCGCCGTGGCCGCCGCGACGCCGTACCTCCTCTTCGATCGCAGAGACCTCTGGGATCGCCTCTCGTCGCGCATCCTCGCGGGCGATGGCGGCGGTGTCGCAGCGCGCGCGCTGGCCCGCGGACTCGGCGCGCTGTGGCGCCGTGGGCAGCACCAGACGACCATCGAGGCCCCGCTCAAGCACCTGCGCGAGCGGGCGCGGCGCAGTCACACGAGCTCGCTCGACGAGTGGCGGCGATGGCTCGACGTGCTCGCGGTGACCGACCCCGTCGACGGCGCAGAGCGCGACCCGCTCGATCTGGAGCAGGGGCTCGAGAACCTCGTACGCCTCGCCGCGCAGTACGACGACGAGGAGGCCGACGCTCGCGCCGCGCGCTTCGCAGGCGCCCTCGCCGCGACCTTTCAAGAGGCTCGAAGAGTGGCGCTCACGGAGGCTTCTCCGCGGAGGAGGGCCGCGGGTCTCAACGCCGTCGAGGGCATCGCGCGCTCGCTCGCGCTGGGGCTGTGGGGGCCGCTCCTGGCGACGGCGCCGTCGAGCTCTCCGGTGCCCGAGCCCGACCTCGAAGAGACGTGGAACCTCATCGCCCACGCGCCCGAAGCGCTGCTCGACGAGGTGGCGAAGCGACGCCGCGAGAGCGACACCGACACCGAGACGCAGGTCGCGCTCGAAGTGCTCGCGATCCGCCTCGGGAGCTACTCGCTCGACGCGTGCGGAGAGGAGCCCGACCTCGGCCCGGGACGCGGCCCGACGGCGCATCATATCTGCCTGTGGCTGCGCAAGGTCGCGGGCCTCGCCGACGGATCGCGTGAGCTCCCTGCGCCGCTGCGCGCTGCGATGAGCGCGCTCCTCTGGCGCCTCGTCGACACCACGCGCGGAACGGCGCTCGGAGAGCTCGACGACCTCAAGTGGCTCGGTCCCTTCGCGGCCTGGTGGGCGCTGGTGATCGACCGCCCCGCGATGCTGCAACAGCTCGCGAGCGCGCTGCCGATGATCGAGCCCGCGGCGCTCAACCGCTGCTGCGAGCTGGCCGACGTGATCCGCGCGGCGGTCTCTGTCGACGTGACCCGCACGACGCTCTCGTCTGATGGTCCGAAGCCCGAGACCGTGCGCCCGAAGGCCGCGGAGGGACCCTGGCGCGAGACGGTCTCCGAGGCCCTCACGGGGCTTCACGCGCACGACACCGAGCTCTCTCGCGCGCTGCTCGGCTTCGGCGCCGCGCTCTCGGAGTTCACCGCCGCGTCGGGCACGCGCCCCACGCTCGAAGCGCTGTGCCTCAAGCTCGCGCTCGCGGCGGAGCGCCTCCACGCGGCGCTCGAAGACCCGGTGAAGGCGCTGCACCCGAGCGAGCACGACGAGGGATTCGTCTCCGACAACGCCCCGCGCGTGGCGGCCCTCGTGGCGCGCGCGATCAGGGTGAGGGACCTCTCGTCGCTCGGCGTGTGGTTCGGCTCGCTCGGTCCCGTGACGTCGGCGCTCGTCGAGGCCGCGGTGACCTCCGCGGTGCGTCGCACGCCGCCTCCGCCGCCTGCGCCGAAGAAGCAGGGGCCGCAGGTGATCGAGGGCTACGAGCTCCTGCGACCGCTCGGAGAGGGCGGTGTGGGCTCGGTGTGGCTCGTGCGAAAGCCCGGCGCAGACAGGTACTTCGTGCTGAAGATCCCGAAGGCCGACACGCTCGCCGACGCGAACGACAAGGAGCGCGCGGCGATCCTCGCGTCCTTCGTCGACGAGGCGAAGGCGCTCGCGGGGCTCTACCATCCCCACGTCGCGAACATCATCGACCGCGGGGTTTCGAACGGGGTGCCCTACCTCGTGCTCGAGTACCTCATCGGCGCGGACCTCAAGGCGTATGCGGGCGCGCGGCTCATGTCGCTCTTCGAACTCCGGCAGGTGGTGCCCGAGACCTGCGCGGGGCTCGCGGCGCTGCACGCGGCGGGGCTGGTGCATCGAGACATCAAGCCCGCGAACCTGTGGCTGCGTCTGCCGCTTCAGGGCGGCGAGACCTTCGATCCGGCGAAGCACAGGGACCCGGCGCGCACGCCGCCGCTCTCGACGGTGGTGATCGACTTCGGCATGGTGCGCGCGATGCGCGTCTCGCAGGAGGCCGTCGGACGCTTCGTCGCGGGCACGCCGGGCTACATCGCGCCCGAGCAGGTGCTCGACCCGCTGGAGCTCGACGGTCGCGCCGACGTGTACGCGCTCGCGGGCACCGTCTACAACGTGCTCACGGGGCGGACCTTCTTCGACGAGGTGTCGGCGATGCGCGACCGCATCCTGGCGCACATGCAGAGAGATCCGCTCGAGGACACGGAGCGCGTGCGGGGCTTTCCGAGCGCGCTCACGAAGCTGCTCCGCGCGGCGACGGCGCGGTCACCGAACGACCGCCCGCAGCCGCTGGAGTTCGGCCGCGAGTTCGCGACGCTCTTCTCGTAGCGTTCGGTCTCTCGGGAGCGGTTGACGCGCGCGAGGCCGTAGTGCGACGATGAAATCCATGAGCGGGAGCACAGACGGAGCGTTTCCGCCGGGCACTCAGGTAGGTGACTACCGCATCGTGAAGCACCTCGGAGAGGGCGCTTCGGGCGCGGTGTACGAGGTCATCAAGACCACCGTCGCGAAGCGCATGGCGCTCAAGGTGCTGCACCGCTCGCTCGTGGGTCAGGGTGACGATCTTCAGCGCTTCGAGCGCGAGGCGATGATCGCGGGCGCGATCGAGCACCCCAACGTCGTGCAGGTCTTCGACGTCGGCGAGTTCGACGGCCACTACTTCATGACCATGGAGCTCCTCGCGGGAGAGACCCTGCTCGACAGGCTCAAGCGAGACGGGATCCTCTCGGTGCGCGAGGTGGCGGACCTCTTCGTGCCGCTCATGTCGGCCCTCGGCGCCGTTCACGATCAGGGCGTCGTGCACCGCGACCTCAAGCCAGGGAACATCTTCCTCGTTGCGCGTCGGCCCGGTGTGATCGAGCCGAAGCTCCTTGATTTCGGGGTGATCAAAGACCTGAGCGGCATCGTGGGCGGCGACATGACCCGCGCGCACTCGATGGTCGGGAGCCCCTCGTACATGTCTCCCGAGCAGGCCGAGCAGGCGCGCTCGATGGACGTGCGGAGCGACCAGTTCACCATCGGGTCGATCCTCTGGGAGTGCCTCATCGGGAAGAAGCTCTTCGACGGCGACTCGCTCTATTATGTGCTCTTCAAGATCACCAACGAGGAGATCGTCCGCCCCGCGACGCTGCGTCACGACATCCCGCCCGCGCTCGACGCGCTGATCATGCGGGCGCTCGAGCGTGACCCCGCGATGCGCTTCGCCTCGGTGCGCGAGCTCGGCGTGGGCTTGCTCCCGTTCTGCTCCGAGCACGTGCGCGCCGTGTGGAAGGAGGAGCTCCTCGCCTCCGTGGGCGCGACCTCGCTCGAGGAGCTCGGCCTCGGGGTGAGCCCCGACGTGGGAGCGCGTACAGATGTGGGCGCGCGTACAGATGTGGGCGCGCGTACAGACGTGGGCGCGCGTACGGACGTCGGCGAGCGGACCAACATCACGGCGGTCGCGTCCGACGTCGAGGCCCCCGAAGAGTCCGAGCGGACGCGCATCAGTGACGTTCCCGACGAGCACCGCGCGCCCGCGATCGAAGACGACGACGAGGCCGACGCCGTCACCTCGATGATCCCGCGGGTCTCGCCCGGGATGATCGAGGCGATCCGCAAGAGCGCTCCGCCGATCATCACGATGGACCCGCCGACCACGACCGCACCCGGTCCGAGGCAGCGCGTGGCGACGCACGTGTCGCCGCCGATGCAGATGGTGGCGCCGCCGATCTCGTCGCTGACGCCCATCGCGTCGCTCACGAACGAGCCCGTGGGCCCTCTGCCCGCGCCGATGTCGCATGTGCCCTACGCCACGATGCCGCCGCGCGTGTCGGTTCCGACGCCGTTTCCGGTCGTGGGCGAAGAGACCTTCAGGCCCGCGTCGCGCCCCGCGGACCCGCCCCGCAAGGGTCGCGCGCTCTGGGGAGGCATCGTCGCGGCGCTCCTCGTGGGTGCGCTTCTGGTCACGGGCGCGCTGCTCGCGTCACGGAGCACCCCGTCGCCCGTCACGACCTCCACGCAGGCGGCGGTGCAGGCGCATCCCGTCGTGCGCGCCGCCGCGCCGACGCTCGCAGACGCCGCCGTCGTTCAAGCCGCGCCGGTCGTTCAAGCCGCGCCGGTCGCGCCTGACGTGCAGCCGCAGGCTCGCGCGGACGAGCGTCCGATCGTGGCGCATCGGCGTCGGGTCGGTCCGGTGAAGTAGCCCGTTCTCGGCGGATCAGAACCCTCACATCTCCGTCGGAACATCGCTCCACGCGCAGGTCGTGACGAGTCGTCCGAGGTGTTTGGGGTTGTCCGTGACGACTGCCGCCCCGACGCGGAGAGCCTGGGCCGCGAGGATGACATCGCCACCCAGCGCCTCGTCACGCTCCGTGGGAGAGCCCAGCGCGCGCAGCCTCGCCCAGAGCATCGCGGCGTCTCTCATCGTCGCGGTGTCGAGCGGGATGTACGTCGCCTCCAACGCGAGCCGGTCCAACACGGCCAAACTCGCGGTCGCTCGTAGCTGGAGGAGCTTCCGTCGAAGCTCGTAGTCGGCGATCTCGGGCACCAGCACTGTGTGCGAACGGAACCCCAGCGCGCCGCGCAGCCACATGCGCACGTCGCCGTGCCTGCGCGGGTGGCAGACCATCCCGAGCACGCCCGTGTCGAGCATCAGCTTCATCGATCGCGACCCGGGGGAAACAGCTCTGCGACGTCCCAGACGGGCTCGTCGTCATGCGGCTCCTTCTCCCATTCCGCGAGCCACTTCGAGAGGCGCATATAGCGCTCATCGCGCGTCGCGGGATCATCCGGCAGCGGTTGTGTCGGGGGCAGCTCCTCGGGCCGCAACACGCCGTTGAGTACGGCGGGCGGAGCGGTGCGCGCGGGAGCCAGAACAGAGGAGCTCATGCCTCGAATCTACCACGGCACACCCCATCACCAGGACCGCCGGGCTCAGGACATCGGCCACGTCATCCCAACACTCCCGTCACCGCCTCCACTCCCTACTCTCCCCTTGCGCCCCTTGCGGTTCCCGCTGCCTCGCCGCGCGTCCGCTCAGCGCTTCGAAGCCCGCACGCAGAACACCAGCCACGGCGGCGTGAACAGCGCTGCCCACGCGATCAGCGTGACGTCCGCCCGCCCCGCGAGGAGCGCCGCGAAGAAGCCCGTCGCCGCCGCGCGCGGGGCGAGCTCACGCCACGGCAACCGCGCGCCCGTTCGAAGCACGGCCCCCGTGTACGCCACCGAGCACACGGCGATCACCGCCGCGATCACCCCGAAAGGAAGCTCGTCGCGCAGCACGTACCGCAATCCACCCCACCACAGCGCGAGCAGCGCGGCGTGCGTCGCGATGGGCGCGACGGCGATCACCGCGAGCTTCGAAGCGCCTTCGAAGCGATCGAGCACCCACGTCGCCGCCGCCGCGAACACACCCCACCCCACGATCCCGATCACGGGGACGTGGAACACCCCGGGCTCCGTCCACGACCACAGGCCCGCGCGCACCGCGATGGGCTCGATGAGCGACGCGTCGAAGGTCACGAGCGCCCCCGTGAGCAGCGCCTCGCTCGCTCCGCCACGCGTCGAGAGCGCGCGCGAGACGCGTCGCGCAGAGAGCACCACGGGCGCCCAGATCGCGGGGATCAAGAGCGGCACCTGATCGACGCGCAGGTGCCACCCCGGCGCGTACGAATAGAAGCCGTACGCGCGGATCATCGAGTCTTCGCCCGCGAGCGCGGCCACCGCGAGGAGCACCGCGTCGCGTCGCATCGCGGGGTCTCCGCGGTGCGCGATGAAGTACACCGCGACGATCGCCACGCACGCGACTTCGAGCAGCAGCATCGCCACGAGCGCATATCACCCGCGCGCCGCGGCGCACAACGTCATCGCGCGGTGACATCGCTCCGCGTGAGGGGATACCCTCCGCGCCGCGATGAGCGAACTTGCGTCGGCGCTGCGGCTCCACATCGTCGCGATCGCGGCCTCGGCCACGGTCGCCTTCGGATACCTGTTCAAGGGCCACTACCCCGTCGGGCTCGCGCTCCTCTGCGGCTTCGACTGGTGCATCGTGAACCTCCTCAACCGCGCGACCGACGTCGACGAAGACCGGCTCAACGGAATCGCCGCCACGGAGTTCGTCGCCCGCCACGCGCGCGTCATCACCCAGCTCACGCTCACGGCCCTCGCCGCGTCGCTCACGTGGGGATTCATCGCGCTCCCGCTGCCGCTCGCGGTGGTGCGCGCGGTCTTTCACGCGCTCGGGCTCGGGTACAGCTACCGCATCGTCCCGACGCCGCGCGGGATGCGACGCTTCAAAGACCTCTACGTCTTCAAGAACTCCATGAGCGCGTTCATGTTCGTGCTGAGCGTGGGGCTCTATCCCATCCTCGGCGTGGCGGGCGCGCTCACGCTCCCCGTCGCGGGAGTGATCGCGGTGATCGCGTTCTTCTTTCTCTTCGAGCACACCTTCGAAGTGCTCTACGACCTGCGCGACGTCGACGGAGACCGCGCGGTGAACGTCCCGACGTACCCCGTGGTGCACGGGGCTCGCGTGAGCGCCGCGATCATCTACGCGCTCTGCGCCGTGTCTGCCGTGGTGCTCATTGGCGCGAGGCTCACGGGCGCCGTGCTCACGAGAGAGCTTCTCATGGTCGCGGCGCCCATCGCGCAGGCCGTGTTTCTCTGGAAGCGGACGCCCGAGAGGATCTCTCGCGCGGACTGCATCGGGGCGACGTACGCGGGCGCCGGGGCGCTGCTCTTCTACCTCGCGGGCACGGCGCTGTGGGAGCGCGCGGGCCTCCCGATGAACATCTGACTCAGTGGTGGTGGTGGCCGTCGGGGCCGTGCGCGTGGCCGTGCTTGAGCTCGTCCTTCGTGGCCTCTCGCACGCTCTTGACCTCGACGTCGAAGAAGAGCGTGTGGCCCGCGAGGGGATGGTTGCCGTCGAGGGTCACTTCCTTCTCGTTGACCTCGGTCACCCAGAGGACGATGTGCTCGCCGCGGCGTCCCTGCGCCTCGAGCTGCATGCCCACCTCGGGCTCCTGGCCTTCGGGGAGCGACTCGCGCGGCACGGTCAGCACGCGGTCGTTGCGGCGCGGGCCATAGCCGTCGTCGGGCTTCACGGTCACCGAGAGCTTGTCTCCCGCGGTCTTGCCGAGGAGCGCGGCCTCGAGGCCCGGCACGACCTGACCCGACCCGTGGAGGTAGAAGAGCGGTTCGTCGCCCTCCGAGGTGTCGATGAGGCTGCCGTCCTCCGCCTTCAGCGTGTAGTCGATGGCCACGATGGTGCCGTCCGCGATGATCATGTCGAGCTCTACGTCCTTTTCTGCCCGATGACGCCGACATCCTGTGCGGTGTTGCACGGTCGTGACCGCGAGCGGGCGCGACCATGCCACCAGTTCCACGCCGTGTCGATGCGCCGCGTTTCGTGTCGGAGCTCGCGCGCGATCGCCATGAATTACTGGCGTCCCGCGCGCGCATGGTGTCTCCTCCGCCCGTCTCTGGAGCTCCGATGATGAAACGCACGCTGCCGCACACGGCGGCCTTCCTTGTCTCCGCGGTGGCCGTCGGCCTCCTCTGCGATCACCTCCCCGCGAGGGCGCAGCCTCGCGCCCAACGCCCTGCGCCCACGCGCCGCTCGACGCCCGCGGAGCGCCCCGCGACGCCCTCCCTCGACGCCTCCGTGAGCGCGCCCGTCGACGCCTCGACCGAGGTCGCGCGCTCGTGCCCGAACGGCATGGTGCTCGCCGAAGGAGACTGGTGCGTCAACGTCGACCAGAAGTGTCTCCGCTGGCTCGACGAGCCCACGCAGCTCCAGTGCGCCGAGTTCGAACCGCCCCGCTGCACGAGCCGACGGCGCCACATGGCCGTGTGCATCGACCGCTACGAGTACCCGAACCAGCCCGGCGTGAGCCCCACGGTGATGGTGAGCTGGTACGAGGCCCGCAGACTCTGTCGCGCGCAGAACAAGCGGCTCTGCACCGAGACCGAGTGGACCTTCTCGTGCGAGGGACCGAACTTCACCCCGTACCCCTACGGCCTCTCGCGCGATCGCACGGCGTGTCGCATCGACTTTCAACCGTCGGCGCCCGACCGCGCGCGCCTCGGTGATTCGCGCTACGAGATCGACGAGAGCGCCAGGCTCTACGGCGCCATGCCCTCGGGGTCGATGCCGCGCTGCGTGAGCTGGGCGGGCGTCCACGACATGACGGGCAACGTCGACGAGTGGACCGTGAATGAGACCGGCCAGCCCTTCGACTCGGCCCTCAAGGGCGGCTGGTGGGGGCCCATTCGCGCGCGCTGTCGTCCCGCGACGACGGCGCACAACGAAGGCTTCATCTACTACCAGATCGGCTTCCGCTGCTGCGCCGACCCCGATCCGCCCTATCGCCCTTCGGGCGCGGCGCCCGACGGCGGCTCTGACGGGGGGTGAAGGTCCGGCGGCGCGTCGTCGTCGTCCATCGGCGCCTCGTCGCTCATCGGCCCCTTGCGCTCGCGCGGCTCGATGCGAATGCGCGACGCGGTGTGGCGCTCGTCCCAGGGCTGACCGGGGCGCCACGAGACCTCGCCCGAGGTGCCCCAGCCGACCGCCCTCACGACGCTGCCCTCCCAGCGCATCCAGAGGAGCCCGCCGTCGGCGCGCGCGGCCTGATCGAGGCACGCGACGCGCGTCACGCGGCTGTCGTCCCAACGGAGCGTGGCGGCGTGCGGGACGTGGAGGTGACCGCACAAGACCCACCGCGGACGTAGCCCGCTCACGAGCGCTGCGGCGTGGGGGTTGCCGACCTGCGGCCAGTGTCGCTGACGAATGCCTCGGGCGCCTGCGCGGGCGACGGCGCTGTCGCGACCAGCGATGCCGCGGGGCCACTCGTGGAGGATGAGCACGTCGGCCGCGGGGACGGAGCGCACCACGTCGACGTCGGCCTGACGGAAGTACCCCGCCTGCTTGCTGCTCTCGGCGCTCGTCGCGGGCACGCGCGGACGGTCGAAGCGCGTCGGCGCGTAGATGCCCGAGAGGAACGCGATGCGGAGGCCGTTGATGGTGCGGACGCCCGCGCGCCCGAGGTAGCGCACGCCGGAGACGAGCTCGCCGCCGTTGGGAAAGCGCTCGAGGTCTTCGAAGTCCTCGTTGTTGCCGCCGACGAAGATGAACTCGCGGCGCATGGCGCGTTCGCCGCGCGCGTAGGCCGCGAACTCGGCGGGCATGTTGCGCTTGGTCGACTTGCGGCGGTGGTCGTCGGGGGTGGCGAAGGTCTCGACGTCACCCACCGCGAGGACCATGGCGACAGGCTCTGCGAGGTTCTTCTCCAGCTCCTCGACCCACTCCTCGACACGGAAGAATCTCCCGTGCACGTCTCCGATGACCGCAACAAGCATCGCGCCGGGCGGACATTACCCCAAAGCGCATCTCGAACACGCCTTGTGATGCGCGGGCGGCGAAAAAGACTGTGTTTTCGAGTGTTCCGTCAACCAGCGCCCCAGGGAGGGGGTGGTCAGACGGCTGAATCGGAGGGGCGGTCAGGAGGCGGAGGGGACGGCGGCGAAGAGGTTCGCGGGCTCGGCCTTCTTGCCGTTCTTTCGCATGTGCAGGTAGAGCGGGATGCAGATCAGGGTCGAGACGATCCCGATGAACTGCGAGGTCGAGAGGGGGCCGATCACGCCGCGCTCGGCGTCGTCACGGATGATCTCCAGGAGCGAGCGGCCGATGCCGTAGAGGATCCCGAAGGAGAGGAAGATCTCGCCCTCGAACTTGCGGCGGCGCCACATCCACATGAGCACGACGAAGATCGTGAAGCCCATGAGCGACTCGTAGAGCTGCGTGGGGTGCACGGGCACCGAGTGCTGCGTGCTGAAGGGGATCTTGCAGACGTGCTCGGTGGTGCTCCACACGCCGTGGTAGTCGCGCTCGCACACGCGGGGGTCGGCGTGGAAGCCGAGCTGCACGTGCTGCTGCCACGCGGGCGAGCCGTGGTTGTCGTTCCAGTGGGGGAACGACCCGAGGCGCTTGAGGAAGCCCGGCGCCGAGGGCGAGAGCGGACGGCCGAAGTCGCAGCCGTAGAGGTAGCAGCCCATGCGGGTGATCATCAGACCCGTGCCGAGGGAGGGCACCGCGGCGTCGGCCCAGGGCCAGAGGCGGTAGCCCTTGCTGCGCAGAAAGATGATCGAGCCGAGGAGGCCGCCGAGGAAGCCGCCGTACGCGACGAGGCCGCCCGAGCGGAGCTTGAGCATCGACCACAGCGTCGGGAACTCGCTGAGGTTCGTGAGGATGTACAGCACGCGCGACCCGGCCACGGCGGTGAACGCCGTGAACACGTAGCAGTCGGCCATGTGGCGCATGTACTCCTCGATGCGCGCCTTGTCGGTCTCGGGGCACTGGCGGCGCATGAGGCCGAGCACGATGTACCAGCCCGCCACGAGCGACAGGCCGAGCATCACGCCGTACGAGTAGATCGGGAGCGACTCCCACGGCGCGCGCCAGTTGGCGCCGTTGGCGAAGCCCTTGAGCAGCGGGAGGATCTTCGCCGCGCCTTCACCGGGCAGCGAGACGGGCGCCGCGAAGGCGAACACGCCGAGGCCGATGAGGATCGAGACCAGGGCGTTGAAGGGAGAGTCTGCCGGGAGCGTGAAGCTCGACTCCGGCGCGGCTTCGGGCTTGTCGCCCTTTGCTGTCTTGTCGTCCTTCTTCTTCGGCTGCGGTGCAGCGCGGTTGACGGAGACGACGATCGAGAAACATCCCCAGAGGATCAGCAGGGGGACGATGAGTTTGAACATCCCCCCTGGGATCGTGAACATTACCGGGTGCATATCGGGCTCGCGGTGTAGGCGGACCCTCGGACGCGGTCAAGTACCCTCACGACCCTCTGTCGAATTCGAACTCGCGGGGAATACAGCGCTTCAGCGGAGCGATGTCACGTACTGGACGAACACCGGCGAGGCCCACTCCATCGTGTGGTCGAAGCGCGCGCGGATCACGCCGTCGCGGTCGATCACCCAGGTCTCGGGGAAGAGGTGCGTCCCGTAGCGCCCGTTCACGATGGCGCGCTCGGGGTCGAAGAGGAGCGGCGACGTGAAGCCCGGCGGAATGAGCGCGGCCACGTCTTCGCGGCGCTCCGTTCCCACGAGCACGAGGGCCACGTCGCTGCGCCCTCGCACGAGCTCGTCGAACGCGGGCAGCGACTCCGTGAGCTCTCGCACGCAGGGGGCGCAGTCGCGCGACCAGAAGTGCAGCACCACGGTCTTGCCCCGCAGCGACGAGAGGCGCACGGGGCGTCCGTTCTGGTCGTTGAGGGTGAAGTCGGGCGCCGTGCGGTCGTTGCCCTGGTACTCGGGCCGCAGGATCGCGATGAGCTGCGCCTCTCTGCGCTGCTCGCCGTCGAGCGCGGCGACGCCGAAGCTCACGCCCGAGGCGACCGAGACGGCCACGAAGGCGAGCACCCCGGCGGCCACCGCGGGCGACCGACGGATCCACGCGAACACGCGCTTTCGCGGGGTGATGAGGGGCTTCGCCTCGACGACCTGCTCGCTCTTCTCGGCGGGCTTCTCGGCGTCGTGCTTCTTCGTGTCGGACTTCTTCGACTTGCTCACGGAGCATCCTCATCGCGCGCGGCGCGGTCGAGGCGGTCGTTGAGCGCCTCCGCCGTGAGCCTGTATTTGAAAGCCTTCCGTCCGTTGACCGTGATCACCGGGACCTCCGTGGTGTAGAGCGCCACGAGCGCCGGGTCGGTGTCGATGTCGACCACGTCGAGGGTGAAGGGGCGCGCCTCGCGGACCGCGTCGAGCACGAGCTTCGCGTCGTCGCAGAGGTGGCAACCCGCGCGGGTGTAGAGCGTGACCGTGACCATTCCGTCGGTGAGGCTCATTCGGGTATCACCCTCCGCGGTCGGATGTCGAGGGCGCAGCGACGGCGAAGGGACCGCCGGGCCGCGGCGGAAGGCGCTCCCCGGGCGCGAGGAGCTTCAACGGAAAGGTCTGTTCTCCGAGGCGCAGGGCGTAGCCGCCGTCGGGTGACTCGACGGCGCGGTCGAGGAGCGCGAAGGCCGCCGCGCGATCGAAGCGGCAGAGGAGCGATGCCCCGCGGACGTAGGCCCAGACCTCTCCGTCGGGCGAGACGCGCACGGTGTCGAGGACGAGGGCTTCGCGCGCGTCGTCGGAGAGGGTGACCTCGACGCCGTGGTCGGTGACGCTCACCGCGCGGGCGACGAGGGGCGCGAGATCGACGGCGATCCAGCACCAGTCGAGGCTGTTGCGGAGCACGTAGCGCCGGGCCTCGTCGTCGAAGTCGACCCACGAGAGGAGCGCCCGCTCGAGGCGAGGGTGTTCGACGCGCTCGCCCTCGTGCCAGACGCGTCCGTCGGCGTCGATGCGGATGCGGCTCTCGCGCGAGAAGCGGAAGGGAGGCGCTGCGTCGGGGGTCATCGCCGCGGGGACATGGCGTCGGAGGGGGCGAAGCGCAATCCCGTCAGTGCGCCGGGGCCTTGGATTGCGGCCTGGCGTTCCAGACGCGGAGGGCGAGGGTGAAGCCGATGATGGCCGCGGGGAGGATCGCGGCGGGCCAGGTCCACCAGTTGGCGGGGTTGTGCTTGGCCTCTCCCTCGGGGAGCACCTTGCCGAGCACGAAGGCTTCTGTCGCGACGCCGAGGTAGACGAAGCCGTCGATGAGACCCACGGCGATGCCCGTGTTCTTCTTGCCGCCGAAGTCCATCGAGGCCGTGCCCGAGAGCATGCCGTGGACGCCGATGATCGCGAGGGACATCAGCACCACGACCCAGCCGACGGCCGACGTCGAGAGCGTCACGAACATGAGGAGCGCGCCCGCGATCATCACGCCGTAGAGCACGGCAGAGACCGGTCCGCGACGCGACTGGAACACCCTGTCCGAGATGATCCCCGCGACCATGCCGCCGAGGATGCCCGCGACGCAGTTGAGCATGCCCCAGTGGTCGTGGACGAAATCGCTCGCGAGGGTCTGACCCGCGGCGGCGGCGGCGTGGCGCGCGGCCTCCGTGGGGACGCGCCCGAGGTCCCTGGCGAAGGGCTTGTAGTACTGAAGAATCGAGTTGCGGAGATAGCCGCTGCAGAACTCGATGAGGGCGATCGTGAGGATCGCGGGGTTCGAGAGCATGCGCTTCGCGACGTCGAAGACCGAAGCCTTCTCGCCGTCGTGGGCGCCCGTCGCGTCGCCGAGGTCGAAGTCGGTGTGACCGGCCTCGCCGGGGGTGTCCTTCACGAGCGCGAAGTCGAGCGCCGCGAAGACCACGAGGATCGCCGCGGGGACGTAGAACACCCACGGCACGGAGCTGTGCTCGACGATGAGCTTGCACCAGTCGAAGGCGAAGTAGAGCCCGAGCGAGATGAGCACGCCGAAGATGCCCCCGAAGGTCCCGCGCTCGCGGAGGTGGAACCACGCGGAGTTGACCTTCACGATGGAGACCGCGCCGAAGCTCTGGAAGTACATGTTCGCCGCGTAGAGCACGGCGAAGAGCGGCACGAGCTCGGGGTGACCGTGCGGCGCGTGCCCGACGCCCGTGACCATCACGCCCATCACCACGTTGACGAGCGCCGCGCCGATGGCGGCGACCATGATCGTGGCCCTGCCGCCGAAGCGGTCGGTGAGGGGGCCGTTGACGATGAACGAGATCCCGTAGGCGAGCGTCCCCCAGCCGTAGATGGTCGAGAACTGAGACTTCTCGAACACCGGCCCGATGGTGGAGTTGAGGTTGTACCGCCCCATGTAGAGGAACGCGTACGTGAGCCCCACGGGGAGCCAGTTCTGCACGCGTCGGCGGACGTACTCAGGGGAGTGCCCGAGGTCGACCTTCGGGAGCCGTGAGATCACCGCGGAGATCACCGCGAGCAGCGCGACGATCGGGACCAGTTCTTGGAGCCATGCGGGCATCGGGTGTCACCTGCGCGGAGCATCGCACGGCGCCCTCCGACGGCGGAAGACTCCGTCAAGGGACGCGCGCCGCGCCCCTCCCGCGCCCCCCGCGCGCTCCCGCCGCGGCCTGTGGAATCTTCGCGTCGCGCGGGAGAATCACGGTAGGTTCGCGCGCGTGACCGAGCATCCCCTCCAGCGAATCCTCGACGACGTGGTGCGCCTCCGCGCCGAGCGCCCCGTGGTGATCTTCGACCTCGACGGCACCCTCTACGACAACCGCGGGCGCACCCTCCGCATCCTCCACGCCTTCGCCGCGTCGCTCGAGCACGAGCACGCCCGCGACGCCGTCGCGATCCGGTCGCTCGGCATCGACGACCTCAAGTACCTCATCGAAGACACGCTGCTCCCCCTCGGCGTCGACCCCTCGGTGGTGGCGCGCGCCAAGAAGACCTGGGCCTCGCGCTTCTTCACCGACGCGGCCTGCGCCGACGACATCCCCGTGCGCGGCGCCGTCCCCTTCGCGCGCGCCTGCCACGACCGCGGCGCCACGGTGGTCTACCTCACGGGGCGCGACATCCCCGGCATGCTCGTGGGCACCGTGCGCACGCTCCGCGACGACGGCTTTCCCATCGGTGTGCCGCGCTGCGAGCTGGTCTTCAAGCCCACCTTCGAAGAGAACGACACGGCGTTCAAGATCCGCGTCCTCGACGCGATGGACGAGCTCGGCCGCGTCGTCGCCACCTTCGAAAACGAGCCCGGCAACTGCAACGTCTTCCGCCGCCGCTGGCCCGACTCGCTCGCCGTGCTCGTCACCACGCAGCACGCGCCTGGTGCTCCGCCGCTCGACGCGGAGTGCATCCGCGTCCCCAATTTCGACCATCCGTAGACCACCGCTCGCAGCGCCGCAGGAGCGCATTTCCTCCATGAGCGAAGGGATTCGCATCGAGAAGCTCCGCAAGGCGTGGCCCGACGGCTCCGTCGGGCTCGACGACGTCGACCTCGCGGTCCCGGGCGGACAGTTCGTCGCCATCCTCGGTCGCTCGGGCGCGGGCAAGAGCACGCTGCTCCGCACGGCCGCGCGGCTCATCGAGCCCACGTCGGGCCGGGTCTTCGTCGGAGGCTACGACGTCACCGCCGCGACGGGCCGCGAGCTCTACCGCGCGAGGGCTCGCGTGGGATTCGTCTTTCAGCAGTTCAACCTCGTGAAGTCGTACACGGCCCTCGACAACGTGCTGGCCGCGCGCGTCTCGCACGCCCCGTGGCTCCGCGGTCTCATCGGCCTGTGGAGCGAGCACGACCGCGAGGTCGCGCGCCGCTGCCTCACGGAGGTCGGACTCGGCGACAAGATCGACGCCCTCGCGCGAGAGCTCTCGGGCGGACAGCAGCAGCGCGTCGCCGTCGCGCGCGCCTTCGCGCAGGAGCCCTCCGCCATCTTCGCCGACGAGCCCACGGCCTCCCTCGACCCGCAGCTCGCGGCCACGGTGCTCGAACTCTTGAGAGATTACGGGAAGCGCCGCGAGGTGCCCGTGCTGGTGAACGTCCACACGATCGAGCACGCGCGCCGCTACGCTGATCGCATCCTCGGGATGCGCCGCGGACGCATCGTCCACGACGGCCCCGCGCGCGAGCTCTCCGACGCCGTCGTCGACGGGATCTACAACGACCCGGCCCGCACGGAGGCCGCGTGATGCGCGCGTTGACGCTCCTCGCGCTCGTCGCGACGCTCCTCTTCGCGAGGCCCGCGCGCGCGCAGCAGCAGCCTGAAGAGATCCCCTCGGAGCTCGTGCTCGGGTTCAACCCCGCCGAGAACGCGCAGACCCTCCAGCGCTCCGCCGACGAGCTCGCGCGCGCGCTCTCCGAGCGCATTCACATCCCCGTGCGGGCCAGCGTGACGCTCGACTACACGACGCTGGTCGAGTCGATGCGCTCGAACCACGTTCACGTGGGGTGGCTCACGCCGTCGCCGCTCGTGCTCGCCGAGCGCCTCTTCGGCGTGCGCGTGCTGCTCACGCAGGTCCGCCGCGGGAAGCCCACGTATTTCTCGGCCCTCGTGGTGCGCGAAGACTCGCGCTTTCACACGCTCGAAGACCTGCGCGGCGCGTCGATCGCGTGGATCGATCCGACGAGCACGAGCGGCTACGTGATCCCGCGGTACCTGGTGATCGAGCGGGGCTTCGATCCGTCGCGGTTCTTCTCGCGGCAGGTGTTCGCGGGGCAGCACGACGCCGCCGTGATCGCCGTGCAGCGCGGTCAGGTCGACGCCGCGGCCGTGTGGGCCGATCCGCCCGAGGAGCACACCGGCGCGTGGACGCGCTACCTCGCGAACCGCCCCGGTCCGAGGCTGCGGCCGGTGATGTACTCGCCGCCCGTGCCGAGCGACGCGATCGTGACGACGGAGGAGTTCGCGCGCGCTCACCCGCTGCTCATTCGCAACCTCACGGCCTCGCTCGTGGCGCTCGGACAGAGCGACGAGGGGAAGGCCATTCTCCGCAGGCTCAACAGCACCGACGGCTTCGTGCCCACCGACGCGGCCGCGTACGACATCGTGCGCAGGGCCTTCCGCGTGACGCGCGACGAGCAGTCGCGAAACCGCGCGGGACGCTTCGAACACCCCGAGCACATCGCGATCTTCGGCGCGCTCCTGGCGCTCATCGCGGCGCTCGGCGCGGGGGCGCTGCGAAAGTGGCCGCGCGCGCAACGCTACGGCGCGTGGGCCGTCTTCGCGCTCGCGCTCGCGTGGGGAAGCGAAGCCGCGAAGCTCCCGCCCGGGGACTTCATGCGCGGCTGGCGCTACATCGGGATCTTTCTGCGAGGGATGTTCCCGCCCGATCGCGCGGTGGCCGCGGAGGTGCTCGAAGCGACGGTGCTCACGATCCGCCTCGCGCTCGTGGGCACGGTGGCGGGGGTTCCGTTTGCGCTCGCGCTCGGGCTTCTCGCTGCGGAGAACGTGAACCCCGTGGGGTGGCTCCGTCGCGCGGCGCGCTTCGCGGCGAACCTCAACCGCTCGATCGACCTGCTCATCGTGGGCCTCGTGCTCGTGAGCGCGTACGGACCCGGGGCGTTTCCCGGTGTGGGCGCGCTGGCGATTCACACGGTGGGCTCGCTGGGCAAGCAGTTCTACGAGACGCTCGAGACGATGGACCCTGGTCCCGTCGAGGCGATGTGGAGCGTCGGCGCGACGAGGCTTCAGGCGATCCGCTGGGGGATCTGGCCGCAGTTCACGCCGCACTTCGTGTCGCAGTCGCTCTTTCGCTTCGAGCTCAACGTGCGAGGCGCGGTGGTGCTCGGGCTCGTGGGCGCGCAGGGCATCGGCTTCCTGCTGCAGACGTATATGCGCGGCGCCGAGTACGCGAAGGTCACGGTGGTGATCCTCGCGATCGTGGTGCTGGTGATGGGCCTCGACGCGGTGTCGTCGCGCCTCCGGCGTGACACGCGGTAGAGTGCGGGCGATGAGCCCGAACCCCGAAGCGCCGAAGCGGCTCCGCACGTTCCGCGACATCATCGACGCGCTGCCCGAGCACATGACGGGGCAGGTGATCGCGGGGCGTCTCGTCGTGATGCCGCGCCCCGCGCCGCCGCACATCAACGCGGTGAGCGCGCTCAGCACGCTGCTCAACGGGCCCTTCCAGTTGCAGCGAGGAGGCCCTGGCGGGTGGTGGATCCAGACGGAGCCCGAGCTCGTGCTCGGCGTCGACGCGGACTTCGAACCCGTGGACCCTGATCTGGTGGGATGGCGCCGCGAGCGTATGCCGCACCTGCCCGAGACGGCGGCGTTCGACACGGTGCCCGACTGGATCTGCGAGGTGCTCTCTCCGTCGACGGAGGTGCATGATCGCGCGGAGAAGATGCCCTTCTACGCGCGTGCGGGCGTCGAGCACGCGTGGCTGGTCGATCCGATCGAGCGGACGCTCGAAGCGTTTCGCCGCGACGGTTCGGTGTTTCGTCCGACGGGCACGTGGCGGGGCGATGCGCGTGTGCGCGTCGAGCCCTTCGACGTCATCGAGATCGACCTCGCGCATCTGTGGGCGCGGTAGTCGCAGGGGGAGCGCTGACGCTTGACAGCCCCCTCTGCGCTGTCGCCATCTCTCGCCCGTGAATCCCGCGCGTTCGCTCCTCGTGTGCGCCTCGCTGACGCTCTTCGGCTGCGCGCATCACGCGTCGTCTCCCGCGGTCGCCGCGAGCGCTCCGAGCGCGTCGTCGGTCACGCTCCGCGCGATCGGCGACGGCGTGTGGCTGCACACTTCGATGCACCACCTCGAAGGCATGGGCCTCTTCCCCTCGCACGGGCTCGTCATCGAGGGGCCCTCCGAGCTTCTCCTCATCGACACCGCGTGGGGACCCGCGGAGACGCGTGACCTCCTCGCGCAGGTGAGGGCGCGCTTCGGCAGGCTCCCCAGCGCAGCGATCGTCACCCACTGGCACGACGACCGCGTCGGCGGACTCGCGGAACTCCACGCAGCGCGCATTCCCGTGTACGCCACGGCGGCCACCGCGGCCCTCGTCGCAGCGCACGGCGGCGGATCGTTCGATGGCGAACTATCGTCTCCCCTCGACCGTCGCACGCTCGCGGGAACCGAGGTCGAGGTGTTCTTCCCCGGCGCCGCGCACACGCTCGACAACGTGGTGGTGTGGCTGCCCTCTCGCGCGCTGCTCTTCGGCGGCTGCATGATCCGCCCCGCGGGATCGCGCGCCCTCGGCAACCTCGCCGACGCCGACGTCGCCGCGTGGCCCGCCTCCGCGCAGCGCGTGGCCGAGCGATACGCCTCCGCGCGCGTCGTCGTCCCGAGCCACGGAGAGCCCGGTGACAGCGCCCTCCTCACGCACACGGTCGAACTCGCGCGCGCCGCTGCGACGCCGCCACCGAGCGACGCTCACTGAACGCGCAGCAGCACCCTCGTCGCGTCGCGGTAGACCACCTCCGCGCCGTGCAGCTGCGTGAGCTCTGACGGAGGGCCCTCGACCCACGCCTCGCCGTGCCGCTCCACCCCGCGTCGGAGGTGAGCGTCTCGAACATCGCGCGGCTTCCAACGGACGAAGCGGCGCCCGTCGAAGCCCGTGAGCACCTCGATCACGGCCGTGGCGGTGAACACCGTCGCGCCGTCACGGGCCCGCTCTCGCAGCGTCTTCGCGACGGCGCGCTCGCTCACGAACGCCGCCTCCGCGTGACCGCGCAGCAGCATCGCGCGCTTGCGCGTGCGGGCCTTGCCGAAGCTGAAGCACACCCACAGCGTCGCGAGCACCACGGCCAGCCGCGTGAGCTCTGCGCGTCGTCGGGTGACCCACCACGCCAGCGCGCTCACGGGCGCCGCGACACCCGCCGCGAAGGCCGTCGCATACATCGGAATGAGCACCGTGAAGTGACGCTCGAGGCCCAGGTTGCGCCGCGTCACCCACACGAGAATCACCACGGCGAGCAGTGACACCGACGGAATCACCAGCGCCCTCGGCGCTCTCAACGCGAGCCACGGAACACCCGGCGCGACGATCCAAAGCCACTCTCGCGCTGACAGAAATGGAACCGTGTACGGATACCAGAGCCACGGGTGCGCGACCTTCGGCAGCGGCCTCGTGGCGAGCGCGAACTCGCGCCACGCGTCGGCGACGTAGGCGCGGTTCTCTCGCAGGAACCACATCCATTCGCCCGTGTTCCAGCGGTGCAGCGCGACCCAGAGCGCGACCGCGACGCCGGGGGCGAGCCACACGCGCGCGGCCTCTCTCGCTCGCCGCTCGTACGCGCTCATCGCGAGCGCGACAGGGAGCAACGGCCACGCTTCGTAGCGCAGCAGCACCATCGCGGTTAGTGAGGCCGCGGCGAGGTTCCATCGACGGCGCTGCCACGCGAGCATCAGCGAGAGGGCGAGGAGCTGGAACATCGCCTCGGGCTCCGCCGACGAGCCCGCTGAGAGGTTCTGCGGCCAGAGCGCGTGCACCACACCCGCCGCGCAGGGGATCACCCGCTCGGCCTCCGCGAGCCACGGACGCG